>JAAYYI010000021.1 GCA_012515445.1 Candidatus Bathyarchaeota archaeon | reverse complement strand
GCCCACAAAATCAGTGACAGCATGAAGATGCTACACTGCTACTCATACGAAGCTTTTCTAAGGATGCAAAAGATGACTTGGGAACGACCCAAGAACGGCGAAGGCTACAAGCAGAACGAAATTATTCCATTTATCCCCGAGGAAACAGAGCTTGATCAATTAATTGCTGCTGCACAGAGCAAACGGATGGCGGCCTATCTGCAGACACTAAAAGAGACATACACTGATCCAGGTGAAGCTTTACCGATTGAGTGGAACACTGACATCGTCGGCAACTTGATCACCATTCGGCATCCAGTGAAAAACCATCGACCCAGAACACTTGAGGTATCACAAAAACTGATTGCTATGTTAAATGCCTTGCCACGGTATTCAAAGCGGGTTTTTGACTGCAAATACGCAAGCATCGAGGTTGCATTCATTCGACTTAGAAACGCGTTGCTACAACTACTCACAATGACCGAATAAACTATAGTGAATTGCGATCGTTTAGGCATTGGGGCGGAACAAAGATAGCTGAAATGTCAAACGGCAACCCCATAACGGTAATGAAAAATGCTAGGCTTGAAGTGCGTTGATAACGCTATGAAGTACGTTAACATCTGGAAACTGAGCTTTAAGAGCGAAACTGAATACGAATATCTGGCTGTCACTACACCTGAAGAGCTTAAAGTTGCATTGCTAGGCGGCTATACATTAGTTATCGAAAAATTCGGTGCTTCATGGTTTAGGCGTCCAAAACGTATTGCCATCGCTGGAACTCCGATACCTCAAAGAGCAGATTTACCACAATGTCCACCGCTCGAAACCGCCATTAATAAACGAAAACCTACAGACATAAACGCTTTTTAATGTAGGCGTCTGCTATACAACCGAAAAAAGGGTTATCCAAGTTGGACGCTGAAAAACTTGTTGTTGGCTTAGGTGGCATGCCCGGCTCCGGAAAATCAATAGTTGTCGAAGTCGCCAAAGAATTAGACTACGACATTGTCACAATGGGCGACGTAGTGCGGGAACAAACCCGACTGGCTGGACTCGAGCCGACCCCAGCTAACATCGGTAAAGTCATGCTGGAGCTCCGAGCAAAAGAAGGCCAATACGTCATCGCTAAAAAATGCATACCTAAAATCGAGCAGCAACAAAGTAGCCGCGTCCTAATCGACGGCTTACGCAGCCTTTACGAAGCAGACATCTTCAAAGAGCACTTCGCAAGCTTCACGCTTGTCGCTGTCCATGCGCCGCCGACTGTGCGTTTTGAGCGCCTGAAAATCCGTGGCAGAAGCGATGACCCACCGAACTATGGCGTTTTCCACGAGCGGGACATGCGCGAGTTGGGTGTGGGTTTGGGAAGTGTTATAGCGATGGCTGAGAAAATATTAGTTAACGACAATAGCATCGAGGGCTTCAAGACCTTAGTGCGAGAGAATTTTAGCAGGATTGAGACGAAATGGTTGAAGTAACAGTTTACGTTGAGACAGAAATCAACCCCACTGAAGACGAAGAGAAAGTACGGCAGGCAGTCAATACAGTTTTGGGCAACGCGGAAATCACCGTTAAACCATCGGCGAGAGGCAGCAGTTTAAATGCTGAAGCGAAAGGTCAGGATTCTCTGATTAAACTCCGCAATATTCTGCGCAATGACCGTGTACGTGACGCAGCCAGACGTTTACTCTTCAAATCCATCCGTGGAAACACCATTAGTTTCTACCTAAACAAGCAGGTCGCGTTTGCAGGTCATGTATCCTTCTGTGAGGAAACAGCCGAATCCCCTCTTGGGCCATTGCGTTTCCGAATCGAAACAGATGATGCAGAGCAGCTTGTTGAGTGGATAGCTGAGAAGACAGAAAAACGTTGAGTTGAAATTGAGAGTTGGCTGAGCGTGCACATGTAACTAAAAACGGCGCCATTTTGCTAGGGGATAATGTCGCCTGCGACGCCTATGACAAGCGGCCTATTCGTGTTGTAACTCACGCCCACTCAGACCATCTCTACGGATTGCGCAAGAGCGTGAAGTGCTGTGAAAAAG
The DNA here is from genome assembly GCA_012515445.1 of Candidatus Bathyarchaeota archaeon. GTDB lineage: Archaea > Thermoproteota > Bathyarchaeia > Bathyarchaeales > Bathycorpusculaceae > Bathycorpusculum. The sequence continues at coordinate 26,066 of JAAYYI010000021.1, read as the reverse complement.
TAATCATGACCCCAGCCACCCGCGACTTAGCGGAAATCTTAAACGATAACCTGAACCTCCACCAAGAATCCATCCAGACATTAGAATACAACAAACCGCTAAAGTACGGCGACGAAAAGATCACCTTGCTAAAAGCAGACCACATTTTAGGTGCATGCCAAACACTCGTTGAAGACGCAGGCGGCATTCGCATCGCGTGGTCAGGCGACTTCCGCGTGGAAGGCACAGAACCCGTCGACTGCGACGTGCTAGTTGTTGAGGCTACGTATGGTAAACCGTCGTGTAGGCGCAACTTCAATGTGGATGTGCGGCAGCTGCTGGTGGACATGGTTGAGAAGAGCCTTCGCGGTGGCACCGTCTACATGTTTGGTTATCATGGTAAACTTCAGGAGGTAATGCAGCTTCTTCGTAGCGCCGACGTGCAGGTGCCTTTCGTTATGCCAGAGCGAGTCTTTGAAGTAACTAAAGTCTGCGAGAACCACGGCATGAATTTGGGGCCTGTCTCGCTCTCATCTGATAAAGAAGGACATGAACTGCTGGACGGTAACTTGCCCTGCGTAGCATTTTACCACATGAACCAGCGAGCCCATGTCGGACTGCGCAACTCGCGGTACTGTGTAAGCGGATGGGAATTCCAGAAGCCATGCAGGCAAATCGGCGACCGCGAACACTTAATCGCATTAAGCGACCACAGTGACTTCGACGGCTTAATTGAGTACGTTAAACGTACAAGGGCTAAGCAGGTTATTACCGATAACTTCAGAAGCGACGGCGACGCCTTGGCAAAAGAGATTTCCCGTCGGCTCGGCGTTTCAGCTGTAGCTATGCCCAGGGACACACCTCAAACAACGCTTTAGACGCACGAAGTGGCCCATAGCGAGCCTTTTTTCCATAACCGAGTTAGCGGTTGCATTAAGCGAATTAGCGTTCGCTATTGCGAAGTTTTGTTGACAAAAACTGCGAAAGCCAATTTGCAAAAAAGAGAATCCCTTTTCACTAAACAGCAAAAAGTGTTTCGCGAGAATTCATAAAGCGCTTGGGGAATTTTGGGCTCACCAAGCAAACGCTTGGATGAGATGAAATGGTTAAAAAAAGCATAAACTGGACTAACCCTAGGATTATCGTCATAGGACTTGGAGAGATAGGATACCACAACGCGGAATACATGACTCAATTAGGGCTTGACGTGGAAGGCTTTGACATTAGCCCCACAGCCGTTCAACGTGCCGTTGATGATGGCGTAATAGCAAAGGAAGCCAAATCCTTCGGTGATTTCGATTACTACATGGTCTGCGTTTCGACACATAATCCACGAAACATTTTCAGGCCTTATCTTGAGGGTTTATTGAATGTCGCTGAAAGAATAAATATAGAAGGAAAATCTGGTGCGCTGGTAACCATCGAGAGTACTATACCTAAAGGTGTAAGTCAACAAATATGCAAAATACTCGATCATAAACTCCATGTTGCACATGCCCCCCACAGGTACTTTAGCGAAGAAAAAATCGAGCATGGAGTCAAGCAACTGCGCGTTTTAGGTGGATGTAAATGCTGCTGCATTTCTGAGGCACATCACTTCTACAGAGACATACTAAAGATCCCACTGCATCCAGTATCATCCGTTGAATTGGCAGAGCTAACTAAGGTTATCGAGAATACTCACCGATTCTTGGAAATAGCTTTTGCTGAAGAGCTGAAAATGTTCTGTTACGACCAAGCGTTAAGCTTTGACGAGCTCCGTGCCGCCGTGAATACGAAGTGGAATGAAAATATTCTTGAAGCAAGAGAAGGAATCGGTGGTCACTGCCTACCGAAGGATACCCAAATGTACTTTGACCTCACAAAACATCTTCTGCCAACATCAACCGTGGCGGCGGCCATCAACTCAGATGCTGCATATAGCCGTTACCTCAGTAACCTGGAAATCAACATTGCCCCGCCTAATGAGACCATAACAGTGCAGTCCAGAAAGAAGAAAATAGTCGCCTTCTCGGGGAGCTAATGCTATTTGGAGCTGAAGACAGCAGCGCTAATTGCTACCGTTATAGTGATAATCGGAGGGGTTGTGATGATAAGCCCCCTCTTTTTTAGCCAAGACAGTGGTGACAGGTATGTAATGCTATGCTTCAGCGTCTATCAAACGGGTAGCGTCGCTGAATGGTGCCAGAACCTCTCTTCTGTTTTAGGTAACTATAATCTGCCTGCAACGGTTTTCGTCGACGGTAAGACTGCACAAGACCAACCGCAAACAGTCGCTTGCTTTAACAACAGAGTAGATGTTGGTAGCCGTACCTATAGTAATGCTGATTTAACTAACATTTCAGACTACACTGCTAAGCTTAGAGAAGTTCAGGATGGTAAATTCTCGGTAGATTATGCTGGTGATTTGAACTCTAAAGTTTTTCAGGCGCCCAATGGAGCCACAGATCAGGATATTTATTCGCTACTCAACCGCACTGGAATTCTGGCGGATTTTTCTTATAGTGATCACTACAATGTATACCAAAATGGGCAATTTGTCAGGTACGAAGCGTACGTTTATGATGGCCAGAGTCATGGGCCTGATTTCTTTTTAGCTATACCTGAAACGGTGCAGCCAATAATTATACAGTTCAGCAGCACCTGTACTGTGTCAGACATTGAATCTTTCTTGTCTGTTCTTGTATCGGGGGATTTTGATTTTGTGAATGCTTCCCAACTAACTGGATTAGTATTGACTGATAGGGAGGCATAGTTTTGCAGCAAACCACAATGCCGCCTTTTGAGCTTGAATTAGACAATGAAGCCTCAAAAGCATCCTTTGAAGAAAGAGATGATTTGTATAGTCACTCAAAACAGCGCATAAGCAAAAACGGCAGAATCCTTGTTAGCAGAAAAGCCTGGGTTCTAAGGTTCGCAATGCTAGCAGGGTTAGTAGTTTTCATGATCTTCAACATAACTATCGCGTTATCAGTAGGAGATCCTTTAATCGTCTATTCTACATTAATGCCCATACACGCCCTGATAGTTCTTGTGACAGGCTGGGTTTTTTTTAAGCATAGAGCAACTGATGAGCCGCCGGACGATTTGGTTTCAGTTATCATTCCTGTTTATAATCAGGAGGACTTGATTGAGAAGGTTGTTAAGGCTATTTCTTGCTCGACGTATCGAAATCTTGAGATAGTTGCTGTTAACGACGGCAGTAAAGACAGGACAAGAGAAGTTCTGGACAGGCTAGGTAAAGAGAACCCTCTGCTTAAAGTCATCCATAAACCCAATGGTGGTAAACGCACAGCAGTCGCCACTGGCTTCTCTGCTGCTAAAGGCGACTTTGTAGTGTTAATAGATTCCGATAGCATTGTAGACAAGTACGCCATTGAAGAATTCATGAAGGTTTTTGCAGCTAACCCAAAGGTTGGTGGCGTAGTTGGAAACGGTAAAGTCCTTAACGCGGATAAGAATTTTCTAACTAAATGCCAAGATGTATGGTATGATTACTCTTTTAACATTGGCAAAACATCGGAGAGTACCTTTGGTACGGTTCTTTGCCTGTCAGGCTGCTTAGCTGCCTATCGGCGGGAAGCAATAAGTCGATTCATTGACATCTGGGCTAATGATAAAATCCAGTACGGCGATGACCGTAACCTAACAACCTATGCACTTGCGACACCATGGGCTAAGGGCCAATTAGCGCCACTGAAAAGCTCACTGTTGACGTCTATGGCAAGTTATGACGATGCTGAAGATAGAGGGTTAACAACTCAAGCTATTGCAGTTGAATGGGCGACGATCTATGTACCGACAGCGGTAGTTTACACTGATGTTCCTGAATCGATGCGTACCTACATTAGACAGCAGACCCGCTGGAAGAAAGGTTATCTGCGTTCAACGTTCTTTATGAGTGCATTCTTTTGGCGTAAGAATCCGGTTATGGCTTTGCTGTTCTATTTAGAGTTCATGTCCGCTTTTTTAGCGCCGGCCATTGTTTTCTCGATTTTTCTGTGGGGGCCGCTTGTTTTGCATTCATACATATACCCGGTCACTTATGTCGCCGGGCAACTGTTAATAGGATTAGTCATGGGGTTGGATTATAAATTCCGGGATTCAACAGCAAAACATTGGACATACAAGCCTGTGATGAATTTGATTTCAGCCTTGGTGCTTCCGTGGGTTCTGTTTCCTGCAATCTGGGGGTTTAGAAAGAACGGGTGGCTAACACGGTGAGCACCATAATTTCCGAGCGGGTTACCGCTCTTCTTTTTTTGTATTTAATGTTAAGGTTTAAAAGGTGTAAATCAAACTTCAATTCTGCGTGAAGTATGTATGGCTAAGTCATCAGTTATTTCAGGCTTCTATAAACTGCCGCCTAAAGAGCGGCTCTCATTAATCGCTGACTTCGCAGGCTTAACAGCGGAGGAATCAGCGCTTCTAGGGCAGTCCTGTTCGCTTTCAATCGACGTCGCGGACCATATGGTTGAAAACGTTATCGGCATCTTCCCCGAACCCATGGGCGTCGCGGTGAACTTCCAGATCAACGGCAAAGACTACATTATCCCCATGGCTACGGAGGAGCCAAGCGTCATCGCAGCTGCATCAAACGCTGCTAAGATGGTGCGTGAGGGCGGCGGCTTTAAAACGTCCAGCACGGCGCCAGTTATGATTGGCCAGATACAGGTTGTTAAATTGCCAGACGCGGCGGCAGCGCAGAAAGCGGTCGTGGCTGCTAAGGAGCAGATTCTGAAGAAAGCTAACGAGCAGGATCCGATTCTTAACCAGTTCGGCGGCGGAGCCAAAGACCTCGACGCAAGAGTAATTGAAACGGCGATGGGGCAGATGGTTATTGTTCACCTCTATGTGGATTGTCGTGATGCTATGGGCGCAAACGCCGTGAATACTATGGCTGAAGCAGTTGCGCCAATGATTGAGGAACTCACAGGCGGACACGTGTATCTGCGTATTATCTCTAATTTGGCTGTTAGGCGATTGGCGAAGGCGACATGCGTCGTGCCCAAAGAGGCGCTGGGCGGCGAAGAAGTAGTGGAAGGCATTGCCTACGCTTCGGCATTTGCGGCGGCTGACCCTTACCGTGCGGCGACGCATAACAAGGGCGCCATGAACGGCATAATCGCGGTTGTACTTGCCACAGGCAACGACCATCGCGCTATTGAAGCAGGCGGACACGCTTACGCAGCGCTCAACGGTCAATACAGCACTTTTAGCAGATGGGTGAAGAACGCGGCTGGAGACTTGGAAGGCGAAATCGAGTTGCCGATGGCTGTCGGTTTAATCGGCGGCGCAGTAAAAACACACCCGATCGCTCGTATCGCAACAAAAATCCTCGGAGTCAAATCCGCCAGCGAATTCGGCGAAGTTCTAGCCGCAGTCGGTTTAGCACAGAATCTTGCTGCACTCAGGGCGCTTTCGAGTGAGGGTATCCAGCGTGGGCACATGTCGCTGCATGCGCGTAACATCGCGGTTACGGCTGGCGCGAAGGGTGAACAGATCGAGGCGGTTGCGGCTCAGATGGTTAAGGAACGCAAAGTCCGCGTTGACCGCGCTAAAGAGATTCTTGACGGGTTAAACCGTAAATAGCTGCTCCCTTAATTTTTGGGGTTGCTTGCAGCTCTTTTCTGTTTTTATTTTTAAATTAGTAGAAGAAGCGATTGCTGTTCTGCTACTTCATCTTCCATAACCTTTTGCAGAAAAAGCTGTTTTGGTTCTGCAGTTGGTTTGGGTTGAGGGTTGGTTGTGGCGATAGTACAAGGTCGATTTTGTTGAACAGACGTTTTTTGGTGCGCTGTGTTCGTTAGAAATTGTATAGCTGACAAACACTTATTATCATGAATCGGAAAATGTATAGTCCGTCGATAATTGTATGTCGGAAGCGAAGATACAACCTAAGAAAGACATCTTAGTATCAGGCGAACAAGCAGTACAAATTGCCGACGCATTGACCGCGACAACCATGAAGATGCTCCAGTTACTCTGGGTTGAACCGTTAGACGTTTCCACAATCGGTAAAAAGCTGGGTTTAAGCCAAGCCTACATTAGCGAGCAGGTGAAGCTTCTTGCGGGTTTGGGTTTGCTTAATGTGTCTTATGTTCCGGGCAAGCGGGGTATTCGGAAGGTTTGTTCTCCTGCTGTTGAGAGGGTTACTTTGCTTATCAAACCTTAATTTTTCTTTCTTTTAGGCTTAATGTCTTGTTGTTATTGCTGATTTTTGCATCATTAGAATTGTATCGGTAAATAGCAATATTTATATCTATATTGCCATGCAAACAGACGGTAAGCTTACCGATAAGCCGTAGGAAGAGACCACCGCATGGCTGAACTAGGCAACGTACTACAAGCAATCGTAACTATCTGCATACTCGTCTTCTCAGCCAAAATACTGGGTGAAGTCTTCTCTTGGCGAAAAATTCCCTCAGTACTAGGTGAAATGGTCGCAGGTATGATACTTGGGCCCTACGCTATTGGCCAATTCCTTGTTATCAATGGATTTCAGCTTATCCAGATAAATGAAATCGTCGGCGCCTTTGGGGAAATAGGCGGCATTCTCATCCTCTTCGCCGCTGGCTTGGAGATGACGTTTCAGGATTTCCGCAAAGTTGGGAAAGCTGGCTTTGTAATCGGTACCTTGGGCGTCATTGTTCCCTTCGTTATGGGCTATGGTTTAGCTATGCTGCTTAACTACGGTACTATTGCGGGGCTGGTAGTCGGTGCCTCGCTAGTGGCAACCAGTATATCCATTACGTCGCTTGTACTGATGGAGATAAACAAGACTCGTGCTCCCGAAGCCCGTGTCATGGTTAGCGCTGCAGTAGTAGACGATGTATTGGGCTTGGCGATTTTAGGTGTTATTGTTTCTTTCATTACCTCTTCGACTGCTATCACTGCATTAGGCGTTGTAGAAGTTATTGCTTGGTCTCTAGCGTTATGGCTTGGAATCACTGTGCTTTTCGCTATCGTTCTGCCCCGGATTATCAATTTTATTTCAAAAGGCAAAACTGATGAACCCATGGAAGCCGCTGCTACTGCGGCGTGCTTTGGTGCTTCAGCGTTAGCTGCTGCACTGGGATTATCGGCAATCGTCGGTGCCTTCGCAGCGGGAATGGCCATCGCTAGCTCCCGTACTATTGAGAAGATTAGGGAGTACATCAAAAAGATCAGCACAGTATTCTCGCCGGTGTTTTTTGCTTTGGCAGGTGCACAGTTTAACATTCAAAGTTTCATTACTACTGACTGGATGTTTTACCTGTTCTTCATTATCCTTGTGGTGGTTGCTATTCTGAGCAAGATGGTTGGTTGTGGCTTGCCCGCGGCATTCTTCCTTAAAAGCCGAAGTAAAGGTTTCAAGGTTGGGTATGGCATGATTTCTCGTGGTGAAGTTGGTTTAATAGTTGCTGGAGTAGCGATTGGCGCAGGCGCGATTTCTCAGAGTCTCTATGCTGCTATTCTTGGTATGATTCTTATCACAACTATAATTGCGCCTTTGCTGCTGCGTAAATCCTATGTTGATGAGTTGCCTGGCGAGGAAGAGGTGGCTTATGAGACGGGGGGACGGGATCCGCCTGATTTTATTCCAACTTATCCGCTGCACTTCGAGGAGTAGCTCATAAACGCCTTCTACATGTAGGTTTGTGCAAGTTTTAGTATATCTTTCCAAACCGGTAGCGGCGCATCTTTGACTAAGAAGGGTCTATCAACTAAAGCCAGCATAGGTTGATCGTTTGGGCTATCGCCGACTCCGATTGTTAGCACGTTATTGTAGTCTTTTTGGTATAAGCCCGTCAGGGTCTGTAATGCTTGGCCTTTGTCGGTGTCGCCCAGCAGATGGTAGTACCTGTTGCCTTTAGTGTACTTGAGACCTTGAGAAGCTATAGCTCGCAGTACATCGGCTTCGTCTCCGCTGACTATTTTGAATACTTCGTCGTATTCGCGTTTCTTTGCAAGCTCCGCCTGATTCAGGGGTAATCCTGTGTCTTTTGCTAATTCTTGGGTTGTCATGTCGCCGAACCCGACGATTTCGGCTTTGCTCTCTGCTTTAATTGTTTGCAGTTTTCTTCTTATTGTGCTGTAAGGTGTTCCTAACTCGATTATGCTGTATTGCGCTGTTTCTCTTGTGCATTCATGGTCTGCTTTGAAGTAGTTTTTTGGTATGTAGGTGGCTGATCCGTTTTCAGCTATGAAGGGGTCGATAATTCCCATTTGCTCTCTGTAGTGCTCGATTTCTGACCTTGTTTTGCTGCTATTAAGTACGATGGCTGCATTCAATGATTTGAGTTCCTGTAGTATTGGCTGTATTTTTTTGAAGCTGTAGGTTTCGTCAAGTATTGTGCCGTCGAGGTCTGCGTAGATTACTATTTTACTGTTCAATGGCTTCGTCTCTTAGGCGCTCTCTAATGTCAGGCATGGCGGCGATTGTTCTTAGCCAGTCAGGTAATTGTGCCCTTATGGGGTTCTGCAGGTATTTTCTTCCTCCTGAAACAATTACGTTGCAGAGTAAGTCTACGTCTACTTCTTCGTCGTGTCGGTTGAAATCAAAGTTGTTGCAGATGGCTTCAGCGTGGTATTGCCGTATTTTATCTTGCGCGAGTCTTCGGTATGCTACTTGTAGGCTGGTTAGAAATGGTTCGGATACTTCGATGTTTTCCATCTCAGTTAAGGTTCTAAGTAGTGTTATGAAGCCGTCTTCAGCTGTTTTAAGCAGTGAATCGGGGGTTACTTGTTTATGTCTGTGATCGTAAATTCCGAGGTCTACTTCGCATATTCGTCGGTAAGCTGCGTTTCTGTATAGTTCTGATAGTAGTCCAAGTTCTAGTCCCCAATCGTTAGGTATTCTGATGTGGGTTGCCAAGTCGCTGTATAGGGCTAGTTCGCCGGAAAGGGGGTAACTAAATGATTGCATGTAGGTTAAGAATTTTGAGTATTGAAGTTTCTCTTGGAGTACTTCAAGTAATGGGCCGATAAATAGGCGAGTGATGCGTCCATACATTTTTCTGGTTTTCATGTTAATGCGGGCGTAGTAGCCTTTTGAGAAGAAGAAATCCAGTTTAGGCTCAATGATTGGATACAGTAGCTTGGTCGGTATCATCCTGTCATATGTCGTGATGTCTGCGTCATGTAATGCGATAGCAAATAGGTCTAGTTGGGCTATGCCTGTGGCTATCCAGACGTCTTTGCCTTTGCCTGATAGGGATACAACGTCGAGGCCTTTGTGTTTTAGTTCTTCCAGGACGGTTGTGACTTCTGGTTTGTTGCACCACGCTACCTGGCATGGGACTTTAAAGTTTCTGCTTACGCGTAATGCTTCTTCGTAGTCATCTTGGCTTTCTGCTGAGAGGGCAATCATTACTCTTGTCAGGTACTGGCATTGGTTGATTTCTTCTATCATTTTAGGGATGCCGGGGCTCTGGATGTCTTTTCCCATTATTGGTATGATGAGGCCTGAGGGGTACTGTTTTTGTAGTTCGCAGAGTCGGCTAGACATGTGATCGAAATCTAGGTTGAAGTCGTGTATTCTTGCGATTTTTCTTTGGCTGCAGTCCATAAAATTTTCACTTATCCCTAATATTAGCAAAAGATTATACTTATAAGTAATTAGAAATGTATACGAGGGCCTTTATGGCTGGTATGCAGGCTATCTTTTAGTGAGCTTAGCTGATTTATCTGACGTTTGAAAATATAATTATGGATTTTTTGTAAGGATTTTAAATTTATTGATGGATATTTAGACAATGAAACGGTTTATCCTCGATAAATATTAAAGGAACTTCGCAGTAAGTGCTATACTCGATGTCGTCAAAAACAATCGCTGCCTTGCTTGCCAACATGGGCTTCATCCTGCAGGTTTCGGGAATACTTACAATTCTGCCCATAGTCGCGTCTTTCCTCTTAAACGAGACTTCAGAAACAACCATTGCGTTGTTCATAACATCTATGTCTTTCTTAGTCCTTGGGTTTTTAACCAACTCTTTGTGCGAAAAGAAAGAAATGACCTACAAGCAGTCCTGCATACTGATTGTGTCAGTCTTCGTGATCCTAAGCATAATTGGCTCTATACCGTACATGTATATTCAGATTACAAGCGGAGACATGTTAGCGCTAGTAACTGATAGCCTCTTTGAGTCAGTGTCAGGCTATACCTCAACTGGCTTTACAATTATACCTGATCTATCTGTTCTGCCGCAGTCAATCATTCTGTATCGCGCGCTTACGCAGTTCATCGGCGGCATCGGTATAGTTTTGGTGTTACTCGCCTTCTTCTATCCTGAAGCGAAGCTGAAAGAGTTCGCAAGAAGCATGGGGTACGGTAAGAATAATAATCGCATTAAGAAGACTTTTCTTTTCATAATTGGATTAGACTGTGTCTTCACTGCGGTGATGATAGCGATTGGTTATGCTTTTGGTTATCATGATGTAATAGCTTTGGCTTCATCGGTTTTCTCGGCGGTTAGTACCGGCGGTTTCTCTCCTGTTAATGATTTTAATGCTCTTGTTACGCAGACGCCTCTTGGGGTCATATTGCCGATCTGCATGGTTTTTGGTGCCTCTAACATTTTGGTGTTCGCTGGGCTTTTCCGCAAGAAGTTCAAGGAGTATTTTAATTCGGAAATAACTGTTCTACTGGTGCTTATCGCTGCATTAACGGCTATAATGACTATATTTTACGGTTTAAATTCCTACGATGCAGGTTTCCACGTGATAAGCGCAATGTCGACCTGTGGCTTTAGTTATCTGCCGCTTTCTACGTGGGGTGATTCACTTAAGCTGCTTTTGGTTACTTTGATGTTTGTTGGCGGTGCAAGCTTCTCGACGGCTGGCGGCGTAAAAATCTATCGTATAATGTTGTTGCTCAAGAGTGTACCTACAACTGTCGCTAACGCTGTCACAGGTAAGGAAATTAAGGTTCGCTTGTTCGAGAAGGAATACGATAACAGCGCAATAATACAGACTGGGATAATGGTGTTTTTGACTTCCGCTCTGATCATTGTTTCCTCGTTGGTCGTTAGTTATTCTGGGGGGTTCAACTGGGTTGATGCACTTTTCGAGTGTACCGCTGCAGTTGGCACTACCGGACTAAGCGTTGGTATAGCTTCTCCGAGTATGGCGCTTGGGCTTAAGTGGCTGTTCATGGCTTTGATGCTGGTGGGACGTGTTGAAATCATAGTTTTCCTTGTTATGTTCTCGAGGGTTAAGGAGAAGCGTGTTTCTAACGGGAATACGTATGATTTTACCAAGAAAACCGGCGCTGAATCCATGGATGCTTACCTTTCTAGCGAGCCTGATGTGCCGAGTGAAGCCTCCAGCGAGTCGCCTGCACCTGAATAGCGGTACCGAGCATCTCTGGTAAATGGCGTGCTGGATAGTCCCGAATTTGAAAAGCTTATATGTTGCGGTTCTGACTAAACAGCCGAGGGGTAATATGGTAAGCACTAAGAAGAAATTAGGCATATTATTACTGATTGTAATATTGGTTTCAAGCGTTTTTATCTCAACAGGGCTATTAAATCCTAACAGGAACAGCACTGTTATTGGAATTGTATATCTTAACGGTCCTTTAGTGGGGGCTACAGTAACGGCTTATGACGCCGGCGGCACTGTAATCGCGTCATTCCCGGCGGCAACACTGGATTCGGGTGTTTTTATGGTAAGTTTGCCGTGGGGGCTGTTCCAGTGGAGCGCACCCAAAGACCTCACCCTTAAGGCGACTGGTGGAACAATCTATGAAGAATCGTTTGCTGGCACCATTGTACGAAACATCCAAGACTTTAATGAAGAGAAAGTCTACAGCTTAAACGCTATAACCACAGTTGTTGCAGCCTACAAGACTGCTCACCCACAGACAAGCCTTACAGACGCCGAGGCAGTTGTTGCTGCTTTTCTGGATTTAGATGATTCCGCAGAGTTAGAGGCCGTTGTGGATAATGCTGATGCAGATCGTTTATACTTTGATCATTTTGTTTTCATATCAGAAGCTAACGCAGAGGGTGGCTTTGATTCATTTGTTAACAGTTTGGTCTCTGAAATTGATCAGGGTGTAGCTACTCACTCGTTTAAGGGTCAAGCGCCCGTCGGTGGATGGTTTGATGATTTGCTAAGTTGGACCGGTGATAAACTGTTCAACGCTGCCGGGTCTTACTTAGATGGCAAGGGTATGGGTTGGGCCATGAGAATGCTTGGCTGGAAGTCAGACACCGACCAAATCAAAGACATGCTCAAAGAGATCTCCACTAAACTTGACCAGATGGATCAGAAGCTCGATGCAATATCAAGCGATCTAAAGACTTTGAGTAACCAGGTTGCTGAACTCAAGGCGGCTTTGAATTCAGCTGAAACAGATCTAAGCAGACGCATAAGTGAAATATCCTCCTATGACCCAATATCGAAGATCCAAAGCTCCTACAGCCAACTCGACATTTATGCCAAATGCAACCCCGGCGAAGTCAGTGAGAGCACCATTAACGGTTGGACAACAAGCGTCCTAGACCCCAACACAGGCGCCTACTATGCACTAACAAGCTTAGACAACTTTATCAATGGACACGTAATGGGCTCCGAGCCAGGGTTGCTTGAGGTATTGGTTGATTCCTCTCTAAACAAACTATCGACGTCCCCAGGCGATCACTATGGCGCTACATATCACGCGAAGGTTGTTTCCCTAGCGCAGGGCATGACTGACTATTTTGAGCGGCTACTCTACAACGAAATGAAAGGCTTAACCATCATTTGCGAAGCACACCACGCCCGCAACGAAACCACTCCAGTTATTCAGTATTTCCAGCAATACTGGCAGCCAAGACTCCAAAAACAGGTTGAACTCTACGTAGCCCAAATGGAGCGCTTCGTGACTCTCGCTGAGGCAAAGTACTTCTGGGAATTCCCCAACATGGCATCGATCCCAGCAGATAAGCAAGCATTTTTGCAGAATCACTGGCAACAAGTCTTCCACATGAATGTACCAAACGTCGCAGCTATCCTGCCACAAGTTGACCAATTCGCAGACCAGGCGCTAAACGGAACCGGCAAATTCGTTGCAAGAGTCCTATACATACAGCCATCCAAACATGACTTGACACCCAAAGATGTTATGCCAGTGTTCCAAAACATGCAAACCGGGCAAACCTACTCAGCCGCTGGATCTCTAAAGAAGTTCGCTGACAACCAAGGCACAGGCACCTACTACCTGTACCGCTACACGCTAAATGCGCCGGCTGGCAACTACAAGCTTGTATCGCCCACTACCACCTTCTCGGGTCCCACTATGCCAGGTTGGAAGATAAACCTCGAACCTACACTAGCTGGCTGGAGCCTGCAGGATGCTCTGACAATGTCTAAGGGTTCATACTTAGGGCAGTCGGGCTTCATACAGGTGACAAACGATGCCAACGGGCGCCCCTATGGCTATTGGGGTGGACAGTGGCTAGATGTGAGTATAGCGTAAACACGCAAACTCTCTTTTTCTTTTTTATTTTTTTAGGCTATTTTTAGTATGCTGCTGAGCATAAGCGCTAGTGTGAATACGACGGCTACTATGACGAAGTCTCTTGCTAGGATTGTGCCTGTTCTTAGGAGTTTGGCTGTGTCTGCTCCTCCGCTGAAGATGGTTTCGCGCTTATAGACGAGGCGGAGTGTGATAAAGGCTGCGAGCCCAGTCAATGCTAAGTAGTAGATTAGTGGCAACTGGAACAGTACGCCTACCAGCACCATCAGCGGTAGTAGTGTGTAGCCCATGGCGACTGTGAAGAGGAGTCCTCGGTGGAAGCCCATTATGATGGGAATGGTGCGTGAGCCGCTTTGGTAGTCTGACTCGTAGTCTGCTAGGTCTTCCCAGAGGCTGTTTATGGCGGTGGTGGCGCCGATGAGCATGACTAGTGAGATTACGTTGAGGCTTGAGGTGTTGAAGAATGCTGCTATTATCATGATGGGTACTGCGCCGACGGTGAAGTTCACTATTGGTTTTAGCGGTGTTTTACGCAGTCGGAAGGGTGGGACGGAGTAGACGACGCCGAAGAATAAGCCTAAACCCGTGAATAGTACTACATATGGCATCTGTGTAAGTGCGCCAAGTGCCAGTGAAAGGCCTGAGAATATGACTGCGACAGCTAACCCTGCTCTGCCGAGGCGTTTAGTGAACTGTGCACGGTTGGGGTCTGAGTGGATGTCGAGGTCTACGTCGCAGATGTTGTTCATTGCGTCGACTGCGCTCCAGACGCAGAATACTAGGGTGCCCAGCAGTAGCGCTGAGGTCCAGTTGAGTGCTTGGGCGGCTAGGAAGGTTGCGCCGATTGAGATCATGAAAAGCATGAGTCCGCGTTCAACGGATATGAACTGGGCGAAGCTCCGGATATCTTGGATCATAGCTCCGTAAGCTGGGTGATGCTTCTTAAGCCTTCTCCATAATCATGTCTTATTGTACCTGAAATTCAACGGTTTCTTGTCCGTTTAATTGCAACTGCCAATAAGGCTGTTAATGTCGCCGTGGTGACGAGAACTGCTAAAGCCTGCGTAGTCGCTGGGTACTCAGGGATCACGTTGACTGTTAATGTGTAGATTTTGCCGTCGTAGGCTGCTATGTAGAGCTGATTATTGTTGTCTAATCCGAATGAAGTTATACTCAAGTTTGAGTCTACAAGCAGATTGTTTGTCGTGTTCTGGCTGTTGATTCGTAGAGTCCAGATTTTGCCTGAGCCGTAGTCGCCGTAGATGTATGCGCCGTCAAGTTCAGGGTTAGTTTGATTATGGATCACGTAGCCGCCGATAACTGCGGTTCCTTGGTCGCGGGTGTAGTTGTATAATGGCAGAGTTAAACCCGTTTGGTTGCAGTCGCTTGGTGGATTGTAGCAGATTGATCCTTCCATGAGGTTCCAGCCGTAGTTTCCGCCTGCTTCTACGATGTCGATTTCTTCCAGCTGGTTTTGACCAACGTCTGCAGCCCATAGTTGCCCTGTTTGGAAGTCGAAGCTGAATCGCCAGGGGTTGCGGAAGCCGTAAGCGTAGATTTCTTCACGGTACCCTAAAGTGTTAGCTGCGTAGGGATTGTCTGCTGGTATGCCATAGCTGCGTCCGCCTGAAGCAGAGTTTACGTCTATTCTTAGGATTTTGCCCAGAAGAGTCTGCCGGTTTTGGCCGTTGCCCTGTGGGTCTCCTGCTGAGCCGCCATCGCCTACACCGATGTAGAGGTAGCCGTCTGGGCCGAAAGATAACTGTCCGCCTTTATGGTTGCTGTATGGTGGTTGAGGGATTTCAAGTGTGACTTGTTGGCTGTTTGGGTCGGCTTGGTTTGGTTCGTTTGGGTTTACGGTGTAGCGGGCGATTACTGTTCTTTTTGGGTTGTCTGCTACATAGTTTAGGTAGAGGTAGCCGTTTTGTGTGTAGTTTGGGTGGAATGCTAAGCCTAGTAGGCCCTGCTCGCCGCCGTAGAGGACCTGACTAGTGATGTCTAGATATGTGTTTGTGGTTGCTGTGCTGCGGGTGTTGTTAAAGACTTTAACGGTGCCTGTTTGTTCGACGACAAAGAGCCTGTTGCTATTGGTTGGGTCTGGATATATGCCGACTGGGCTGCTAAAAGTCAAGTCTGGAAATGCAGGGGTTACGTTGTACTGGTTTAGGGTTTGTCCGGTTGCTTGTGCGTCACATAAGGCAGAAGTGATAAGTAAACTTGCGATTGTTAGAGGGAGAATTATTTTTTGGTTCAATTATGACTCCTAAAAATCGATTAATTGCCACTTGTTGGGAGCAGGCGTTTTAGTGGCTTACTTCTGTGGTTTCTTCTCTGTTGCGCAGCTTCTCTTCCAATAGCACTAGTAATTCCTGTGGCTTGACTGGTTTTACGAGGTAGGCGTCTGCGCCTTCGTCTAGTGCTTTAACGCCGGTTTCCAGTGAGGGGAAGCCTGTTATCATGATTTTTACTGTACTCTGTAGTGGCTTTTTTAGTTTGGCCAATAAGTCAGTGCCGTCCATGTCTGGGAGGCGTATGTCTACGAGTGCTAGGTCGTAGCGGCGCTTCTCTGTTTTCGATATGGCTTCTTTGCCGGTTTCGGCGGTGTCTATTTCGTAGCCGCTTTTCTGTAGGATGCGTGTGAATGTCCTTAGTATCGATTTATCGTCGTCTACAACTAGTATGGTTTTTTTAATTTCTGCCACTTTAAACATTCCCTTCCTTAATTTGGCATCAAGCACTTCTGCGCCGCCAGAATTTTGCGTTTAGGCAATAGACCATTCAACTTTTTGGTTTATTTGTCAAAGAATCTGGTTCGCTGTTTTAAGTTATGATTTTCGGTATTAATAAACGCTGTCCCCTGTGCTGAAATGCTTCATTATAGCGTTTTAGGGCATAAGTTGACAGATAACCGCTAACTTTGATGGATGCAATAGAGATATTAGAGCCAAAAATGTTTGGTTTATGTGTAGGTTTTGAGCATCAGCGATGATGTCAGGTAGTTTTTCGTCTTTTACATACCGCATTACTCCAGAAGTTCCGCCTAGCTACTACGAGAAGCTATTTGACTTCATATACACCCAGTATCTCGTGCCCCAGAAGCAGCGGTTCACTGACGTAGCCAGAGAGTCGAATGCTGGGGGCGAGCGGTTAACTTATGTGGTTATTGATACGCAGGGTAACTGGTTGATTCGCGTGGAGGTAAAAAGTGGAACACCGTTTGAGTTGACTATTGAACCGATCACCTCAGTTGCGTCGCATACGGCTGTTGAGGAAGCTAAGCAGGATATTTTGATTGCTATGCAGATTTTTACGCAGAATACCAAAAATGCGTCGGTTTATTTTGCTTGGCGTGAAGGGGAGGAGGTGGTTCCTGAGGTTTATACGAAGCCTGTGAAGTCGTTTAATCGGATGTTTCTGGAGACGCAGATTCTGTTTTTTGTGGTTTTCATAGTGTTTGGCATGTTTATTTTTATCACTCTCTCGGTGGTTATGCCGGATGTTTTTTGGGTGGCGCCTCTTGTTTTGATTTTGATCCAGTTTGGTTTCGTGTTTTTCTCTAACAAGTTCATCGCTCGTAGTGCTGATTGGCATATTACGGCGGAGAATCCCACGATTCATTTGCTTGAGTATTATTTGCCTGTTAGTGCGAGTAGTGATTTTAACAAGATTTATCCTCGTGAGACGTTGATGGCGATTAAGAAGGAGATTTATGATGAGATTATTGCGAAGCGGGGTGAGGTGGATGTGGCGTCGGCTCAGCAGGTGTTTTTGAAGCATGGTGTGCCCTGTGAGTTGGATAATTTGAAGGCTAAGAAGGTTAACGTGTACCGTTTGGTTAAGGGGGTTGCGGATAAGTTTGGTTTTCCCATGCCTAAGGTTGTGGTGTCTAATACTATGGTGCCTAACGCGGCGGCGTCGGGTCCGAGTCCAAAGCGTGGGTTGGTGCTGATTACTACTGGTATCATTGTGAGTTTGGATGAGGCGGAGTTGACGGGTGTGTTGGGGCATGAGTTTGGGCATCTGCGGGGTCGTGATCCGCTGATTCTCTACGGGTTGGTGTCAGCTGAGTTTCTGTTCCGCTTCTATGTGCTGTTTCCGTTGTTTCCGCTGATTTTTTCGTCGTTTCTGTTTTTTGCGTATTTTTGGGCGATTATGGTGGTTATTTTCTTCATCGCTAAGTTTTTTGAGGCGCGGGCGGATTTAGTGTCGGCTATGGTTGTGGGTAATCCGCGGGTGCTGGCGGGGTCGCTTGAGAAGATCGGTTTTCAGCGACTGTTATATGAGCGTACGCCGAGTTTTAGGGTGCAGGAGTGGTTGGGGTTGGATCCGCATCCGCCGATTTATTTTCGGGTGGATCGGCTGCAGAGTTTGTCGCCTATGTTGATTAAGCATCCGTTGTTGCAGTCGATTCGGGATGTTCTGCGTGGGTTTGTGGCGACGTTGAAGAGTTAGTGATGTTTTTGTTAATATTGAGGGATCTTTGTTTGGGCGGTCGGGGTTGTTTATTTTAAATATTGGTTGTACTTTTTTTGGTGGTAGTACTTGAGGCGTAAGTTGAACATGGAAGCTTTAGTGACTCGTAAAGGGCAAGTGACCGTCCCAATCGAGCTCAGGCGGAAATATTGCATTGCAGAGGGCATGAAGGTAACTTTCGAGGATTCGCCCACAGGAATTATTCTTAAAGTTACGCCGCGACTTCAGGACTTAATCGGCGTTGATGCCGGAAAAGTTGATTTGGCTGAGAGTTTTAAGATTTTGGATAAAATGCGCTCAGAAGACCGATACTGATGAAGGCAGTATTGGATACTCGATTCTTTATTGCTGGCTTTCTACAAAGAAAAAGGGCAAAAACAGAAGCCTCTTTCTCCATTCAAATCCCCTAAGAAGCTTGCAGAGCTCCGAGTTACCCGTCTACCTTGCGCTTAGGCAGCAGAAAGTCAAAGTGGGTGCATTGGAGCAATCAGAGGAGGCTTTTGACTTGTTGATGTACCTGCAGAATGAAGTAGTGCTTGAAGACTAAGTGAGAGCCTGCGTCAGGTAAACTTAAGATGAGGCGGTGGATTGTTAGTGAGCGCTATTTACCAAGGATCAGGAGCATTTTGTCAACAGTCACGATCCTGATACTTTTGTATTGCTGTAATTCAAGCCGATGCCTGTCTCCTGAAACTATGTAATCAGCTTTTGCATCATAAGCTGTTCTGATTATAATATCGTCATCTGGATCTTCCGGGATAATCTTGAATCTCGATTTTACGATCACCATTTTACTTGTCAAACGGAGGTCATTTAGATATAACTTGATATCTGCAATAGTAACGTATTTTTCGAATTTTTGGCGCTCTATAACGTTACTAAGCTCCGATAGCATCTCTTTTGATAGCGCAAGAGTGAAGTCTTTTCTTTTTGCTTTTTGCCAGAGGTCTCGGGGTTTTCCTTTCACTATTAAGCTGGGAACAAGGACGTTTAAGTCAAAAACTATGACCAGCATTTAGCGCTCTATCTCTTGCTCTTTGCAGACTTTTCTTTTCTGTAGTTCTGTATTTCGTTTTCGATGTCGTCTTGCGTTAGCTCGCCATATTTGTTAATTCGTTGATCAATCCTTTTGTACATGGCTTCGAGTTCTTTTGGTAAGTCGGGTTCTTCGAATTTTTTTAATATTACTAGGTCGTCGCATTCGTAAACTAAGAATTTAGTTTTGGGTTTCAAGCCCATGTTTGACCTTATGTTTGAAGGAATGACTACTTGGCCTTTTTCGCTGAGAATCGTTAGCTCTGCTTTCTTGCTTCGGACCATTAATCGTACCCAAAGATTATTCTTACTTTCTTACCCAAAAGAAGTTGTTATTTTATTTTTATGAAGAGAGTTTAGCTGGTTGAACAGAGGAGAGATGAGCTAGTTAGGCTATTCTTTTGGTTAAGCCATCAAAGCCATGGTCGAAGCTCATTATTTGGTTTAGTCGGTGCTTTTCCAGTAGTGCCAACGACGTGCAGTCGGTGAAGCTTAGGAATTTGTCGTTTAGACTCTGGAAAATCCTCCATGCCTCCGTAAAGACGTCGCCGTCAACGGTTAGTTTGGTGATTCTTGGTGACTCAATAAGGTATTTGCCTAATTCAGCCGCTAAATTGTGCTGTTTAGTTCTAACCATTATGATCGTTATGGCTTCATCAATTACGTAGTCTGAGGTGTATATTCTTCCAAGACTTCCGGTTAATGCGTCTTTGAACAGTTCTTTGCTTCTTTGGTGGTGGGCGTCTTCGGCGTTGTAGAGGGCGAGGAAGAGGCCAGTGTCGATAAAGATTGCCATCCGGTTTAGCTTCCGTAGAGGTATTCGTCGATGTTGGTTGAGAGGTCTTTTAGGCCTAAGTGTTTGGGGGTTTGTATCATTTTCCAGAGTGGGTCTTCTTCTAGGGGTGGCAGTTCTTTGAAGTGCGCCATAAAGTCATCTTCGTCTTCTAGTGCGTGGTCTATCATTGCGCCTACGGCTTCCTGTATTGTTACTTTTTTGCCTTCTTTGATTAATAGTTGGGCTATAAAGCGGTCAAGTTTCTTTTTTTTGCAGTCGTCTATTTTTATTGTAAGTGTCATAGTGTAAAAGTGTCTTAGTATACGTAAATACTTTTCGAGATTTTGGATAGGTCCGAGTGGCTATATGTGGAGAGGCTTACGGTTTGTGGTTGGGTTCCGCTGTTAGTTATAGCTAGCGCAGCGTTATAGTCTTGGGGTGTTTAGAAGTAGGTAGCTTGACCATTGCCCCAGTATACTGTATAGGTTTGGCTGCTCCCTGCAGGGTAAGTGCTGGTTGCTTAACACCGCGGGCTTATTAGCTGAGTGTTACCGTTGTTGCCCGGTAGAAAACTAAAAGAGCCCAGGCGAGTAATTATTTATTGGGTGTCAATATAAAGAGGCAAATACTTCTTCTGATGCCTACAGTGTTTCTGGGCGTTTTAATATTCACCTTGGCTGCTCTCCGAATAGAAACGCCTGTTTTTGTTTCCCCTCTTACGCTAACCCTGCTTAACACAGTGTTTTTAACCGGCTTGTTCTTTGCGGTCGTGGCTATTTCCGCTCGTAGCTACATTGCAGACGGCTCAGCAAACTTTCTCTTTATGGGTACCAGTGCATTGATAATAAGTCTCTCAGCTCTCAGTTCAAGTTTAGCCTCTGGTATTTCCACAAACGTTAGCATAACAATATACACTTCAGGTTTTCTTCTAGCTTCTATTCTGCTTTTTTGGTCTGCTGTGCGAAACCCTACGGGGTCCTGGACTAGCAAAAGAGAGGATAACATAAAGCGGTTGGCGTTAACATTTGGGTCTGCGGTGGCTTTTGTTGCTGTTTTGTCCTT
Source organism: Candidatus Bathyarchaeota archaeon (assembly GCA_012515445.1). Lineage (GTDB taxonomy): Archaea > Thermoproteota > Bathyarchaeia > Bathyarchaeales > Bathycorpusculaceae > Bathycorpusculum. The sequence goes on along the minus strand of JAAYYI010000021.1, from coordinate 5,298 downwards.
GGTTAGCTTTGCGGATCTTACGCCGGTGTTTTATTCTTCGGCGGGTTCGAGTGATTTGCGGGATTTTTTTGTTTGGGCGTCGATATTTCTTTTTACTGTAAGTTCAGTGGTTTTTGGTGTTCGTTATAGGCGGTTGGGGTATCCTGTTCTTTTTTGGTCATCGATTGGTTTAGTCAGTTTTGTTTTTGGGTTAGTCGGTATAACTTTGTTTGTGCAGTTTAATGATTTGATTAATTGGGTGGGTAGGGTAGCTCAGTATTTGGGTGGAGTGTATTTTTTGGTGGCTGTGTTGCGGCGTAATTCAGCCGTGGAATACCCGTTTAATGTTGGGGGCAGCTGGGTTGAGGCTTTTAGCTCCGATCCGAAGCAGTTTAGCACTTTGTTTTCGAAGATGCTTAACGGTTTTATGTATTGCCATGTTGTGGTGGGTTCTGATGGGCGGGCTGCGGACATTTTAATCGCTGAGGTCAACCCTGCGTATGAGCGGCTTACTGGTCTTCGCAGAGAACAGGTTGTGAATAAGAGATTAACGGAGATTTACCCGAATTTTGAGGGCTCAGCGGAGCTTATCAGGGTATTGGGTGATGTTGGGCTTAGTGGTGTTCCTGTTAGTTTTGTTACTTATTTTGAGCCTTTTCATGGATGGTTTAGTCTCTCTGTCTATAGTCCTAGGCATGGTGATTTTATCTCGATTTTTGAGGATGTTACGGAGTTTAAGCGGGCTCAGGATGTAGCAAGGGAGGCGAATCGGCAGCTTGAGGAGTACTCTGCTGACCTGGAGCGTACAGTTGATGAGCGCACGAGGCAGCTTAAGAATGCGGAGCGGCTGGCTGCTATTGGCTCAACGGCTGGTATGGTTGGGCATGATATCCGTAATCCTCTGCAGGCTATTGTTGGGGATATTTTTTTGGTTAAGCAGGAACTAAGTGACTCCGTTGATAGTGAGCTGAAGAAAACTCTACTTGATGAAGTTGACGCTATTGAGGCTAATGTTTTCTACATTAACAAGATAGTTGCTGATCTTCAGGATTATGCTCGTCCACTGAACCCTGTCTTTAAGGAGGTTGACATAGAGGCGTTGATAGTGGCTGCATTACTAAGCAAATTCGTGCCCAACAATATAGAGACATCCTACCATGTTGATAGCGACGCCAAGATTGTATGCACTGATCAAGATATGCTGAAGCGCATTTTGAATAATTTGGGGATGAATGCAATTCAGGCTATGCCTAACGGGGGTAAAGTGAGGGTGGAGGTTTTTAGACGTGATGATGCTACCTTTATTACCGTAGCTGACACTGGCGAGGGGATTTCTGAGGAGGTTAAATCTAAGCTTTTTACTCCGATGTTTACTACTAAGTCGAAGGGGCAAGGGTTTGGTTTGGTTGTTGTTAAGCGGTTGACTGAGGCGTTGGGTGGTTCTGTGTCGTTTGAGAGTGAACCTGGGAAGGGGACGAAGTTTATGGTTAAATTACCGGGTTAGTGCTGAATTGTAGATTGGGTTGCAGTAGAAAATTTGGTGCTCTCAAGGGAGAAAGCATTCTAAAAGTTTAGTCAAGTCGGTGCTGTTATGCTTTTAGGGGGTTTAATCTTTCGTGTAGTCCCTCGAGGATTTGGCGCTTTTTCTCTTTGCTCAGATGAAAGACAACACTGGAAATCATGTCCTCTGAGATAGTGAAGATGTAGTTTAGCTTTATTACGCTGTCTTTTATGGCGCCCTCGTTTCTGGAGAGCGGTATTCCCTTCATCTTAAGGTTGCTGGTTACGCCTGCTACTACGACGTTCCCAAGCTCTTCGAAAAGGACTACTGCTGGCCTTGTCTTGATTTCGGTGCTGTCAGCGAATTGAACGCTCGTGAGGACAACGTCTCCTGGTTTAAGCGTGTTCCCAAGCCTCGTCTTCTTCATTATCCCATAGTTCTTTCATTTTTGCTTGTTGAACTCTATGGAGGAACTCGTCGTATTGACTTCTTTGTTTATGTTCCTTTGCTAGTTTTATAAGGTTAGAAATAGTTTCGTTGTAGGTTTCTCTTGGGTATCGTTTGATGCTTTTTAGCTCTTCTACGATGGATTTCTTGAGCTGTATGGTTGTTGCTTCCTCTTCTGTCATTAGGCATCGACTATAGTTATTATATAACTTCCTATAATGTTTTCTTCACGCTTTAACGGCTAAAAGCTTGTTTAGCTGTAAGTAAAAAAATAAAAAAGAGGTTGGATTTGTTTTTTTATTCTGGTACAACGTATTCGAAGCTGGTTTCTGTTATTGCTTCGTTTTCGTATGTGCCCATCCATTCGATTGTGACGGCGTTTGCTGTGTCAGTGTAGACGGCGCTGATTGTGTAGACTGGGTCCATAACTACTGGGTTGGTGATTGTTACGTTCCAGTTTCCGGCAGTGTAAATGTAGGTGTCTGAGCCTACGAGTCCTGTTTCTTGTCTTCCGCCTGCCCATGTGAGGTCTACTGTCATTGATGCCATGTCTTCGTGGTTGGCTGCGATGTATGTCATTGTTGCGTCTCTAACTGTCTCTTGGACGGGGGTTTCTGGTTCTGGGGTGGGGGTGGGGTTGGTGTCTGTGGGGTTGAGGACTCCGGAGTATACTATGCCTGCTGCTGCGATTACAATAATAATTACAGCTACAATTGCAATAAGGATTGGTTTCTTCATATTTTTGCACCTATATAGATGTGGATTAGCGGTTTAGCTATATAGCATTTGTCTATTTGTCCATTAACCGAGTTAATGTTGCTTGGTACTGCGGAGGGATTTCTGGTGCGGCGAAGCATTGAGTGAGTGACTTATTATTACCTGTCTTTATTAGGTGCGCAGAATCGTGGGGGAAATAGAGTGTTAGAAAAGGAGCGGGTTGTTTGTTGTTAGGGCTGGTTTTGGGTGTTGGTTGGCGGTGGAGGCGGGGGTAGGGGTTGGCTGCGTTTTAGTTTTCCTGTTCTCATAAGTATTAAAAGCGCTAGGACTGCAGCGATAACTATGGCTGCGGCTATTGCGGCGAGGGTTAGGGTGTCTATTTGTGTGTTGCTTGTTGGGGGTGTTGTGGGTTGGCTGTCTGCTTGGGGTTGAGTGGTTTGCTGTGTGGGTGTGGCTGTTTGTGTTGGTATAGCGGTTGATGTTGGGGTCTGTGTGGGTGTTGTGGGTGAGTTTACTGTTATGGCGTTTGTTGTTGAGGTTACTTGGTTGAAGTCTTTGTCAGTGACGGTTATGGTTTGTTGGCCTGGTGTGTTTAGGGTGACGTTGAAGGTGCCTGTACCGCTAACGAGTTTGTGGTTGCTATCTTCGTCGGGCAGGATGGCTGCAGCGTCAGTTGAGGCGAACAGGAGGGTTGCGCCGTATCCTTGATTTCCTAATCCCGATAGAACCTGGTTTTGGGCGTCTAGTGCAGTTACTGTTATGTTTAGTTGTTGTCCTGCGTTGACTGCTGAGGCGGAGGTGGTGACATCGAAGTGGATGGGGGATACGTTTGTCATTGCTGTTCCGACTAATTGGCTGTTTGAAGTATCTAGTGCGGTGATTGTTTGCGGTCCGGATGTTCCGAAGTAGAATGTGGCTGAGCCTACGCCGTTGGTTATGACTACGTTTCCTGTTGGGTATATGGCTTGGGCGTCGCTTGATGTCAAGGTTACTGAGCCAGTGTATGGTACTGTGTTGCTGTCTGCGTCTTTAGCAGTAATTATAAGTGTGTTGGCTATGGCTTGAGTTTGGGTTGCTTGGATGAATGTGAGGTCGTATTTGGCGACTAAGGTGGGTTGGTAACTGTCGATTCCCTGTACTTGCCCTGCTTGTATGCATATTAGCGCGAAAATGGTTAGCGCTGTTAAGGTTAGGGTGATTAGTTTTGGGTTTTTCAAAGTTATCCCATGTCGTAATTTCTTTAGAGGTATGTTTTAAGGTTATTGATGAGTTTGGCGTCGATTAAGCTACGGATGTTTTATCTACTCCTAGACAAGACCGCGACTTAGATTGCTTCTTATGTATTCTTTGCGTCGTAATGGTTGAAGATTAATTAACACCTGACCCCTATTCTTTTTTGGATAAGCACTGACTTCGGTCAATTTAGCATGACTAACCGCAAATCTTTTTAGCATAACCGCATGCAATGAGAGCTTTAGCCACGGCTGCTAGCGGGTCAGGGCAGAAGCGATCTACAGTATCCGGGGCTAAACGTTCACTGAAGGGAGAAAAGGAATGGGCAAAACCGCGTTAGTTACGGGCGGCGCAGGATTCATCGGCAGCCACCTAGTAGACCGCCTTGTAGCAGAAGGCTATTTTGTTAAGGTTATCGATGATTTATCAACCGGGCAGCTATCTAACATCGCCAGCCATGTTGAATCGGGCAGGGTAGAGTTTTTGAAAGGCGATATCCGCGATCAAGCACTAATCAAAAAAGCGGTTGAGGGCGTGGATGCGGTTGCGCATTTAGCCGCCTTAACCAGCGTGCCCTTCTCGATGAAAAACCCCGACCTGGTCTATGATGTGAACGTTTCAGGTAGTCTAAACCTGATCTTCGCCGCTATCGAGGCGGGCGTGGGCAGGTTTGTGTTTGCTTCCAGCTGCGCAGTCTACGGCGATACAAAGGTTCTGCCCGTCTCTGAATTAGCTGCGTTTAGTCCACTGTCGCCTTATGCAGAATCCAAACTGGCGATCGAGCGCTGCCTACGGGGCTTAGGCCTCCGGGGTGCATTGGATTCGGTTGTCTTGCGCTTCTTTAACGTGTATGGCCTGCGTCAGGGCCTAAGCGAGTACAGCGGCGTCATAACAAAGTTTTTTGACTGCGCAAAAAGCCGTCAGTCGCTAGTGGTTTATGGGGATGGTTCGCAGACCCGGGATTTCGTTAATGTGGCTGATATCGTTGAGGGTATTTATTCTGCTCTAACCGTTAGTGGTGTTGAGGGTGGGGTTTTCAATCTTGGAACTGGTAAGCCTACGTCTGTTAATGATTTGGCGCATGCGGTTTTGGATTTGACTGGTGCCGGCGTCGGCATACACTATGAACCTGCGAGGTTGGGTGAAATTAAGGAAAGCTATGCAGACATCTCAAAGGCAAAACAGTTGTTAAAGTTTGGGCCTAAGGTGACGTTAAGAGAGGGTCTAGCGGCTCTGGTGTAGCTGAGGTTTAGTCTTGGGTTTTTAAGAAATAGTTTTTAAATCTATAGTTATAGTTATGGATTTTGGTAATTGGCATGCCGACGACAGTCCAGGTAGATGAAAAGACTCTTCAACTCCTCAACAGGGCTAAAAAAGAAATGAAAGCCAAAAGTCACGACGAAGTCATAAGAAAGCTACTC
>JAAYYI010000117.1 GCA_012515445.1 Candidatus Bathyarchaeota archaeon | reverse complement strand
TGAATCAACGAATTCCAAAAGCGACTTGTCCCTCATTTCGCTTTCACTATAACCCAGCATACTCGCCATACGGGGGTTAACGAAGATAGTGACTAAATCGTTGTCAATAGCCCAGATTCCCTCTTGGGCTAACTCTACAAGCTGACGATAGCGTGCCTCGCTAGTTGCAAGTGCGGTTTGCGTTTTCTTGTTTTCTGTTATGTCATGCACAATGCAGTGGATGTATGTTTTACCTTGGTTCTTAAACGGTTTAGCGGTGGTAATTACGTTGCGGAATTCTCCTGTTTTGGCTCTATGTCTTGTTTCAAATTCTCCGCTGCCATCTTGGATTATCTGTTTTAGTTGAGCTTTTAACTGCTCAGGTGTGTATTCTACCTGTAAATCCATCAGTGTTAATTTCTCGAATTCTTCGCGGGTGTATCCCAATTGCAGGTGTGTGACGTCGTTGAATTCTGCGAAACCTGCTGTTTCTGGGTCAATAACCAATACGCCTACTGGTGCTTGACTGAACAACATATGATACTTCTGCTCTGCGTCCCATAGCTTTTGGCTCGAAGTTTTTCTACGCGTGATATCTTTTACGACGCCGACAGCGTTCCATTTACCGCCTAACTTCATTGGAGATATGGATAACTCGGCTGGGAATTCGCTGCCGTCTTTGCGTCGGCCTGTTACTTCTACATTTCCGACTGTGAAGTATCCGATGCCTGTTTCGCTGAAGGCCTTTACGCTTTCATTTAAGCGTTCTTTTGCCATTTTCGATGATTCTGGCATTACTAGTCTATGTATGCTTTTACCGAGTGCCTCTTTGTTTGTGTAGCCAAAAGTTTCCTCGGCTGCTGGATTCCAGTAAGTTACCTTTGCTTCGTCATCCACAAGGATTACTGCGTCTTTTAATGAACGTGTTATACCGTTAATTTTTTCTTCGTTATCTTTATGCTCTGAAATATCTCTGATGCTTGCTACCGCTAATTCTTCTTCGCCGATTTTTGTCAAGTTAAGAGAAATCTCTGCTAAAAATTCTATCCCATTTTTTCTTTTTTGTTGAATCTCTACTGTTCTGCCTAGATCTTTCTTGTTGGCAAAGTCGGCCTTTATCTTGCTAAATAGACCAAATGCGCTTGGTGGGATAATGGTTTCTGTAAGTTTCTTACCCAAGATTTCCTTTTTTTGGAATCCATATATCCGTTCTGCTGCAGCGTTCCAGTGACATATTTCTTCATTGCCGTTGAAGAGTATTATTCCGTCAAATGTGCTGTCACTGACTTCCTTGAATTTATTTTCACTAATTGACAGGCTGCTCTGGAGTTCTCTCTTTTCGCGAGTTCTCTTTGTAACATCACGCAGGATAATAACGTCTAGCGAGTCACCGTTATACTCTACTTTTTTAGCGTTGATTTCAAGGGCTGTCTCTTGTCCGTTTTCGTCTTTTAGCGTAACTTCGTAGGGTTCAATATGGGTTCCCCTAAGTCGTTTAACCATATTTCTTTTGATTTTTAAGTTCTGTTTCTCATCAAAGATGTGTTGCTCAAAAAGATTCTTGTTTACCAGTTCCTCTACTGTTTTAGTATATTTTCCAAAAATGTTATTCGCTGCTATTACCTGACCTGTAGAGTCTATAACTATAACGGGGTCAGCGATGACTCCAATTATCTGTTTTAGACCATCAATTTTCTTGTTCTGGTCTTTGGTAGCCATCAAAAAGAACCTCTACATCTCCCTTTTTTCCTGCCTCTTCAACCGATATTCTGACAAGTTTAACGTATTTTTCAAAAGTTAAATCGGGTACGAGCCATTCGGGTCCAACCCATGAATAGCTGCATTTTACTTTTTCATTGAGGTATTTCATAATTAGAATTTCAAGTGATCTGGCTGCTTGGCCAAAAATTTTGTCAAGAGCATCCGAAAAATCGCTTATTTTATCCGGGATGTCTTTTTTAGGTAACCCGAATTTCGCTTCAAGGTTGAAGTAGATAGAGAATTTCACGTTTTGGCCAAGTGCAGTGAAAGCTGTATCTATAGCTTCAAGTAGTATATTGTCGAATTTGGTTTCGTTTCTTGTTTTCGCCAAATCATTCATCCCGTACTGGGTTTCTGCGCTTGCCAGTCTGTATATTTACCCTAAAGTGCTAGATATGTAAGTAAAGGCTTATGAATTTTGGATTCTGTATTTTATTCCATCTTTTAGTATAATAAGCTACAAGTTAAGGTTTAATTGTTGGCGTGATCTGGGCTTGAATAAAGTTGAATTGTAACTAAAACTATCCAAAGAACTTTCAATATCTGATAATTCTGGCTATCTTTTATTGCTCAAATAGTTATCAATTTGAGGCATAGAACTGTATAAATGTTAACTAATAATCCGAATTTGCTTCGTCAAAATGCACTGACTAGATAACGCTTATTAGCTTATTTCTCTACCTTAGACCCTCACAATTAGGGAGAAAAGAAAATATGAATACACACTCAAAAGTGACAACTATTTTTCTGGTAACCTTATTGATTATTTCAATAGGCGCAACAGTACTAATACCAGCAGCCAACGCAGCAACAACAAAGAAAACCTTTGCTTACGTACAAGCAACTCCAAACGTTGTAGGTATTGGTGACAGCATCAACATCTACATGTGGATCGACAAAATGTTCCCAGGCGCAGACATGGAAAACGACTACCGCTTCCACAACTACAAACTAACAATCACAGCCCCAGACAACACAACATTCACAAAAACATTCGACTATATCGCTGACACAACCTCAAACCAGGGTTACGTTTATACACCAACCCAGACTGGCACATACACCGTAACATTCGAGTTCCCAGAAACATATGTTAACGCAACCTCACACCCAAACGACGCAACAGCTAACGACATTTACCAAGCAAGCAGCGACACAGACACCTTCTATGTACAAGAAACCTCAATCGGCTACGCCCCAGACAGCTATCCATTACCAACAGAATACTGGGCACGCCCAATCTACGGCGAAAACAGCTTCTGGTTCACCATATCCTCTAACTGGCTAGGTAACGGTGCACCAGGCTACGGTGGCTTTGCAGCATCATACAACATGGGTGGCAACGGCCAACTCTTCCCAAGCGATGCAGTTGGTTCACTTACCTCACACGTTATGTGGACTAAAGAGCTTCAAAGCGGAGGAGTTGTCGGTGGCGATAACTTCCAGGGATATGAAGGCAACACATACTTCGAAGGCAGCGCATATCTGCAGAGATTCGTTAACCCAATCATCGTTAACGGCAGACTCATTTACAACGAAGCAGTCTCCTATCTGTCTCCAAGCGGCGGCGACACAGTATGTGTTAACCTACGCACTGGCGAAGAAATCTGGAGAAGCTCAACAATGGGCTCATTATCCTTTGCAATGATCTTCGACTCAGAACAGCCAAACCAGCACGGTGTCTACAACGCATTACTCGTTGCAACATCAGGCGGCGGATGGTTCGGTGGTGCAACAACTTGGAAATTCTTCGATGCAGACTCAGGCAAATACCTCTTCAACGCAACAGGTATCCCATCAGGCCGCAAAGCAATGGGCTCAATGGGTGAAACCATAATTTACCAAACTTCACGCCAAGGATCAAACTATGTCGTCGGAGAATGGAACTCAAGCAAACTCTGGACATGGTCAGACACTCCATCAATTGCAGCTTCAGTCGACGCAGGCACAGCAGCAAGATTCAACTACATTAAACCAATCACATACAACGGCGTTAACTGGACAACACCATTCACTGTAGTTGAAGCATACTACAATGACTGCATGTTATGCTATAACGGAACACTGCCATCTACAGGAGCAAACTTCTTCTTCGGAGCAACCGCAAGCCAAGCACCATACACGTACTTCCTAGTCAACCTTAACCCATCAAAGGGCACAGTCGGCGCTATCTCTTGGATGAAGACAGTTACTCCATCATTGGAATGCACTATTATCCAAGGCGGCGTTGATGCAGTTAACCGCGTCTTCGTCGAGAACGCCCGTGAACTTAACTGCTTCATCGGCTACAGCCTAGACAGCGGCAACCAAATCTGGAGTACGCAGAGCTATCCACAGGAAGCAATGGACTACTACGGCAGCCCAGCATCAGGCAGCTTAGCTAACATGTTTGCCTATGGCAAAATGTACAGTGCAGCCTATGCAGGCATCGTTTACTGCTACGACACAACAGACGGTTCATTACTCTGGACCTATGGTAACGGCGGCGCAGGCAACAGCACAGACGGCGGATTCTCAGTTCCAGGCAACTATCCAACATTCGTTGCAGGATACGCAAACGACGTAATCTACTTGATCACTTCCGAGCACACCATTGAAACTCCACTCTTCAAAGGCTCACTTGCACGTGCAATCAACGCAACCACAGGCGAAGAAGTCTGGACAATCAACGGCTACACAGGCGAATTCATGACTACAAGCTACGCATTAGCAGACGGCTACAACACATGGTTCAACGGCTTAGACAACAGAATCTACACTGTCGGTAAAGGCCCAAGCCAAATGACTGTTACAGCTCCAGACGCAGGCTTAGCATCAGGCCAAAGCGTTGTCATCCGCGGCTCAGTTACAGACCTCTCACACGGCTCAGAACAGGAAGAAGTCCACGAAAGATTCTCCAAGGGTCTACCAGTCTGCAGCGATGCATCAATGAAGGACTGGATGGGCTATGTCTACCAGCAGAAGCCACTGCCAACAAACTTCACAGGCGTTGACGTAATGGTTAACGTAGTCGATGCAAACGGCAACTACCGCTCAATCGGCACAGTAACAACAGACGTATACGGCCAATACTCACTCACATGGACACCAGACATCACCGGAGACTACTCAGTTATCGCAACCTTCGCAGGCACAAACGGCTACTGGGCATCGTCAGCAAAGACAAGCTTCACAGTTGACGAAGCAGCAGCAACACCAACACCAG
>JAAYYI010000116.1 GCA_012515445.1 Candidatus Bathyarchaeota archaeon | reverse complement strand
TCAAACGTTTTAACCATTATTTTTAGAGATTTTCTCAATAGTCTTGCTCTCATCAACTAAACCTCAGCAACCGACAAACTCCATCTATGCCCCTTGATTTGCCTACCATCAAGCACATCACCAACCAGCCCAACACAACACAAAAAAATTCCGATACCCAAAAACAAAACAATAAAGAACTGTAGATATTCTCACAGTAAAAATCATGACATAAAGAAAAGTGAAAAAAGTAGTATACGCTTTTGTCGGCGAAAAATAGAGTGGACCTACTCGTCTCAGAGTGACCTCCCCCTCCATAGCTAACGAAAAAAGGAGCCCTATATGACCCCTTCTCTTGTTGCGGTCGGGGGCCTGTTTAGTCTGTCTTTTCCCTTAGATGCTAATCTATTATGGTGCCGTTCAAGGTCAAAATGATTAGTTAGGAAGCTGGATTGCCAACAGGTAAACTGCAATTAGCAGGTTGATTAAGAAAAGTGAAAACACATTAACCAGACTTAGCCGCTCCACTTTTTTCTGCCAATGCACCCCAACTAGGCTTGCCGTGGCAGCGGCAACGGGGCACACCGCGAAAGCTGCGAAAACCCAGAAATCCACCGCCCACCCCCCAAAAAACAGGGCGTAAATGACAAAGAGCACCAGCGCGGCAAAAGCAACCGCGAAACATAACCCGAAAACCGCCAAAGAACCTTTTACGCTGCCGACTGTTTTCTTGCCGCCTAAACGATCAACTTCGACGTCAGGCGCTTCCAAACTAAACGCAAGCATAAAGCCATACAGCAGAAACGGTAGTGAAAGCAGCCCAAAGAGACCATCAAAGCATCCCATAACAGATAAGTAGCCAGCCGCGGGGATGCCTACGCCGACTGCTAAGGCAATAGCTACTTCTCCTAACCCGTGGGAGACCAGTCGAAGCGGCGGAGCAGAATAGAACCAGCCCAAAAAGTTAACTGCGAAAGCAACCAGCAGAAACTCTAATGGCGCAAACCCAGAGGCAACGGTTGCGGCGGCGATTAATAACGAAGTGAACAGGAGGGCAAGCGATATGGTGCGTGCGGAGCGACGCAGCTGCGGGTTATTGACAAGGATGTTGCTGCCTGAGAATATTCCTTTTGTTGTTCTTAAGTTGTCTTGGTTGACATCGAAGTAGTCGTTACTGAAATGTGTTGATAAGTCGCCGAAAAAAATCATAGCGTAAAAAACCATAAAGCGAAGAGTATCAAAAGAGCCGCCGTTTACAAGCGCTAGCACGGCGCCGAGGGTGAAGGCTAAGATGCCGCCAGCCACGATATGCAGCCGTATCATTCTCAGGTACTGTCCAATCATCTGAGGTCCCTTTTTTCATATTTCTTTCGGAAGATCTTATATTTGGACTTGTAGATAAAAGAGCAACCAAGTGTCGACTATGACTCAGAAAACCAAAGCACTGCTAGATTTACTGAGACTTCATTTCTTCTTTGTTTGGCCAACTCTTTTTAGTGCGGGGCTATTTGTGGGGTTCTACTTCAACGGGGGCTTTTCGCCGCTCCTAATTTTGCAGGCAGTGCTGATTGGCTTTTTGGGTTTTGAAGGGGGACTCGTACTAAATGACGTGGTAGACGCTGACATAGACAGAAAAGAGTTAGCTCAGGATAAGGGGTTGACTAAGTATTGGCGTCCCTTCGGCCAAAGGCCAATATCTGGAGGTTTAATTTCGCGTCGCCACGCCACAGTCGTCTTTGCCGTTTTGGCGGTGTCTGCATCAGTTGTTATCGCTACGCTTCCTTACCCGCATTCACTCTACGTTTTCACTTTACTGGCGGTCTGTTACTGTTTAGAAGTGTTCTATCAATTCAAAAAGCGAAACGAAAAAATCCCTGTCGCTCAGGTTGTGGGCCGCGTTGACTTCGCTCTGTTTCTGGTGGCGGGTTACCTCTGCGTCGGCAACCCCGACTTGAACGCGTTGCTGCTTTTCCTGTTCTTCTACCCGTTGGCGCTGGCGCACCTAGGCGTAAACGACCTCATAGACGTAGGCAATGACCAAGCTAGAGGCATGAACACACCCACAACACTGTACGGCGTCAAGAACACGGTTTACTGGGTTGCAGCTTTCAGTGTTGCTCATGTGGTGTTGGCTTTGGTGTTTCTTTCAAGGATTTGGTCTTTAGCTGCTGCTTTAGGTTTTGCGGTTGGGCTAATCTTAATTGTGGTGGGGAACGTTAAAATCCTTAAAGGGAAAACACCCCAAATCGCGCTCAAAGCGTTGCCGATGTTCCACTTAGCAATGCTGATTTACGCTATAACGATAATAGCCAACTACTTCCTCACAGCACTATAAAGCGCCTTTTACTATGGAGTTTATGGTTGTTTGCCGCTGTTTTTCGGGTTTGTTTTCCGATAAAGCGACAGGCTCTCAACCAAGAACAACGCCATAGCCACCGCGGTCATGCAAGTTAAAAAGTAGAAGCTGACCTCAACCGCTAAAACCTTAAAAATCCACCCGAGCAATATTATACTTACTTCTGCGCCTAGTGCGCCTAAGAAAAAGAAGGAGTAAAACATCAATCTGGGTACGAGGTTTTTGCCGACCCACACGTGCCCATTGATGTTTGCTTTCTCCCTAAGGACGTAGTCGCCGTAGTTGTTTTTCTCTATTAATCCCATGCCTTCAAGCTTCTGTAGGTGCCTGTATGCGACGCTGGTGCTGCTTAGTTCTGCTCCGCGTGTGACTTCTCTTGTGCCGACGGGTTTGTCTGCTCGGACGATGAATGCGTAGACGCTGAGTGTGTTGCCTTCTAGTTCGTTGCTAATCAAGCTGCTACACCTAAGGTTTCGGCTCAGGTATTTGGACTGGCATTTGCATTCGATCTGCAGGTACTTCGCCAAAGATGAAGCGGTCGCCTACCTTTGTGAGCTCTACGTGTTCAATGACTATACTGTTGTCTGCAAGTATTACAGTGGTGGAGTTAGCACTAAATATGACGGATCCGATTCTGCGAACGTCAATGTATATTGTCTGGGCATTCTGTGCGTTTAAGAATTCTTGGGGTAAGGTAGTGTTTGCGAAACAGCCACTGCTTGAACTTCCGCCTGTGCCGCATGGGCCGCCGTCAGCTAATACGTCTGCTAAGCTGCCATTGAACTTCGTTATAAAGCCGCCGCCACCACAGGAGAGTTCAGAGGAGTTAAACCAGTTTTCACGTGAAAATATGAACGATTTCATATAATCAGCGTCGTCTCCGAAGTTGGCTCCATAATAGGTTGTCTCGTTGGCTATCTGGCCTAAGTCTGAGTAGATTTGCAGTTGGAAGTAGTCTGCTCGGGCGTTTTCAAAACTGCCCTCTGCGGATGGATTCACACTATAGTTTAATCCGATGGAGTTGCTTGTTGTGTACCGTATCACGTCATCAATTGTTCCTAGACCTGCTAGGTATGTGCTTGTGTTTTTACTGGTTGCTTCATAATAAGCAAAAGGAATGTTAACGTTGAACCATGGTACGTTGTTGTCTGTCTCCGCTTTTGCAGTCGGCATATTCGACATAAAGTAAGCTAAGGGTGCTACTGTTGCGATTCCGATTGCTATGGCTAGGATGCTGCATAGGATTAGTTTCTTTTCTATCTGCATTGGTTTTTCACCGTACTGTGTTAGCGGTGAGGGGCATATAATACTCCCCCAAGAACACCCACGTTCTCGCTAAGAACACGAAGGGCTTGGCCGCCAAATCCTTTAAACGCTCATGGCGCCCCTTTCTGGTGGTGTTTTGCCTGAGTAATCGTTGGGTAGCGGTGCTTATCGCCGCTTTCTTTTTTGCGTTTGCTTTTCTGATTCAGTTGCAGCAGAAGTTGACGTTTGGGTTATGGTTCCAAATCAGCGATTTACATCATGAAACCT
>JAAYYI010000115.1 GCA_012515445.1 Candidatus Bathyarchaeota archaeon | reverse complement strand
ATAAGGATGACTAATCTTAGGCAACGTTTTTTGTTTGTGCTCTACCATGCGGGTCTGCGGTTTTCTCTAAGAAAACAGGCATACATTTTTTATTTAGCCATTGTGCTTGATGTGTAGGTTTCGCCCCTTGAGCGCAATATTTGAAATCAAAGAAAAAGACTTACTTGGCAGAATCGGCAAACTAAAAACACGAACCGCCACAGTGGAAACACCGCTCCTCTTCCCAGTAATAAACCCAGTTAACCAGCCTATATCCTGCAAGCGCCTCAAGGACGTATTCGGCTGCCAAGCCATAATCACCAACAGCTACATCAACAAGAAGCGGTTTGGCCAAAAAATAATCGACCAAGGCGGACTACATAAGTTCCTCGACTATGACGGGGCAATCATGACCGACAGCGGCGCCTACCAGATTCTTGTCTACGGCGAAGTTGAAGTCACACAGAAAGAGATCGTTGCCTACCAAGAAGGCATCGGCAGCGACATAGCAACCATACTTGATATCCCGACTGGTTGGAAAGTAACAAAAGAAGAAGCAGAACTCACAGTTGCAGAAACGCATAGACGAGCTGAAGCCTTCTTTAAAGAGAAAACCAGAGACGATGTTCTCTGGGTAGGTCCAGTTCAAGGCGGCAGGCACCTTGATTTAGTCGCACAGTCAGCCCAAATCATGGGTAAACTACCATTCCCAATCCATGCACTAGGCAGCCCAACTGAGGTCATGGAAAACTACCGCTATGACGTCTTAGCAGATATGATACTTACCTGCCGTAAAGGTATCCCAATCGAGAGGCCACTTCACTTATTTGGTGCAGGCCATCCATCCATGTTCGCTTTGGCAGTTTCACTCGGCTGTGATCTGTTTGATTCAGCTGCTTACGCACTCTACGCTCGCGAGGGACGCTATATGACCGAGAATGGCACATGGCGACTTGACCAGATGGATTACTTCCCATGCACCTGCCCACGGTGTGCAAGCGAAACACCTGAGGGACTCCGCAGAAAATCCGCAAAGGAACGTGAAGTCTTCCTAGCCGAGCATAATCTCTACGTCTGCATGGCGGAATTGCGCCGCATTAAGCAGGCTATCCGCGACGGACGGCTCTGGGAACACACTGAAATGCGACTACACGCGCACCCAGCATTGCTTTCGGCGCTTAAGCGTGTGTGTGACAGCGAAGATTTCCTTGAGCAGTTTAGCCCACGCGCTAAGAGCAGTGGGTTCTTCTACTTTGACTCCGTGGGATTGGCACGCCCCGAAATAGTGCATTACCGTAAACGCTTAAACAGTAACTATCAACCGCCAGCAAACGCTAAAGTGCTGTTCTTGGTGCCTCAGACACGTAATAAGCCGTTCCATAAGGCTCCTGAGATGAAGAAAATTCGCCAGTTGCTACGCATGATAGGTGAAGACCTTGCGTCACAGATACACGTATGCGTCTATGCCGCTCCATTCGGAGTCATCCCACTTGAGCTTGATGAAGTCTACCCTTTAAGTCAGCATGAAGCAACTCTTCCACTGGATATTGAAACCATCAACTACGTCGCATCCCAAGCAGCCAGCTACATAAAAAACAACGGTTACACAGGTGTAGTTGTGCTTAATGATCGTAAACTCTGGAAGGACACAGTTAAAACTGCAGTGTTAGCTGCTTGTGAAGAAAAATCGCTCTACTTTGCAGCTCAAGACACCAATGTGGAAGGGACTCGTGAAATGCTCAATCATTTGGCAGATGCCCTGCGTAAGGGTCTATCAAGCAATTAGGTAAGCAAAGCGGCTAGACGTTCTTTGTTTAGCCCAAACCCACCTATTGCCCCATTTGATACATATTTGCACTTTTTTGTCACAGGTTTGTCGCAATATTTATCATTTACCAAAACAAGTAAGGTTATTGCAGGTCAAGGAGCAAGCTTTAGCAGCAAAGCACCAAGACACAGATGTAACCTAATCAAAACAGCGAAAGATTAGGGGGCGAAAAAGACTCTGCTTGGTGGGCTGGACATTTGCTTAGTGTTGAAGCACTCGAGCAATGAAGCATCGGATTGATACGGTGAAAAAAATCCGGTTGCGTTCAAGACATTGCTTCCGTGGGCCGTCTCCAACAATAAGGCTCAGACTTGACCTGCTTTAAACTGTGGAAGAAAAATTTAGATCAATAAACCTGAAATAAATTCAATTCCACCTTTTTTATAAAACTCTCAGGGCGCATTCTCATCTTCTGATAAGCTTGAAACGATGCAAATAACTTTTTTACATCCCGACACCCTATTAGCGGATATGGCGCCTAACAAAAGCTACTCCTACATCTACGCTGACCTTCACCTGCACACGGTGTATTCTCCAGACTCGCTTGTACAGCCCAAAACATTAGTCGACATGCTGCATGCCCATGATTACATTAAAGTGGCGGCGGTTACCGACCATGATAGCGTCCGCGCCAACAAACCAACTATTGAACTCGCAAAAGCTTACCCCGACGTTTTAATTATTCCCGGCTGTGAAATCAGCACCATAGAAAACGGGGTGCCGACTGGCGATATGGTTGTGCTGGGTACCTTTGAGTTGCCGCCTAAGCCGTGGACTCCTGAGGCAGTTGCGGACTTTGCCAACTCAATCGGCGGAGTATCGATTGTTGCGCATCCATTCCGGACTTATGGCATGGGTGAAAGGGCGCGTGGGCTGAAAGTCGACGCGATTGAAGTTCTCAACGGAGGTACAAGCAAAGAGGGCAATGCAAAAGCTAAAGAGTTCGCTAAGGAGCTGGGATTGCCGGGTACTGCTGGGAGTGACGCGCATCAGGTTTCGGAACTTTTTGCCGTCTGCAATCAACTTGTGGCGTCTATGAGTGTAGATTCAGTGCTATCAGCCATTAAAAAGGGTAAAGTGACTGCTAAATTGCCTGAGACAGTTTCTTTACGTTGATTTCAGTACTTTTTTCCTTCTGATAGCTGCTTTAGCGCCTGTGCTGCTTCAGCTTCGCTGTCCGCAAGTGCGCCTATCCAGAGTTCAAATTCGGTTCTGGAGATTTCTTTCTCAACATGCCCCTGCTGGTCTGACGAGAAGTACCTTGTTGCAGAATTGACGAAGTGTTTAGTGTAAAAAATCCTGTCTGCAATGTTTATCTGTGCCGAGCAATCCGCTCTCTCGCCCAATGCGTAATCGACCCTGTACACCATCAGCTTGACCTGCTGTTGAATGCTTGCGGCTTTTTACTTAAATTTTCCCCTGAAAAGAAACCGGTTATGTTAAATAGAAAGCGAGTCGCCGTCAGATTCTTCGGCTCCAGCTTTCCTACGTTTAATAACTATGTAGCTCGCCGCAACAACGATGATGACTATTGCTAAAACCGCGGTTAAGAGAAGCCAGGGAAACGGCGCCACCTCAAAATAAACCGTTTCCTCCGAAGCGTTACCTAAACCATCAATCGCGTACACCGTTATGCGGTGTCCCCCGTTTGAAAGAGCCAGAAGCGTCTGGTTCCCGATTATAGCGACGCTTGCTTGCCCATCCAGACTGTAAGCGAGCGTAGCGTTCAAATCATCGACCGTAAACTGTAGCAGCACATCCGTTGCGCCATACGACCGGTTTCCCGGACTAAGGACTCGAACATCCGGGGCAAGTGTATCTATCGAGAAGTAAACTAAATCCGAAGCACCCATATTACCTAAGCTATCGTTAGCGTAAATCCGAATCTTATGTGCACCCTGAGCCAAATCGTTAAGTTTCACTTCAGACGTTAATGTAACATTTACGCCATCGTCGATTGAGTAACCCATCCAGCCGGCGTTCCTGTTTAAAGTAAAAGTCAGCGTAACCTGCTGGTACGTTCTATTCTGGGGCGAAGTAATCACAACTTTAGGCGGCATAGTGCCATAATCAAGCGGAGTATACAATTCGTTAATACTTAGCCATTCACCGTTAAAGCCGCCGATCGCATAGATCAAGTCGTTCACAACCGCAACCCCAAGATATGCTCTGGCTGTCGGCATATCCTCTGCAGTGCTCCAAGAATTATTCTCTGGCGTATAGATTCTTACCTGACTGCTGTATTGGTTTCCCGTGTAGCCACCAATGTAGTATATTGCCTCTTTAGCCATGTTGCCCTGCGTAACTGCAGCCGAAGCGTAACTTGAAGCCACAGGGAGACTTGCAGCTATACTCCATTGGTCCGTCGCTGGATCGTAAACTTGGTTGCTATTGCTAAACGCTGAGCCTGTTCCAGCGTGAACTTTCGAGCCGCCGATTATGTAAATACTGTTACCAAGCACCGCTGAAGCGTAACCTTCCACGGGTGATGGAACCGCGGATTTAGTGCTCCATTCATCTTTTACGGGGTCATATACCTCGTTTAATGCGGTTTCAGTGTAGAATGGCGCCTGATTGGAGTACATTTTTCCGCCGATCAAATAGATTTGCCCGTTGACCAGCGACGCAGTCAAGTCTGTTCTGGGCGTCTGCATCGACGCTTTTGTTGTCCAAGAGTTAGCAGCTGGATCGTAAACTTCGTTGTTTCCCACGAATCCGTTGCCTACGCTTCCACCGATTATGTAGATTCGGTTATCATATACGGCTATGGCAAATCCGCTTCTAGCAGTCGGCATAGCCATCTTGCTGGTCCACTGGCTAGTTAAAGGGTTGTATTCTTCTACGATGTTTAGCGGTTGATTATTCTGATTTACTCCGCCGATCACATAGATTTTGCCGTTTACCACTGCAGTGCCGAATTCACCGCGTGCAGTCGGCATCGTGATAAGACTAGACCAAGATGAAGCTTGGGTTTGAGCTTGTACTGCAATATTGCTGGATATTACTAGTGCTGGTAATAGTGTCAGTGTAATAAGCAGGATAGCACTTAGTTGCTTAATTATCGACTTTACACCTGATCTTGTTCTGTTAAGCTATATATTATTGCAGTTTAGCCTTATATTCTTAGATAGTGAAAAGAGGATGCTTAGCGGTTGGTAGAAAAGCTTAATGGCTGGATTAGCCGCTTTTTGTATGGTGCAAATGTTTGGCTGGTAACGTTTTGGTTGCAGTCGACGGCTCGGATAACTCTCAAAGAGCTTTCGATTTCGCTTTAGAATACGCACAAAAATTCAGTTCCAATTTAACAGTTGTTAATGTATCTGAATCTTCAGCTGCTGCAGCTTTCGCCGGTGACGGTATGGCTTCAGTGGCAAGGGATCTCCGCAGATTCCATGAAGGCATATTAGAGAAAGCTCTTGAACAGGCTAAGAATACCCATCCATCAGTGAATGTTACAACTGCCCTGCGTGAGGGTGACCCTGTAACTGAGATCGTCTCAGCGGCGAACGAGGGTAACTTCGATGTAGTAGTCATCGGTCACCGGGGATTAGGCAAGGTTAAAGGCCTTATTTTAGGTAGCATCAGCGAGAAAGT
>JAAYYI010000002.1 GCA_012515445.1 Candidatus Bathyarchaeota archaeon | reverse complement strand
GGGCTTTGGACCCGGCGACGAGAGTTCGAATCTCTCATGGGCTACTCACATCTCTCGTCTGTTTCTAACGAGAAAATTGTAAAGACACTTTGGGAGCTAAGAACGCTTAGTCCTAAAAGCCAAAGTAAAATCAACTGTGGCTCAGAAAGAGATTTGGAAAAGAGTCAACGGTGCAATCAAAGAAGTAAGAAATAATGCCCGACAGTTTTGTGAAGAGTTAGAACAAAATAATCCAAACAACAAATGAAGCTCAAATGTACCAACTCAGAACCCAACCAGTAATCCAACAACTTCGCCAACACAAACGATAACATCACAACCCACACCATCGCCCACTGTTCCAGAATTCACTGTTATTCTACTTCTACCGCTTTTTGCCCTGATACTCTTCGGTGCAATTGCAGTCAAACTAAAGAAACAAGCTAACAAAAGTTAGCCTTTCTTCTTTTTCTATAACCTTTTCCAGCGATGTGGTGTATACCCACCTACCCTCTGATTGTTAGGAAAAATAAACTCCTAAGTTAACGTTATAACCCCTTATGTACCTATAACTAAACATGGGCAGTAAAACTCTAACAGTAATCAATTGCCTACTCTTGCTTGTTTGTTTATCGATACAGCCATTCATAGTTACTGCCCAAGAAACATCACTCTGGAAAAATAAATTGATAGACGAAAAGGCTGCTAGGGGAAATATTGCGATTGTTATAGATTCAAACAACTTACCGCACATAGCCTATTTGGGTTATCAAACTGTTCACTCCGATAGCCCGATAGATGTTGTCTATGCAAGTTTTAATGGTACTATATGGCAGACTCAAGTAGTGACAGAAGGAAGCGGAAAGATAGACCTTGCTTTGGATTCAAGCAACAATCCGCATATAACATTTAATGATAACCGCAATGAGGCATTAATGTATGCTCAATGGAACGGAAATAATTGGACTATCCAACAAGTCGACGCAAATGGTCGGTTTGGTTCGCTAAAGTTGGACTCAAAAGGCAATCCACACATAGCATATAGGGTTGATGATGTGCTAAAATACGCCTATTTTAATGAGTCAAATTGGAACACACAAATACTTGATTCATCAAGGTATGAACTATTAGACTACCAATCATCCCTTTGTTTAGATAAGAACGATAATCCACACATACTCTATGGCTTTAATACTGGTCAAACTTCCAATAGCGTTTCAACCTTAAAATACGCTTACCTAAATGATTATGGCTGGAAAATACAAACCGTTGCATCTAATGTTGATATTGGGTTTGGAAATTTGGCTTTAGATTCATACGGAAACCCACATTTAACGTACGCTAAAGGGCATCCTCAATCTACCTCAAACCATGTAACAATAACTCATTTGTCTTTCAACGGTTCACAATGGGGCAGCGATGTGATTGCTAATGATGTAATGATACTAGGTTATGGAAGTGCATACTTGACTATAGAAGCGAATGATACAGTATACGCTAGTTATCCCACCTATGATAATTCATACCTTGTTGGCTCTTTACAACTTGCCAAGCTAACAAGTGGAATGTGGAATACTGAAACTGTTGTAAATGCAAGTACAATGGTTGGTTTCTCTCCAATCGCATCAGATTCAAAGGGAAATTTGCACGTGGCGTATTTCGATGTAAACATCAATAGTACGTCACATAATGCCTACTTGTATTATGCGACAAGCACCAACCAATTGTCAACTATTCCTCAATCAAATCTTTTTCTAACAGCATTAATTGTTCTTACAATAGCAACAATAGTTTCTTCAATTGTTGGTCTATTGCTTGTTAGTAGGCATCGAAAAACCAGTAGCTTGAAGCAATAAAACCCCAATAGACCTTTTCTCACGGATGGGTGTATCCACCCTCTATCTAATGCTCTCCTAAAAAAGCATTTGAGTAAACTATTAATCGCATCTATTATCAATAGATTGATATGGGTAAAATCGGCAAAACTTTCGCATTACTGCTAACTCTAACCATCATCATGTCATGCGTAACTTTGCTAACCGTTAAACCTGTAAATGCTCAAACAATACCCAAACCGTTTACACCAGAATTTGCCGTTAACCTTGAAGACAATAACACCTTAATGTTGACAATTAATAACCAACCCTTTACGCCCTACTTAATTAACAGCACAGAAATCAACTTGTTCTATCAGGTTCGCTTTAAGTTACATTCGCAAGGCGAAGAAGCTTGGAATGTGCAGTATGTTGCTTGGAATCAACAGTCTTACCCGCAACAGTCAGCTTCAGAATATACCATTTTACCGCTTAACATTAACTCTATCAGTTCGCAAGGCTACAGCAATGACAATAAATGGGATATTCAGGTACAGGCGATGGTTGGAAATATTTCCTTGGTTGAATCGAGCTTTATTGGTGGAGTTACATATTGGGATTTTGACGGCAAGAAAAGCGATTGGAGTAGCATTCATACAATATCCGTTCCAACTTCATTTGCATCCCCAACCATTCCAGAGGCTACTACTTCTTCTTCAACACCTAATATGCCAAGAAATGCACCGCATTTAGACCCAATAATTTACTTGATACCTGTCAGCGTCATAGTGGCTATCGTCATAGTGCTGTCAATTTTGCTTTTTAGACGGCATCGGAAAACCGCTAACTTGGGCAAATAGACCTTTTCCCACGGATGGGTGTATACCCACTCCCTCTGTTTGTTAAGTCAGAAATATTAACGAAAAGTAATTTATAGAGTAAGTATCCCGTAAACATATTAGGCGTAACCATGAAGAGGCTAAAGGTACTTGGTTTAGCTATCCTTCTTGTCATCATCATAGGAGCTACTTTGGTTATTATAAACGCCAATTCTACTCAAACAAATCAGGATGACCAACAAGCCGTGAAGATAACTAACTTTTCAATGGTAGACAAACAATGGTTTTACTTAGGCGGATTGACGTTTTCTTGTAATTTCAATTTGACGATAGAGAATAATGGGGTAAGTAACATAACTGGTTTGGAATTGAAAGTTAAGTTATTCAGTAATGGTAACGAAGTACAAGTGGGTAATTACTTTGACAATGCGGATGAAAACGGTACTATTACTGAACCTCTCCACGTAGGTGAGGTTAGGTCATGTAATGGTACAATTCTATGTAATGTAGGCGATAGGGCATACGGTACTAATTTGACATCAAACCAAACGACTGTTGTTGCTCAGGTCATTCTAAATGGTAACATTCTTGACGAAAAGAGAAGTCAATAAGTCTCTTTGTTATGCGTCTTACACCTTTTCCCACGACTAGGTGTATACCCTACCCCTATGTGATTCAAACAGGCAAAAATAGCCTATAGAAATAAAACATGACTTTACTTAACCAACTAACCATTACATTGACCCTATTCCAATAATATAAAAATCAAAAATTCAATAACTAACTTCTCTATGTCATATATGATTGATACAGAGGGTATACTCCACACTCAGGGAAAAGGTATCTATATGCTAACAAGTAAATTCTAAAATGATATATGATAAAATTAGCCCTATGTAGAAGATTGTAGTTTATTGATAACTTGACTGATTAATTCATAATCCTGAGATATTACGGGATAGCTTCTCTTAATCCTCATCTTTAAAATCCTAAAATGCTTATCTTTCTCACCAGTTTCCAAGAACACCTTAAGCATTTGTCTTTCTTTATCGCTGAGTAGTTCTTTATGCACTCTAAACCCCAACACGTAACAAGATTAGTTACGTTTATATCAGTCTATCGATTACTAAGCTAATGTAACATAAATTGTTACGGAGAAACAATATATGGAAAACCAAACCAACGACCAAACCATTAAAAGCCTTTCTTTGGCAGGGATTTCTTTTGGCAGAAAAGAAAGTCCTCAAGAGTTCGAATCTCTCATGGGCTACTTTTATTTTTAAATCTAAAAGAAGAGAACGCTGTCCTGCTACTTCATCTTCCATAGCTTTAGGTAGAAACAGTTGTTTTTAGTTCTGCAGTTGGTTTGAGTTGCTGTTTGGTTGTGGGCTTTGCACAAGGTAGGGATCCAAAAAAGCTTTGATCGCGAACGTGTAGTTAGTGTTAAATAGTTTCTGCCACAAAGAGTATGGTAAGGGTTTTTGTTTGCAGTTACCGAATAGTGGAATTGAAAAGTATCTGTATGTAGTTGAAGGCGTAGGCGCAGTCTTTGTAGCAATCTTCTTAGGCGCTTACTTGGCTGGTTTACCCACAACCAACGTGCTGCATGCAGATCCCATCATTAGAAGTTCACTCTTCGGATTGGGCGCTGCACTACTTATATTAATTTTAGTCGGCGTAGTCTTAGCTGCCCTGCGAAGACGCAAATAACAGCTTGATTGCTGTGGATGCTTCTTCTTTACCGATGTACTTCTTCTCGCCCTTAAGCGTAAGTGTATACTCCATTGCTGGGCCGTCACTAAGCACAAAGTCGTTCTTTAGAGAGCTAAAGATGCTTCCGCTTTGAACGTCAGCGCCTAATGTTTTTATGAAACTTAAGAAATCGCCATGTGACATTCCTGAAGGCGTGGTTAAAGTAACATCGAAGCTTCTTATGGTGGGTCTCCAGATTGCTGCTGCGGCTCCGTACTTGAATTCAGTGATGGTTTCTTCGGTTTTGCTGTAAGGAGTTTGCCGTTTGAGGTTTAGTATGACGTTCATGAAGCCTTCGCCGTGAACTGTAACATACGTGCGCAGTGATTCTTCGTCGTTAGAGCTTTCAACTTGTGCAGTGGCATACGCTAAAGTGTGTGCTATGTTTAGCAGTGCTTTATCTGCTGTTACTTTCAACGGCTCAGAGGGTGCTTTTAGGATGAACACCCATAGGTCGGTAGCGTAGGGTAAATCGAAGTGTATCGCTGGCGCGTGGAATTCACCGCAGCCGTTAATATCTACCATTCCGCTTGCAGGCGTGACTTTGCCGAGTTCGATGGTTGTTACTTGGTCTTGTCCATCCATAACTTGACTGATTTGGACTGTTCTCGGGTTTGGGATGCTTGGGGTAAATGTCCAGTTCGAGGTTTTTCCAGTGTGAACCCACATGAACTGCATGGTTGCTTCGCCGACGTAGACTGCTCTGGGTTGTAGCGGTTTTTTGCTTCTGACTGTAACGATTGCGTCGTCGTTCTCGTTCAGCCTATAGTCTGCCTGGGTTTCTGGGGTCATGCTGTACTGGGCTGTCATGCGTTTTCCCTCTTGACTGGGTTTATGGCTATGCATAGACGCTTATTTATCTTCCAGTCTATAGTTGATGGATGTAGCGGGCTTTTCACAGTCACATACACTTAAGTTGTGTTTGTCAGCTAGCAACTAATTAGCTGAAACCACTGGGAGGTGGATGATTTTTGAGTGATGAAAAAATGGGTGTTATCGTAAGTCCAGAGGAACCGATGCTTGATAACGAAACCTATGACCTTCTTGAGCAACTCTTAATCGAGAACAAGAGTCTATGGCGTATACACAACAATTACAAGAGCGATTCAGCCATGGACAACGAAACTAGGCAGATTTGGAGTGTCATCGAGAAAGATAAGCAGAAAACAGTAAAGATGCTCATAGAGAAACTCAAAGCTCGCCTGTAGGTATCGCAGTTATCGATTTTTTGTTACTGAAAATTTTTATCTTCGGTTCCGCCCTTTACCACTCCGATGGCAAACCCGCAACCACCTAGGAAAATCACTTGGCGGCAACCCGTAGTTTTCTTAGTGGCAACGTTAATTTCTACTGTGCTGGCGATTTACGCGGTGGTTGCTGCCCCTGTTGATTCAGCGGCTGGCGCTGCCACTGGCGTTTCTGGGCTTTACTTGGCTGCCGCAATTTATGTGCCGCTGGCGCTGTGGTTTGGCATCTGGGGTTGCTTGGCGGGCTATTTCAGCTGCGTACTAATGGGCTTATACCTTAGCTCAATCGGAGTGCCGGGATACACACTTGGCTTCATTCTGGTATGGTCACTGGCTGACTTCTTTGAGGGATTCGTGCCGCTTCTGATTTATCGCTCGCTGAAAACAAAACCAACACTGAAACTTAAACGACCAAAAATTACTTACGGCATCAACGCTGCACTGATGGCTGTGTTAGTGGCGTCAGCATTCTTCCTTGTGTACTCTTACCCAGAAGCTTTCATTGTTACCTTCGCTTTGAGCATCATACTGGTGCTTGCTCAGGCGGCTGTTGAAGACCGAAAAACTTGGCTAACGTGGTTACCAATCGGAGTTATCGTTGCAAGCGTTGTGTCGGGAGCCTTCGGCGTGGGCGCAATGGCGGCGTTCGGCATGATTCCCATATCGATCTTTAGCAATGTTTTCTTCGGCTGGGTCTTCGGCGACATAATTGTGCTGGCGACGCTTGGCACGGTGCTTACAGTGGTGTTTAACCCCTATATTGTCAGGTCGAAGATTTACGTGCGCGGGTACCTGTCATAGGGTTGCTTCAGTGAACGATTGGCGTACTCCGCCGCTGAAAAGATAAACCGTGCCTAACGGGCAGAGTTTTCCTTCATGGTAGGTGAGCGCTGAGTCTTTTGGCACCGCGTAAATCGGTGTTTTCTGCGAAAACTGCCTCAGTGTTTGGTCGTCTTCTGGAATGTAGTGTGCTTTAAGCGCCACTGGTACAAGGTCTAAGCCTTTTATTAGCATGATTTTTTGGCTATAGCGCCGGGTGGTGATGCAGTGCCTGCAGAGAGCTAATGCGCCTGCACTTCTGCCTATAATAACGCCTTTGAAATCCTTTAGTGCGGTTTCTAATTCTGTTTTTGCTGCTCGCTCCAGTAGTATGCTTGCTTGGCCGCCTGTGAAGTAAATAAGGTCTGAGCAGCGGATTCTGTCTTCGTAGCTGCCTGTTTCGCCGTATTCAGCGAAGTCCACGATTGATGCACCTAAACTGCGGAAGTAATCCGCTACGAGCCTGCGTCTGCGGTAAGTGTTATCGAAGGATGGCTTAGCCCAAGTAAAAACCAGCACTGCAGGCGCCTCTGCAGAGTCATGGAAGGCTTGCCTGTTGATTTCTCTGGCGCTTCGGCAGGCTACGTTTTCGCCGCCTAACAGGTACAGCTTGGGCATACAAGACGAAAGGTCTGCGACTCTAAAAGGGATTTACCCCACTAAGGCGAGGTACTTTGATAGCGTCGGCTCGGCGGATTGCTCGATTGAGTAAACCGTTTTTAACCCAACGTTGACTTCAATAACAAAGCTTGTGTTGCGCAGCGTCTTCATCTGCCAGGTGAGCGCCTGCGATGTTATGGCGACTTCGTCGGCTAATCTGCTATGCGACAGCTCCCTCTTGTGGAGTAGTGCTTCGAGGATGCGTCTGGCGGTTCTGTGTCTTAGCAGGCTGATGGTCTGCATCTGGCTTTTTGTGTACTGCTTTGCTGTGAAAAAGCGTTTGTATCTGCCGTCGCGGATGTAGGAGATTAAGCCTGATTTTACTAGTACTGCGAGGTGGTATTCGGCGAGTCCAAGCGGGAGGCAGAGTGCGGCTGCGATTGCACGGAACTGGGCTCCGGGGTTTTGGCTGATGTATGTGTAGATTTCGCTTCTGGTGGTGTTGTTTAGGTAGCTTTGGTTGGGCACTGATGTGGCTGTTGCGAAACAGGGTGTGAAGGCAAGCAGCGTGTACTGGTTTATTGTTACGGCGTTTAGGGCGGCTGCGCTTGATACAATGACTCCATGGCGGTATTCGTAGCTGTAACGGAACTGTGTCTGCTCGTAGAGCTGCGCTGAGAAGGCGCCTACAACTACCAGTATAAGCGCGATTACTGCAAAGTTGATCGCCACATGTTTTCTTGTCACGCCTTTTTTCCCACATCAGGTTTCTTGTTAGTGGCTTTTAACTTTAATTGTAAACAACTGTACTAATCAGAAACCGAATTGCCAGCTGTGGTCAAAAGCGATTTCCGGCTAGACCCCTCTTATTTAAAGGCGCAAGGATGGGTTAAATTAGAGGTTGAAAGGAACCCAAATTGGGTTAGAGAAGCTCGTTTATGCCATAACGGCGATCCATGGCGGATACCAGCCGCTTTCTTAGGTCTTCGCCATGTAATCCTGCAGCACGAGGCCCCGAGAAGTCAAGCGCTAACTGGCGATCCCCTATAATGTCTCGAAGCCAGTTTTCGAAGTCGCCTCTGGAGACATGGAAATCAAGCGAGTCTGAGGTCACCTGCTTTATGAGGCGGTACAATTCTTCTAGTGAATGCGCACTAAAACCCAGCGGTTTATCCACTGCAACGTAGAAGTTGAATGCTTTATCATCTGGGACACGGTGAATGGTTTTTATGGCGTTTTTGCCTTTTTCGGTTAAGCTGTAGCCGATGCCGACTTTATGCAGAAAACCTTCCGCTGTTAACTGCTGGAACATAGCCAATACATCGTCGTTAGTTAAGTCTACGGCTTGTGAAAACGCGTTGATGTCCATGCGGCTTGTTGCCTCACTCATGGTTTTTAGTATCTTAAGTTGGGTATCGTTCAAGAAGTGTTCGCCTCAACAATCCAATAGTGAAAAAGCTGGAATTTAAATGTGTTAAACAATAAAAACGTCGAATGGCAAGTTATTTAGCTACGATATGCTAAATGGTACGTAAGTGAATCGAATTTGGTGACCGATTACATCGTGGTGCTTGTTACAACTGAGAACCGTGATTTGGCTGAGAAAATCAGTCAAACTTTGCTGTCGGAGAAGCTAATTGCATGCGCAAACATCATTAGTCCTGTATTCTCGTGTTTTCTATGGCAGGGCAAAGTGAAGAAAGCTGAGGAATGCTTGGTAATTATGAAGACAAAGAGGAGCCTGTTCGGCGAGCTCTCTTTGTGCGTTAAGTCAATGCATAGCTATGAGGTTCCAGAGATTATCGCGTTGCCGATTGCTGAAGGATCAGAGAATTACCTCTCATGGATGGGCACCGTAGTTAGGCAGTAATCAGTCGAGAATTCGGGCAATAAACTCCACTTCCATTAGGCATGGATAAATATGGCAAAAATCCGTCCATTACCATGCAAATTCTAAAACCAAAGTTACTCTTGATTATGGTTTTCATGATGGCTTTTTCCTCAGTTGCTTCTATGCAAACTGTCTCTGCAGCAGCCCAGTTTTTCCCGGGAGAAGTAACCCAGTATGAAAACCAGGCGTTGACACCGATAAGCACCTACATAGGGTACCTTAAGACACACCCCGACACCGCAATCAAGGGAACACAATACATCGATCAAGACACATACAAACTGGCAGTAACTGGTCTAGTGAATAACGCGGCAAACTACAGTTACGCAGAAGTCGTTAGCCTCGATTCAGTATTGCAATTTGCCACATTGCCCTGTGTTGAGGGCTGGAGCGTGGACCTGCTCTGGGAAGGCGTACCTGTAACGGCACTTCTTGAGCATGCAGGCGGCATAAGCCCAGACGCTAACACTGTAATATTCTATGCATCAGACGGATACTCATCTTCTCTGCCGCTGGAATACATAAAAGAGAACAACATCATGATCGCCTACAAGATGAACAACGTCACGCTGACACCTGAGACGGGTTGGCCCTTCTTTTTGGTGGCTAAAGACCAGTACGGTTACAAGTGGGTAGAGTGGGTCACCGAAATCAATGTCTCTAACGACTCGAATTATCGAGGATACTGGGAAAGCAGAGGTTACCCTAATAACGCAACTGTCCTGGGTAATCAGGAGGCAGCATTGCGTGAGGTTCCTTTGGTGTTCTGGGCTGGTGCGGCTTCGTTGTTTGCTATTATTGCTGGTGTCTATGGTGGCCTGTGGGTTAGGGGCAAGGTCAAACAACGACTTGACGTACATAAATGTACAAATAAGCCTTAAATAATGCATTGTTGTATTGATGTGAACCATATCTGGAGTATGATTCAAATGGGGAATCGCCTTTGGCAAAACGCCACAAAAACCAATACAGCGACCAATAATCAACCCGCTAAACTACGTTAAATTCACCTACACAAACCAACCCCTAGAAGTATTCTCGAAACTACACCACAGCTACAACACAGTGTATCTTTTGGAATCTATCGAAGGGCCACAGAAACTCGCACGCTACTCCTTCATAGGCTTCGACCCAAAAACAACCATAACCGCCAAAAACGGTGTAGTAGCTACAACCAACACCAAAACAGGGCAAACCATAACACAGCAAACAAGCGACCCCTTTAAAGTAATACAGAAACTTCTCAAACCGTACAAAAACGACATCGTCGACTTTGGCTTCGTCGGAGGCGCACTAGGATACATAACATACGACGCCATCCGGTACATCGAGAATATACCCAACCAGACACCAGACGTACTGGGCTTCCCAGACTTGGAAATGGGCATATTTGAAGATGGCATAGTTTTCGACCACACACAGAACCAAGCCTACTACTATTACCGCAGCGAGAATCGTCTGCAAGAAATCCAGCAGCTCCTAAAAGAGCCTGCACAGGAAGAGGAGCAGTTTAGCTACACCCAGCCAGTAGCAAACTTTAAACAGACAGACTTTGAGGCGGCAGTACAAAAAGCCAAGGCGTATATTTACGCAGGCGACATCTTCCAAGTTGTCCCCTCAAAACGCTTAGAGTTCCAGTACAGCGGCAGCCTGCTGAGCTTCTACAAGAATCTACGGCAAATCAACCCTTCACCATACATGTTCTATTACAAGGCGGGGGAACGCCAAATCGTAGGCGCCAGCCCTGAAATGCTTGTCCGAGTCGATAAGCGGCAAGTAATGACTTTTCCGATAGCTGGCACGGTACCCTTCACAACCGACCCCGAAGAAAACAAACGCCTCGAAAAACAACTTCTCAGTGACGATAAAGAACGCGCCGAACATGTAATGCTCGTAGATCTCGCCAGAAATGACATTGGTCGAATCAGCAAACCCGGAACCGTAACCGTTCCTGAGTTCATGCAAGTTCACCAGTTCAGCCACGTACAACACATAGTCTCCCAAGTCATCGGCGACCTCAAAGACGAATACGAAAGCTATGATGCGCTGAAAGCGATTTTCCCGGCGGGAACAGTTTCTGGCGCACCCAAAGTTCGTGCAATGGAAATCATCGAAGAACTCGAGCCCAGCCACCGCGGACCATACGCTGGAGCAGTCGGATACTTCAGCTGCAACGGCAACGCAGACTTCGCAATCACCATTCGCACACTCTTCTCGCAAGGCAACAAAGCCTACATTCAAACAGGGGCAGGAATCGTCGCCGACTCAAATCCAGAAAAAGAGTACCACGAAACCAACCATAAAGCCCAAGCGCTTCTAAAGGCACTCGAGCATGCTGCAGGAGGAGCACCGCAATGAAGGTACTTGTAATCGACAACTATGACAGCTTCGTCTACAACTTGGTGCAGTACGTCGGAGAGCAAGGCGCAGAAACATTGGTCTTTAGAAACGACCAGATCACCCTGCAAGAGGCAGCAAAACTAAAACCCGACCGCATCGTTATCTCACCTGGCCCCGGCAACCCCGAAGACGATCATTATTTCGGTGTCTGCAAATCTATCCTGCAAAAGCTCAGTCCAAACATCCCAACCTTAGGCGTCTGTCTCGGTCACCAAGGGATTATCTACTCATACGGCGGCAAAGTAGTGCCTGCAAAGAAACTCATGCATGGCAAAACCTGCGCAATTAGCCACAACGGAAAAGACCTCTTCAAAGGCGTACGAAGCCCCTTAAGCACCACACGCTACCACTCCTTGGCAGGCGAACGCAGCAGCATCCCCGACTGCCTTGAAATCACCGCAGAAGCAATCGACGACGGCGAAATCATGGGCATCAAACACAAAAATTACCCGATCTACGGCGTCCAGTTCCACCCCGAAAGCATACTCTGCGAAGATGGCAAACTAATCATCAAAAACTTCTTGGAGGCCAAACCATGATACGCGAAGGCATCCAGAAACTCATCGAAGGCAGCGACCTCACATATGAAGAATCGGGAGTTATAATGAATGAGGTTATGTCTGGCAAAGCCACCAGCAGCCAAACCGCGGCATTCTTGACTGCACTGCGCATGAAGGGCGAAGTTGTTGACGAAATTATAGCGTTTGCATCCGTTATGAAAAGCCATGGCCGACTAATCTACCCCAAAGTTCAGGGTCGTCTTGTTGACATTGTTGGTACAGGCGGAGATAAAATCAAGACCTTTAACATCAGCACCGCCGCTGCCTTTGTAATTGCAGGTGCCGGCGTTCTGGTAGCAAAGCACGGCAACCGTGCAGTTACAAGCAGAAGCGGCAGCGCAGATGTGCTAGAAAAATTGGGGCTTAATCTCTCGCTAGAGCCGCAGGCTATTGAAGCAATAATTGAACAAGTAGGTGTGGGTTTCATGTTTGCACCCGCCTTTCACCCAGCCATGAAATACGCGGTTGAACCCAGAAAAGAAATTGGCATCCGCACAGTCTTCAACATCTTAGGTCCATTAACGAATCCGGCGTCCGCCAGCGCCCAAATCATAGGCGTCTACGATGCAAAACTGGTTCAACCTATGGCTTATGCATTACAGAAGCTGGGTTGCCAAGAAGCAATCGTCGCGCATGGTCTTGACGGATTAGACGAAATCTCAACCGTTGGAAAAACCTTGATCGCACATGTAAAGGACGGCGTAGTAACAGTCCGAGAGTATACGCCATCCGATTTCGGCTTAAAACCCGTTCTGCCATGCGAGCTTCAATGCGGCTCAGCAGAGGAAAGTGCACAGACGCTCTTACGTATCTTAACCGGCAAAGACAAAACAGCCAAAACCGATATAGTGTTGGTAAACGCAGCCGCCGGCATCATCGTAGGTGGAAAAGCAGCAGACTTCAAAGAAGCAATCTCGTTAGCCCAGAAATCAATTGAGAGCGGTGCAGCATACGCTAAACTTAAAGCAATGGTTACTGCATCCGGCGGCAACCTGTCCAAACTAGAGGAGTGCGAATCGCAATGAACAACTTCCTGGACACCTTAGCCGAAAACGCTAAAAAAACAGTCCGGAGCGGTTACTACAAAAACCCCCAAACAGCATCCACATACCCGAAAATCAGCCTAAAAGCAGCAATACAGAACTGCAAAGCAAACCCAGTCATAACCGAAATCAAAGCAGCCTCACCCTCACTTGGAACCATACGCAGCGCCATAAATCCAACAGAAATAGCCGAAGCAATGCAATGCGGCGGCGCAGTCGGCATCTCGGTGCTAACGGAACCCACATACTTCAATGGGTCACTCCAGACACTTAAGCAGGCGCGTGTGGCAGTAGCGTTACCGATACTGATGAAAGACATCTTTGTGTCTAAAGAGCAGATTGATGCAGCCGTAAAACTTGGCGCAAACGCAGTCCTGTTCATCCAGGAGCTCTTCGACAAGTGCCACAGTGAGATGAATGAAGCAGATATGATTGTCTACGCGCACGGCAAGGGTTTAGAGGTTCTGCTTGAAACACACACAGAAGAAGAATACATCTTGGCGCTACAAACCAACGCTGACTTAATCGGCATCAACAACCGAAACCTCGACACCCTAAAAACCGATTTGGCAACAACCAAGCAAATCCTCTCTGCGCAGGGCAAACAGGGAAGAGTTGTCGTGAGCGAGAGCGGCATAAAAACGCCGGGTCACCTGCAGTTCCTGCGTGGCAGCGGCGCCGACGCTTTCTTGGTAGGTTCAAGCATCATGTTAACGGATGATATAGAATTGAAAGTTAAGGAGTTAGTGAACACCCGATGAATGAGAAGATAAGCAGTTACCCCATCGACGGCAAATACGGTAAGTACGGCGGGCGATTCGTGCCCGAAGTGCTTATGGAAGCGATCACGGGGTTAGAGAAAGCGTACACGGCGGCTAAAGCTGACCCCGAGTTCCAGCGGAAGCTTGACTATTACCTCGCCGAATTCGTAGGCAGACCAACCCCGCTCTACCTCGCCGAGAACCTGACACGTAAGCTGGGCGGTGCTAAAATCTACCTGAAACGCGAAGACCTCGCACATGGCGGTGCGCACAAAATTAACAACACTCTTGGGCAGGCGCTTTTGGCAAAGCGGATGGGGAAGGCCCGCGTGATCGCCGAAACTGGTGCAGGCCAGCATGGCGTAGCCACAGCCATCGTATGTGCCGCACTTGGGCTCAAAGGCATCGTGTACATGGGCACCGAGGACTGCGAGCGCCAACGCCTCAATGTTTACCGAATGAGGCTGCTGAACACCGAAGTGTACCCCGTGGATTCGGGTTCTAAGACGCTTAAGGATTCGATTAATGAGGCTTTCCGTGACTGGGTAACCAACCTCGAATCCACCTACTACCTCATCGGCAGCACAATGGGTCCGCATCCTTACCCAATGATGGTACGCGACTTCCAGAGTGTCATTGGCAAAGAAATCAAGCAACAGTTCAAAGCCAAGACGGGCGGGTTGCCGGATGCACTGGTTGCCTGCGTCGGCGGCGGAAGCAACGCCATGGGCACATTCTACCCGTTTGAAGACGACACAGAAGTGAAACTTTATGGTGTGGAGGCGGCGGGTGAAGGCATCGCGTCTGGGAGGCACTCGGCGACTTTAGCGGCTGGCAGCGAGGGCGTGTTCCACGGCATGTACACCTACGTGCTGCAGGACAAGCATGGGCAAATCGCCGAAACACACAGCGTCTCCGCGGGCTTGGATTACCCCGGTGTCGGACCAGAGCATTCCTTCCTTAAGACGATTAAGCGGGCTGAGTACGTTTACGCCGACGACAAGGAAGCCGTCGACGCATTCTTAATGCTCTGCAAAGAGGAGGGTATTCTGCCAGCGTTGGAGTCATCGCATGCACTGGCTCATGCCATCAAGCTGGCGCCGACAATGCGTAAAGACCAATCCATCGTCGTCACCCTATCCGGCCGCGGCGACAAGGACGTGGAAACAATCGCAAAAGTTACAGGTGCAAAAATATGAACACCATCAAAACAGTATTCGAAAAGCAGAAACAGCTGGGATATGGCTGCCTCGTCGCCTACATCACGGCAGGCGACCCAACCCCCGAACGCACACCGGAGATAGCTGATGCGCTCATCCGAGGCGGCGTCGACATCTTAGAGTTGGGGTTGCCGTTCTCTGACCCAATCGCTGACGGACCAACAATCCAGAACGCGAGCCTCCGAGCCCTAAAGTCAGGTACAACGCCAAAACGGGTACTCGAGATCACGGGGGAAATAAAAGCCAAACACGACATCCCGCTTGTGATCATGACGTACTATAATCCAGTCTTCAAGTATGGCACAGAGCGTTTTCTGGCTGAGGCGAAGGCCGTTGGTGTGGATGGTTTCATCGTGCCGGATTTACCAGTCGAGGAAGCAGCGGATTACCTAGAGGCTGCGGCGAAGGCGGAGCTTGACACAATTTTTCTTGCTTCTCCCGCAACTAGCAGGGAGCGGTTGGAGCGGATTGTGGCTGCTTCGTCGGGTTTCCTCTATCTGGTTTCGCGTTTCGGCGTAACTGGGGCGCAGACAGATGTTGCTGACGCAACTGTTGAGTTGATCCGAAAGGTGCAGCCGTTTACCGCTGGCAAGGTGGCTTTGGCTGTGGGTTTCGGTATAAGCAGGCCTGAGCATGTGCGGCGGGTGGTTGCGGCGGGTGCGGATGCAGCTATTGTGGGCAGCGCATTCATCAACATAGTCGCGGCGAATCAGCCGGATATGCTGCGGGAACTTGAAGAGGCTGCGTCGGCGCTGAAAGCTGCCACAAAAACCTAAAAACCCCTCACCTTTTTTGGCATAGGTTTTAATGAGTGACTTCACCAATATTCCTCGGCGATGGATCTTAAGCGGTGGGTTAGGGGTCCATTATCTCCGTAAATCCCCTCTATGACGGGCTGACACCGGCAGATGAGGCGTTTAAGGCCGCTTAGATCTCTAGTTTCGAACCAGTGACTATCCGTCCTTTGGGGCTGGCGGTCAGTGGGTGGCTTCCGTAGGGAAGTTGCTTCACTGTTTAGCAGGCGAACCTGGCTAGGCTCGGGAGAGAGCAACCTAAGTTTGGACGTTATGCGCTCAAGGGGGTGCGGGTAAGAGAGTAGAGCTGGATGTATCTAGGCGGAGTCTGGGCGTCGAACTGCCGTGGTCCATCGCTACTTGTTCTGTTTTTCTTGTGTTTGGAATGTTATTTCGAGTTTTTGCTCGTTGAAGGTTATTTTGAAGTGGGGAAATATGTCTGTTCTGCCTAGTAGGCGTGGGACTTCGTCGGAGTCGGCGAATGCTGCTTTTACGTTTAACTCTATATCACCGATCTTCATTTTGAGTGTGTGGATGTATGCAGGGATGCAGGTTCTGCCAACGCCCCATTATCGGGTGGTATTCGCCCTGAGTTAGATTTAGCCCAAGAAGGTCGGCGTCGTTTCTTCTAAACAAGGATAGGTCTGCGCCGCTGTCAATGTATGTGCGGAAAGGGTGCCAGTCTTCTATTGTGCCCTTAACCATTTTTCGCGCTACAGATCGCTGGATAATGCCCGATTCAGTGCTTTCGGGCAGATATTTGAAGATAAAACGCTTCAAAGTGTCAATTCATCCGTAACTTGGCTGTAGAAAATCTCTATTTCCTCACTCTTCGCTTCCGGATGTTTCTTCTTGGCGTTTCCGAAGGCTTCGGTTGATGTTCTGCCAGACGCCACAATTTTACCCTTAATGATCGCTACATCTTTTCCCCTGTACTTCTTGTATTCTTCTGGGGTAATGTTGGGTGCTTCAATTATTTTTCATCAGGCACAAAGTACACCTGATAAAGGGTTATGTTTTGGCATCAAGTTAAATTTGATGGTAAAAAACGGTTTGGCTAATATGGTTGGGAGAAAAAATTTTGGCTTGGCTTCACTTGCTTGTTTTAGTTCGCTAAGCGGTTGTTTTTGTCCAAAACAGGTAGGTTTTGGTTTGGTTTGCGAAGCTGAGGCGTTTTAGGTTTCCGCAAGCTCGGTTGATGTCGCGCCAGCGATTTTCTGTGCGAATTCTCCATGTTTGAGGTATGGGCTAGCTGTGTTTGCGAGTCTGCGCTTGATTCCGCCGTTGTGCTCTGAGAGTTCGGTTAGGATTGCGATAATTGCCTGCGTTCCCGTCTGCTGGACTATTTTATATGGTTGTAGCTTAGTGATCCCAGAAGCAGCGGGTCAAAGTCGAGTTTCTCGAGTTTTGCAAGCGCTTCTGTGACGGCTTTGTTGGGTTTGCTCTCACGACTTTCTGCATACCTGCCTTTTCGAAGAACGGGTTAATACTTTGCCATTACAGCAACGGCTTCAACGCATGGTGTCCCAGCAAACAGCAGCGTATCTCTGACCGCTTTTCACCCAAACCGATGCTCCGGTACTTCGGGTGGATCACTATGCGGTTGATAATGCTGATGTCATGCTGCAGCTGCTTCATGTCACCTTTCCAGACTTGCTTTCGCCCAAAACTCATTGGCGGCGGGTAGCAGTAGACGATTGCTCCACAGAGCTCGTTTCGCCGTTTGAGCACGAAGATTTTTCTTGGCGGCGGGGTTCTGCCTGCTCTGTAATGAAATTCGCTTTGTGCCCTGTAATGTGCTGTTGTTCCTTGGGAGATGCTCATTACTTAGTATTAACTAATCAAATTTTTCAAAAGATTACTCTTTAAATGATTAGGAAAGTGTTGTTATTCTACTTTAGCTATCGCTGCTCTATCGTCTGCATACGCCCTTGCTTTTCTGTGCTTGTTGCTTTTAGGTTGATTGTTCCTGTCAGGGTTGCTTTGGCTTTTCCTGTGTCGAGTGTGAGGTCTTTGAAGCTTAGTGTGATGGTGGATTGTGTGCCTGCGAGTTTGTCCATTATTGGTTCAATGTTGTCTGCGAGGCTCTGGAGGGCTGATGCGAGGTTTTCCTGCGCGGTTTGGGGGATTTTGTATGCAGCTTCTTGGGCTGATTGTGTTAGTTTCTCCATAAAAAATAATCTCCACATGACTGATTCATGCGGGGGTATTTATCTTTGCAGATCCCGCTTAAGGGTCAGGTTTGAAAACTTTTTTATTTTATTCAGGCATTGAGTACTATTGAGGCTCCACGCGTTTGTCTGCCTCAGCTAATTCTATACTAACCTCCACAAAGAAGCCACGGCGCACGAAGGCTAGTCCACCCTCCGCACCCCCCAAGCCCACCGAGGAAACCCGCCTGCTAGAATTAGCTGAGGAACTCACTCACTTCGGTAGCTGGATATGGGAAACCTCCAAACCCCACGCTGTCTGGTCCAACGAGATGTTTCGCATATTCGGTATAGCGCCAAATAGCGAGGGCTTAACGCTTGATGAATTCACGAGCTTCATCCACCCAGACGACAGAGTAGAAGTAATGAAGAGAATGAAGAGCGCCTTCATCAAGCCTCGGCTAAACCAGAAAGAGGAGCTTGACTACCGCATAATCCGCCCCGACGGTCAAGTACGCACCATCCACTCCCAGCGACAAATAAAAGCGCTAACATGGGACGGACGAATAAAAACCATCGTAGGCGTAGACCAAGACGTAACCGAACAGAGGGAAGCAGACCAAGTAAACGCCGAAAGAACCCGAATGCTAGCCATAGCTGAACAGATGGCGCACTTCGGAAGCTGGCAACTAGACATCACACAGCCAAGAGCAACATGGTCAATGGGGATGTTCAGCGTCTTCGGAGTTAAACCCCGACAGGAAGGCTTCACATGGGAAGAGTACCTCAGCTTCATCTACCCCGACGACCGCAAAGCCGCAGAAAAAAACGCACAGGTCATGTTCAACTCACCACTTAACCACCAAGAAAACTTTGACTACCGCATCATCCGCCCAGACCGCCAAACCCGCATCCTACACGCACAGCGCCAAGTAACCGAAGTAACATCAGACGGCAAAGTCCGAGTCGTCGTTGGCGTAGACCAAGACGTAACCGAACAGAAACAGGCAGAAGAGGCACTTAAAGAAAGCGAGGAACGCTTCCGCATCGTAGCGGAAGCAGCTAACGTAATGGTCTACGAAGTCGACGTCCCAAGCATGAAAATCCACTTCATGCACGGAATCGAAAAACTCTTAGGTTACAGGCCAGAGGAAATCCCGCGCACCGTAGACTGGACACTTGGCACAATCCACCCAGACGACCGCCCCGCCGTAGAAGCCAAACTCAGAGAAGTAATGGCTGACCCTAACAGAGACCGCTACTCCATAGAATACCGCGTACGCCAGAAAAGCGGCAGCTACATAACAGTAAAAGACACCTCCCGAGCCATTAAAACACCCGAGGGTAAAGCACTGCGCTTCATAGGCGGCATCCGCGACATCACACAACGCAAAATCGACCGAGAAAGAATACGCCAATACAACCGCCAACTAGAACAACTCGTAGCAGAACGCACAAAACAACTCATTGGCCTCGAGCGCCTAGCTGCTATCGGCGAAGTCGCAGGCATGGTAGGACACGACATAAGAAACCCTCTGCAGGCGCTAACAGGCGAAATCTACCTCATCCGCAGCAACCTAGACAGCATCGACAACCCAGAAGCCAAACAGGAAGTAGAGGAGTGCCTAGACAGCGTAGACGAAGAAATAAGCTACATCAACAAAATAGTCGCAGATCTACAGGACTACAGCCGAAAACTAAACCCTGAAACCACAAAAATCCAACTCAACCAGTTGCTTTTTGAACTTTTAAAAACAATCCACTTACCCCCAGCAGTCAAACTTAACCTAAACATAGCAGACGACACAAAACTCGCCGCCGACCCCACGTTCCTACGCCGCGCATTAACAAACCTCATAAACAACGCCGTCCAAGCCATGCCCGAAGGCGGCACCCTCACCATAGACGGCGCCCAAGAAAACAACACCACATACATAGCTATACAGGACACAGGCATCGGCATCCCAGCTGAACTACAGCAGAAACTCTTCACACCAATGTTTACCACCAAAGCAAAAGGCCAAGGACTCGGCTTAGTCGTAGTCAAACGCTTAATAGAAGCACAAGACGGCAACATAAGCTTCAGAAGCGAAAAAGGCAAGGGCACACGATTCACTATCCGCCTGCCATCAAAGACTGGCGCTTGAAGAAAACCAATATAGGCTTGGACCATCAAAGTACAATATGCTGATTTTTATGAATATCCTAGTAATTTTGGGGCACCCTAACCTATGTAGCTTCAACCACGCCATAGCAAAAACCGCCGTCGACAATCTGACCGAAATGGGCCACAGCGTAATCTTCCACGACCTCTATGCAGAGAAATTCGACCCAACCCTACCCCTCTCCGAACTGCAAACCTTAACTGATCCGCAAATCCGACTGCACACCGAAGAACTCGCAAACACAGACGGACTAGTCATCATACACCCAATATGGTGGGGCTTACCCCCCGCAGTCATAGCTGGCTGGGTTGACCGAGTCTTCCGCGTCGGCGTCGCATACCGATTCCAAGAAGTCGCACCCGGCGTAGGCGTCCCCGTCGGGCTGCTGAAAGCCAAAAAAGCCGTTGTATTTAACACGTCTAATACTCCGCAGGATCAGGAGGAGCTGCGATGCAAAGACGCTATGGGTAACCTCTGGAAAGTCTGTATGCTTGACACTGTTGGGGTTAAGGAGACTGAGCGTAAACTTTTCTCGCCTATGATGGTGAGCACGCAGCAGCAACGCGAAGGCTGGCTAAAAGAAGCCGCGGAAATAGTCAAAAAACAGTTCAGTTAAGCCCTTTTCTGCTCCTCTATTATCTTCTCTATCGACGGCTTAAGCGGAGGAATATCCTCGACCGACCCTATACAGGTCAGCCCTAAATTTATTAACAAAAACAGCCATTTACTGTCTGGTGAATAATATGCCTTACTGTGAATCCTGCGGAGCCCAAATCAGCTCAACCGCAAAGTTCTGCGGCAGCTGCGGTGCCGCCCGAAACCAACCTGCCCAAACCGCTACTACCCCATCATCCCAACCGGAGGCTAAGGAGAAGCCAGGCATCGAGTACTACTCGCCGCCCAATATGGCGTACGTGCCCTCTGCACCGCTGCCAATAATGAACCAGCAGCCCCCAATGCAGCAGCCATACATGCCCACCCAGCCTGTAATGCAGCCGACCCAACAATTCCAGACGCAACCCATCTCACAAACCATACCGCTCCAGCAGCAAACCGGCGAAGCCACCATTGGCGTCGTCCTGCTCCGGCGCATGAAATCACTGGGCCGATATGACACCTACGCCGGTGTAGTTACAACCCAGCGCCTCATATTTGCTCAAATGACCGCGGATATGCTAAACCAAGTCGCTCAGCAAGCTCGAGAGCAAGCTAAAGCAGAAGGCAAAGGCTTCTTCGGAGCATGGGGCGACCAGCTTAAAGCCACCTTCGGCTACACCAAAAGGTACCTTAGCATGCCGCCGCAAGCCATCCTATCGGAAACACCTGGTAATTTCGCTCTCAACAACAGCACAATAAACGAAATCAAACTTCGCCTTAAGAGGGATTACGAAGGGGACCATCATGGGTTTGATGTCGAAATAAAATCAAGCATGGGCAACTACAAGTATGCCATGGATGAGAATAGCGAATTCACTAACATATTCAAACGAGTGTACGGCAACCGCGTATCAATGCCATTCGGCTACCACAGCTCAACTATTAAAATAAAATTCTAAACCCTTTCCCTCTATTTTATTCTCTTTTTTACTTATCTTATGGTTCACTTACTTTTGCTCTAAACAAAGCTTATATGCTCAATAATCGAATAAGCGCTTTAGGGCTAAACATGAAGGGAGCAATAGTATTCCTGTTAGTATTCGCTCTACTGATATTATTAACAATCGTTGGCATCGCTATACCTCCTGGACAAGCAATCTACAACGCAGCATTACCCGGCACTGAACAATACACAATCAACTACTCAATCGTTGGCACCAATGCTTTTACCTTAATCATCGGAGTCTTTAACGGAGTCATCTATGGATTCGTCGCATGGCTAATCTTCACATTGATCATGATGGCAACCAAGAAAGACAAAAAAGAGCAAGTGAACGTAAACGTCACCGTCAACAACAATGGAGCCAACCCACCGCCGCCACCACCCAGCTAAGAGCGAAAGATACGCAGCCAACTTTTTTCTTTCCACTACACAGCGCCAGCCATTTTCGAAGGCATAGAAAAAGTTAAAGCCATACTTCACCATTCATAAACTGTGGTTTTTATGCGGTTTTTTACGGTAACAGACCAAGATAGTGTAAAACATAAAATACTTGTCATCCCACTCAACCAAACCGAACTAAGCGATGTAGTAGGTCAATGCGAGAAATGTATGCCGACCATCACTGTCTCCTCGCTTATTCAAATGGGCCACGCATACGTAATCGTTGACTTCGGGGCAACAGCGTGGAAAACAGCTATACCGCTAGATGAGCAATCCGAAGACGGCCACCCAGTCGGCGACGAATTAACCATAGGCGACGTCTTAACAGTATTCCTAGTATCCGACAATAACGCAATG
Organism: Candidatus Bathyarchaeota archaeon; assembly: GCA_012515445.1. Lineage (GTDB taxonomy): Archaea > Thermoproteota > Bathyarchaeia > Bathyarchaeales > Bathycorpusculaceae > Bathycorpusculum. Next base: position 2,876 of record JAAYYI010000002.1, on the reverse strand, counting down.
CAAGTGTCAGGCGAGAAAGTATACCTAAACGTGCCCCTGCGTGACGTCATCGCCTTTAGCGTGCTCTACACAGCGGAGATGGCGGAGAACTACGCAGTCTACAAGATGGTCCAACAGCCCAAAGCAGAATAAAGCTACTTCAAGTATCGGTTAAACCAGTCTGTGGCGAAGCGGGCGACTTCCTCAAGTTTACCCGGCTCCTCAAAGAGATGCGTAGCACCAGGGATGACTACCAGTTTGTTTTCGTTATTCATCTGCGACTGTGCCTGACGATTTAATTCTATTACTTCCTCGTCGTCGCCGCCTACCAAAAGCAGCGTCGGCGCCTTAACATCCGCAAGGTACTGGCCCGCCAAGTCAGGTCTTCCTCCGCGTGAAACCACGGCTGAAATTAGTCTTTGAAGCTTCGCCGCCGCTATCAACGCCGCAGCCGCGCCTGTGCTGGCGCCGAAGTAACCTATCTTTAACCTCGCCGTCTGGGGGTCATTCTGAAGCCAATCCGTTACGCTGACTAGCCTCTGGGCGAGCAACGAAATATTAAAGCGGTACTGCCCCGTTAACTCGTCTTCCTCTTCCTCACCCGGTGTCAGCAGATCAAAAAGCAGGGTGCCTATGCCTGACTTGTTGAATTCTTTGGCGACGTACTGGTTTCGTGGGCTAAATCTGCTACTGCCGCTGCCATGCGCAAAAATAATTAGGCATCCAGTTTCCTGCGGCAGAAACATGTTACCCTCGACTTCTACGCTGCCAACCGGGATCCTGATTGCCTGCTCAAAATCCATGCTTGTCATGCAATCACCCCCTCAGGGTTAGGTCGTAGTCCAGCTTTACATAACTTCAAAAGCCTAATTACCTCCTCGTCGCTTGTCTGGCTGAAATCCTCGTAGAATTGGCCGATAGCCTCAAAGTATTCTGGCATATAGAGGCAAACCACCCTATCAGATATCCGCGTGAGTTCCTGTATGGTGTTGGGTGGACCAACAGGCACAGCTACAGTAACGCTTTTCGCGCCCCTATTCTTAACCGACAGCAGCGCTGCTTTCATTGTTGAACCCGTTGCGATGCCGTCATCCACAACTATAACCTCTTTGCCCCTGATTTCAGCGGCTGATGAGCCTTCGCGGTACAGTGTCATGCGTCTAGCGATTTCTGATCGTTGCTGTTCGCTTTCTTGCTCGATGTAGCTTCTGCTGACGCCTAAGTAGGCGATAACGCTCTCGTCAAGTACCATTGAGCCGTCCTCCGCCACTGCGCCAATCGCGAACTCTGGGTTGCCTGGGGCACCAAGCTTGCGGGGAACAATCACATCCAGTGGCAACACAAGCGCCGCTGCGATCTCGTAGCCGACTACGACGCCTCCACGCGGAATCGCCAGTACCAAAGCGTTTTTGCCGTGGAAATCCGCTAGCGCTTGGGCAAGTCGCTTGCCAGCGTCAACTCGATCTGTAAAATAAGCCATGTTCGATTACCTCAAAAGTTTACTATGATAGATGGGTCTGTTTTGATATAAAAAGTAGTTCCCACCTGGTGCTTTCAACCGACGGCTTGGCTGGGCAACCATTTTTTGATGCCTAAATTTTTATTTCTACACAACTATTTTATTCAATGAGCAGCATGGCCTCAAACGATTCAGCCTTCAAGCAGAAACTACAGCGAAAAGCACCATACATCTTGGTTGCAGCCGCCTCACTTTTGATTTATGAAACTTATCTGTTGCAGAAGTCTTTTCTGGCGCTGTACCAAATATATCTAAATATAGTCCAGAATGCTGGCCCTGAGGGCGTTTCAGCACATGCCTATATGTGGTTTACCTCTGAAACATTTGGCGAAGTAGGCTTGATTCTGCGTTTTGCAGGCGCATTATTCTTTGTAACCTTCGCGGTGGCCCTTTTGAGGAGAAAGCCCTCGTTAACTTTCTTGAAGTGGGGTGTACTACTTGAGGCAATCCAGTACCTGTTTCTGATACCGTTTATCACGCAGTGGGTGGTCTTCAGCGGGTTAGCTGCGCGGTTGACAATAATCTCTTTTAGCCTTCAGATTCTGCTGATAACGCCGACAATGCTGATGCTCTACCTGCGTCTAAAGAGGCCACAGGTCAGCCAAACAGCCGTTCTCAGAGCGTCAGCGGTTTCGGCGGTGGCTTTCATGTTTGCCATGTGGATCAAGCATTTCCTCTTCAACCTCTATGCGCTGCCAATCGACTTCAGCAGCCCCGTATTAACTGTGGGTTTTGCTAATTCAGCGGTGACGCTGCTGGTTTCAGCGCTGATTTTGACTGCTGTTTTTCTACCGCTTTTCAGAGGTAAAAGCACCACCTTTAGCTTCAGAGGAGCTGGCGCAGCCCTGATTGTTACAGGTTTATACTTCGTCGTGTACTTAGCGATAGCAGTGGTTAATATGGGCTACCAGAGCTTCTTGTTCCTAACAGAACTATGGATGATATCATTGATAATTGCGGGTGCAGGTTTCCTGCTTGACGGTTATTCTAAGTAGTTGATGACTCTGCCAGCCTTAGTCAACTGGTAGAAAACATCTTCGGACTTGTTTTCCTTCTCGATACACGCAAACATCCCGCTCTCCAAAACGTCAAGGTGCCAACTCAACATTTCTGGAGTTAACCCTGTCTTTACTGCGAGTTCGTCAACAGTTAGGCTTCCGCCACGAAGCAGCCCAAGGATTGCTTTCCTTACTGGATGGTTTACGGCTGCGCGGTAGCGATCATGAGTTACGCTCTCTTGATGTGATGTGTCGCATCTCTCAATTTCTTTATCGTCTGACATCAAATCACGCCAGAGCAAAGAGTGTGTTGATGCTTATTTAAACAATAGAAGTGCCCGTCTGATTCTTTGCGCTGTTGCAGTTATCTACACTTAAAT
>JAAYYI010000114.1 GCA_012515445.1 Candidatus Bathyarchaeota archaeon | reverse complement strand
GTGTGGGAATCTTGCCGCGGTTGCTTCTTGTTGGCTGCCGGATGCTAGGTCATAGATTGATCCGCTGATCGTTATCGGTGTTGCAGTTGTTATGCCGACTGCAGGTGCGTTTACAGTAAGTTTTGTGGCGCTTTTACCCCATGCATAGATTTGGTTGTCGTAGGCGTTTAGGGTTACCATGACTCCGTCTGCGACTGCTGGTGCACTGGTGACGTCGAAGGCTTCGATTTGCCAAACTAGGGAGCCGTCGGTTATGTTGATGGCTAATTGGTGTGCTTGGTGGAATAGTGGTGGACTGTACATGTGGCCTTCAGGGACAAAGAGTTTGCCATCTGCAATAGTTCCTACAGTGAAAGTCCATAGTGAGTTTGCTCCGTATGGTGATTCGTAGCCGGCTGGTGGTGTGTGGTATTCCCAGAGGATTGCTCCGTCAGATTGTCGGATAGCGTAGACGTCTCCGCCGTATGTCCAGAGGTAGCTTGTGCCGTTATAGAATAGATACTGCTCGCCTAGTGAGGAATATGGGCTGACGTTTGGTAATTCAATTGGGCCCCATACCTTGTTTCCTGTGGTTAGGCTGTAGCCTGTGGCTGTTAGTGCGGCTGCGTCGTATTCTACCCAGACGCCGTCTCCAGCGCTTGTTGAACCATAGAGTACGCGGGAGTTCATAACTTCAGTGCGATTGAGTGGTCCCCAGAGACGGTGGCCATCTGTCTTGCTGTATGCAGCTTGCATGATCCATCCTGCTTGGAAGAATGAGCTGCCTGCAACGCTTGCTTGTGACATTAGTATTACGTCATCGCTAATTGCAGAAATACCTAAGCTGATGGGATTACCTTGGTAGGTTGTGTCGATGGGTGCTGACCATTGTATGCCGTATTTAAAATCGATTTGCCTATCCTGCGCGGGTCTCCACATCCAGTTGTCCGCGGGGGATGACCCTCCTCCATAATAGAAGCCACCTTGGCCGACGTTGATGCATCTAGTTGAGTTCCACATTGTGATTGAGCGTTGACCTGCTGAGGCGTTTACGTAGTAGCCGATTAAGTCTCCGTTTTCGTCAGCTGTGAGTTGCATGGTGCTGCCGTTGACGATGCTAAGAATGTAGTTGCCAGTTAGAGCATCATACATGTTATATTGTGCTTGTGCAGCCATGTATCCGCCGCCTGAGGAGGGAACTGACCACAGATATGCTAGACCGCCGTACTGGTTGGGTGTGATCATATTTAGAATTTGTCCGCATCGTAAAATTTCTGTAGTGTTCTTTGTCCAAAGTGTTTCTCCGGTTTTTAAGTTGATTGCTTTCCAGCCTGTATAGTGAGTTGAGCTACCGGGGTATTCTGTATAGTAGAGAATGCCGTTCATTATAATGGGTGCGAATTTGGGTTCATACTGTGATGTTGAGTAGTAATTGCCTGTTTCTTCGCCGCCGTATTCTCCGCCGATGGTACCGCCGAAGGCTGCAACTTTAGTCCACATTATGTGAGCGGTGTTTGGTGCTGTAGTGTATGGGTTAACGTTTCCTTGTATAGTGCGCTGGCCTGTTGTTGCGAATGTTGATGCGCCTAGGCCTAACCAGTTGCCAGCTATTGAGTACCAAGCGGTGTTTTCAGCGTATATTGGACGTGTCCAATATTCCGTTGGAAGCGCTGATATCGGTGCATAAGGTATTGGTTCTTCTTGTACTCGGAGCACAAATTTTTTGCTTTCACTTGGTAGATATGTATCGTTAACAAATGCGTTCTGTTGAGTTGTTCCAGGTGCCGGGTTTAAGCCTTTGAGTACGTCGCCTCCAAAGAAGCACTGGAAGGTGTAGTTTCCTATTTGATCGGGTGTATAAGTAGTGAATGTTCCTCCGGTGGTATCAGATTGGTATGGGCCTAAAATTTGAGTGGTTCCATCGGGTTTTGTGATAGCTACTGTCAAGTTAGACCAGCGGTCACCGTACTGAGCGGCTGCGGTTGGTGGTGGCGCGTTTATCCAGAAGTTGACATTGACTGTCTGTCCTACTCCAATAGGATTAGGTGACACAACTATGTAGGCATAGGTTGGGATATTCCATGGTGGATCATGTGCATTGACAAGCGATAATGATGCTGCCGTTGATAAAGTCAAAAGAATAACGATAGCAATACCAAAAAAACGATTTTTTCCTATATTCAATTTGTCTCTTACTCCATTGTGCGCCAAAAAAAGGGTTGATTGTGCGCTATTATGAATCAGATGAAAAATGTATTTATTGCTTACGGTAAGTTTTCACAAACAAGTAAACCCATAATTGCCGGCTTCTACCCTCTGGACTGTTTAGTTGAGTTTTTTTTGGTAAAATCTCCGTGGCTTGTTTCATTTTGTTGAAGGAAGTTCTTTACTTAAGGAGCAAAGTTAACCAAAAAGGTTTAACTTATCAAGGGCAACCTATTGTTATCATATTTTTCCAGAAAGTGAAAGAAGTGGTAATATTAAGGAAACAATAGGTGAAGAAAGTGCGTCGTCTTTGAAAATAATTGTTATCGCATTTGTACAATTTCGTTTATACGTTTTAGTAAATTGGCAATTTCTTTACCCTTGTTTGTAAGGCTGTATTCAACTCGTGGCGGGCGGTTCTCTATTACTTTTCTCTCTGCTATACCGTGTGCTTCTAGTAGTTTGAGTGAGTTTGAAAAAGCTTGTCTGCTTATAACAAAGCCTTGTTTATAAAGTTCGTAATACCCAGCTCTTCCTGTCTTATCGATATAAAGTATTGTTTCAATGACTCCTTTTCCGAATAAGATATGTCCTTTGCTTCGCAAGCAGACCACATAGGAAATTACCGCTTATACATAAAATGTATAATACACTATAAATAGTACAATGTACTCAACATGGGTGAGAGGTAAAAACTTGCTTAACCCAAGCCACCAAATAATCAAAATCAAGCGTATATTAACACGTATTTTTACTGGGCGATCGGTTTGGGTATGTTCTTGTGGCTTTACAGTCTCTAACAGGGCGGCTGTGCTTTCTGGTGATGATTGGTGGTAGTCAGGGTTTTAATGTTCATTGCCCCAAATGCAGCAGGGTTGTTGCTCAGTTTGTTGATCCTAAACGGGTAGGGGAGTGAAATGGTAGCAGAAGCAGTTGAGAACAGCCAAAGCGTGCAGCAACGGACTAAGCAATTCAACATTACGGACTTGACTGCTAAGCAGAAGCGGCGGCTCTTTGTTTTCTGCTTCTCTGAGGGGGGCTTGGCAGGTTTTGATAAGAAGCGGGTCGGCGACCAAACGTACTATGTTTTCATCTACAAGAATTAAAGACGTTGGTGTCCTGATTAAAGATTAAGAATATCCGGTCTTTGGTCAGTGACTTGAGCGCTTTCTTCGCAGATAGATCGACCTCAACATTTTGGGAATCGGCTAATTAACTCTCTTTCGTAAGATACTATGGCTGCCCAAATATGCTCTTTTAGTCAGATCAAACGATTTAGCCTCAAACTGGGTCCTAAACCCCTGAATACCATCAAATGTATGAATTGCTTTCTCTACGATGTAGCGCCGGTTAAATTGACTGCTTAAGCCTGCTATATCCACGATACCGCCATTTTTGATGTCTGGCAAACCAACGCACTCCCCCACGCAAAAGATGCAGCTTTGAGTAGCTTCATCAGTTGTTGAGGTAAAACTATGCAGGGTGGCACCATAAGTTAGTGAAACAACCGCGCTGGCGGCGACTAGTTCTTTGACTGGTTTCTCTTTGCCAAACACTATTATCTGAGGCGGACAACTGCTTGAAAAAATAGTTTTCACAGCACTGATTTCACCAACAAAAACCGGCTCCACCACATCTGCATAGCCCATCGCTATTTCAAGCGCCATACCGACCTTAAACAACGCTGAATTTATCCAAGCGGATGCATTATCCACGGTAAACTGAGCTGAAACCCTATCTTCCACAGTCAATGAGGCGGGTACTATACTGTGGTTTAGCGTGATGACTTTTTGTCTACGAAAACCTGCGCTTTTGAAGCCATAAGATTGCGATATTTTCTATTAACATCTACATTTACTATGCCAAGCAGCCTGCATACTATTGATGCCCTTTTTAACATTTAACCCTGATGCAATCAAGCGTTAAAATTTCTGCTAACAGCTTTATGAGCGCAACTTAGCCTCAGCAAGAAGTCGGCAGCCAAAAATACCAAATCTATTTTTAAGGAAAAACGCTTCAACTAGGCTTTCCATGCTTTTTAAGAACTGTCATGGGTGATGTGCTTGTCTTTGCAATACCCCTTACAGACCGTAAGACTTCGCCGATGAAATGCAGGCTGTTCTCGTTGCTGTCCGCTTGGAACAAAAGCAAAAAATCCCAGTATCCATAGAGGCTCTAGGATGATTCAATCGTTACTCCATTCATCGGTTGATTGGGGATCTTTTGGACGTCTTCCCAGAATTTGCTGCCTTTTCCGGGACGTGTCTTAATTAAAACGATATTCCTACATCGGTTTCTCCAATTAAAACACCTAAATCTTGTTTAGCCTAAACTTGCCAATAAAACTGTGTTATAGCTCAATCATAACACCACTCCACTTAGTCATGCAAGCAGGCACACTGTAAAAAAGAACACAAACCGCAACCAAACCCCCAAAAAATCCCAACACACAATCAAGCAGCCATTAACAGGTTGTCTGCAATGGACAAAGTTTTTATTATCCTTTGAAACTCTACACTTTCCCGAATAGATAAAGGACTAGATTCAAGATGACCCTACAAAAAGGAGACTTCATCCTAATCGATTATACAAGCAAAGTTAAAGAGACAAACGAAGTTTTCGACACAACAAAAGACGATGTAGCCAAAAAAGAGCACCTTCACAAAGAAGGAGAAATCCACGAACCTAAACTAGTCGTGGTAGGCGAAGGCTGGGTACTAAAAGCCCTTGACGACGCACTAATAGAAGCGGAAGTCGGTAAAGAAACAACCGTAGAGATCCCGTCAGACAAGGCGTTTGGTCCACGTGACCCAGAAAAAATCCGCCGTGTACCAATAAAAGCGCTTTACGCAAAAGAAATCAACCCAGTTATTGGTGCACGCATCGAATTCCAAGGTAAAATGGCCACTGTTCGCTCCATCGGCGCAGGTAGAGTTCTACTGGACTTTAACCCAGCCCTTGCAGGCCGAACACTGATCTACGACTTTACCGTCGCAAAGAAGCTCGATGCTGCAGAAGAAAAAATCGGCGCATTGATCCATCGCAGAGTTCCAGTGGTTGAAGAAGACAAATTTAAGATCACTGTTAAAGATAAGAACTTAACCGTTGACATGCCAGAGGAAACCTTCTACGTCGAAGGCATCCAGATCGCTAAACGCGGCATAGCCATGGATATCCAAAAGTTCCTGCCAGACTTGGCTGAAACGAAGTTCGTTGAAACTTTCAAAGCTGAGCCTAAACCAGAAGTAGCAGCCCCGGCCCCCGCGGCAGAAGCAACAGAAGCAGAAGCACCTGCAGCTGAAGAAGCCAAAGCTGAAGCTAAAGCCGAAGAGAAAACCGAGCAATAAGCTCACCCAACTCTTTCCTTTTTAATTTCGTTTAGTTTTTATTGTTCTAAAAAAGATAAATCGGATGCTGCCCCTAGTTAGTGTGTTCTAGTTAACGATGATATGCAGTTGGAGGTGAAGCCAAAAATGGATCACACCATAGTGCATTTTGAAATCCCAGCTAAAGACGTTGAAAAAGTTAGGGCTTTCTACGAGAAGGTTTTCGGTTGGACTATAACTCAGGCAGATAGCCCAATAGAGTACTGGATAATCCAAACTGTGCCCATGGACCAGAACGGTAAACTGCTTCGTGGCGGCGTAAACGGCGGCATATACCGGCGCATGGATCCCGAGAATAAAACCATTAACTATTACTCGGTGGAATCAATCAACGACTTCTTAGATAAAATCGTGAAGTTAGGCGGCAAAGTAACTCAGCCCAAGCAGGAAGTGCCCGAGGTAGGCTGGATCGCCGCGGCAGAAGACCCAGAGGGAAACGCTTTCGCGCTGCTTGAACCACTTAAACCTTAACTGATGATGCCTGTAGCTCGCGCGACTGTTTCGCATGCGTCATAGTTCAATTTCAGCTTATGCAGAATCGTGTAGCGCTCTGGCCTAATTTCAGCGGCCATCTGCAGTGCCTTAACTATATCTTCGTCATTTACGCCCAGCTCCTTGGCGGTTATGGGTGAGCCTATGCGTTGAAGTGTTGCTTTGATTTGTTGCCAGTTTGAGCCGTGTAGGAACGCGGTTAAGATTGAGCCGACTCCGCACTGTTCGCCGTGCATGGCGTGTTTGGCGTTGATTAAGTCGAGTGCGTGGCTGAAGAGGTGTTCTGATCCGCTGCATGGGCGGCTGCTGCCTCCGATGCTCATGGCTACTCCGCAGCTAATCAACGCTTCCAAGAGTACCCGCAGGCCTTCTATATCTTTTTTTGCAATTAACTCCGCGTTCTGCGTTACGAGTTTGGCGCTCATCAGTGCAAGGCTGGCTGAGTATCCGCCATAATATTCGCCTTTCTCCAGATGCGCAAGTCTCCAGTCTTTAACTGCGGTGTATTTGCTGATGACGTCTCCGCAGCCGCTTACTACAAAACGCCATGGTGCCTGCGCTATGATTTCTATATCCGCAATTATTGCCATTGGGGCCTGTGCGAGGACACTGTAGGGTTTCTCACTGCCCTTGATCGATGCGAGTGGGCTTGCTATGCCGTCATGGCTGACGGTGGTTGGTATGCTTATGAAGGGGAGGTTTTGGCTTGCGCTGCTGAGTTTGGCTGCGTCGATTATGGTTCCGCCGCCGACGCCGAAGAGTACGCGTGGCTTCTGCTCTTTAAGCGCGTTTTCTACTGCTATGAGGTCGTCTACCATCATTGATTTGACGAGTAAAAAGTTGGGTGTGAGTCCTGATTTTTCAAGTTGTTCTGAGACTTTTTTGCCTGCTATCTCGTAGCATTGGCTGTCTGAGAGAACGAGTGCTTTGCCTTTGAGGCCTAAGCGGTTTACGACTTCAGGTATGCGCTCCAGCGTGCCGTTTCCAACTATGACTTCGCGGGGTAGCTGCATGTAGTGATAATTTAAGCTCAAGTTGGTACCTACTTGTGACTGAATGACTATGTTGGTCTGCTACGTTTTAAAACGTTTGGGCACTTACCCGTTTTCGCTCTCAAGGCATTGGTTATCACGGGTTTAAATAAGGGCGGCGAGGCAGAGTTTTTAATTCCAAATTTAAATCGGATTTTTACTCGTGCGTTCTATAATCAAAACCACAACCAAAAAAGCTACAAATACTGCGATAACCAGAGCCGGCATAAGCAAACCATTGCTTACACTGTTTTGTCGTATGACACTGGTTTCTATGGCGTAAAATGTGGCTGACTCCGCATAGCTTAGGCTTCTAGTGGTGACGTAGTCGCCGGCGATGTAGAGAACGCCGTCTGAAATGATGGGTGCATTGGAGATTGTGTTTGGTAAAGTGTAATTCCAGAGTTTCTGTCCGGTCATAGCGTTAAGTGCATATATGCTATGTTCGATGGCGGGGGCAAAGTTTGTTGGGCCATTCCAGCCCACGTATATTACGCCGTCTGCAAGCGTTGGGATTGTGCTGTAGGACATTGCATAGCTGCTTTCTGCAAAGATCCAGATGACGTTTCCGCTGGTTTTGTCGATGCAGTAGACGCCTGATGTTGAGCCTACATAGAGGTAGTTGTCTGCGGCAATTAGGTTGCCGAGGCTTATTCCGACGTTACGGTGCCAGTTTATTTGGCCATTATCCGCGTCAAAGGAATATACGTCGCCACCGTCAGAGACAGCGTAGAGGATGCCGTTGGAGACAGATAAAGAATTGATGCTATCATCAGTTGGATAATTCCATGTTTCGGTGCCATCTGCAATGTTTAGGGCTGTTACTCCGCCTTGGTAAATTTTACCTTTAACGTTCTGCACGTTGATGTTGTTGGTATTATCAGAGTAGCTTGATTGGACATAGAGTAGCTGGTCGCCTAAAGTGAAGTCGCTGAAATCGCTTGGTGCCGTGTAGTTCCATAGTTCTTCACCGTTTGAAGCATCTAAAGCGATTACTGTACCATGCCATGAACTGTCTAGGTCAGACAGAAACGCACTTACTTCATAGACTACACCGTTTCGGACTATGGGATTGTTATAGTTAAAGCTCGTTTGGCCCGGTGCAGTATAGCTCCATAGAACTTGGCCGGTTGAAGCGTTTAATGCAGTCATGATACCGCTATCTTTGCTGCCGATGCTTACATACGCGTAATTGTCTCCTCCAGTGTACAGTACGCCATTCGATACAGTTAAGCTCCCGATGGATGTTCCGCCTGATGAGTAATTCCAAAGAAGTGCACCTGTGTCCGCAGCTAAGCAAGTAACTGTACCCGGCAATGCCCCGCCCACATATACACGTCCATCTGCAACCGCGTAGGTTTGAATGTAGACATAGTCACTCGAATCCGCGGTTTTGTTCCAAATTTGTGATCCTGTAGTTGGGTCTAAGCAGTAGAGTGCCATCGGGGCTGCTCCACTGTAGGTGGTTAAGAAGTATATGTGGCCATCTATGAGGGCAGATTGGCGGATTTGGGGCGCAGCGGGTCTGAAGGTCCATAGTTGTCTAGCTGACGTTGCCGACAAGGATGCGGTAGGTGTGGGTTGTGGTACCTCTGAGGCAGCTAAGGGTAGGGTGGATGTTATAAGCAGTTGACTAACGAATGCTTGAGTGTTGTGTATGTCAACGACCCAATAGCAGATGTACGGGTTGCCATCGTCGTCTAGTGCTATAGGTCCTTCGCTGAATGCGTATTTGTCTGGGGCTACCGTTTCTATATTCCAAATGGTGCCGAGTCGGCTTGCCTGCATTAATGAGCCGTTGAAGAATTCTATGTGGGGGTTGCCTTGTTTGTCTATGGCGAGGTCTGTTGTGGTGAACATTGCGATGGTAACGCCTGAGGTGGCGGTTTCATTTTGGAGGGTTGCTCCATCCCAGATTGCGTATCCCACTGTGCCATTGATGTTGGTTTCATGGGGGTGCTGGATTGTGTAACTGAAGTGCGCTTGGCCTTTGGAGTCTAAGGCCATGTTGCTGTAGCTATCTAAATCTGACAGAGCGGTTCGGATGCTCCAGCCGGAGCCTTGCTGTACGGCGAATTTTACAGTTTGGGTATAGCCGCCGCTTATAGGATAATATGTGTCGTATCCATACATTATGTGAGGGTTGTTTTGGCTGTCAAACGATAGGTAAACTTCATCTGTGTAGCTTACTGGCGAATCGACTTTTTGAATGTTCCAACCTGAATCGGTCCAGGTAGCATAATTCAGCATCGCTATATTGTTGGTAACTCCCGAGGGATACTCAGATACTGGCAACTGCTGGGTAAATGCCAGATGGGGAGTGCCGGATGAGTCCAGCGCAAGAGAGAAACGGCAACCGCCAGGCACAGTTTGAAAGACCCAGTTCTGGCCGTTCCAGCTTGCGAGGTATCGGGCGCCGTCTTGGCTCTTGTAGAGGATGATTGGGTCACCGTTGGAATCCAGAACAAGCTGGTCTGGGTTGCCGCGTTGGACGACGTCTTGCCTGCTCCATTTTTGTCCATCCCAGCTTGTATAATACATCATCCCATTTTGGCCGTTGTATGCTACATGCGGATTATTCTGGGCGTCTACCGCTAGGCTTATCGGTCCGAATGATCCGCCTGTATCGACTGTTTGCTGGCTCCATTGAACATTACTGGCGGTTGTGCTTGAAATAACGTTTAAAGTGAAGATAGATAGCAGAATAAGTGCTACCAATACGATGACAGCGAAGGCTTTTGAGATACGACTAAACCTCACCTGTACTTCCATGTAAACCCCTTTTTGTTAAGTTGGCTCAAGTCATGATCGGTTATATAATTTTACATTTTCTGGCTAAACGAATGCCAGTGACACCTCATCAGTAATGTAGACAATTGCTCCAAAAATCCGCTACCAGCCCGCAATCGGAATCAGGCGCATAAGCAAAAAAGGCTGTTTTTGCAAAGACTTATGGAAGATGAAGAAGCAGTGCCGTATTCTCTTCTTCTTTGAAATTTTTATCCATATCAGAATCGTCCAATCGCAAAAAGATGCACCTAACCTCACGCGTCGCTGGTTATGCTTATATTCACCGTTTGCAGTATCACTTTCCCAAGGAGACCAAAAAAGTCATGCCAGCCATTGAAATCGGCAGAATATGCGTCAAGCAAGGCGGCCGCGAATGCTGCACAAAATGCGTAGTCATCGACATCGTAGACAAAAGCTTCGCTTTAGTCACAGGCCCCAAGAAATTAACAGGCGTTAAACGCAGACGCGCCAACATTAACCACCTAATGCCCCTCGAAGACAAAATCGATATCAAACGAGGCGCATCAGACGACGAAGTAGCCCAAGCCATAGAGGCCGCAGGCAAAACCGAAGAAATGACGCAAGGATTCTAAAAATTTTTAACCTTTAATACCACGTCTTCTTTTTCTTACCTCTAACAGGAGACTCCACACCAGAATGCCCAGAACCCATCCGCCGTGGGAAACAAAACGTGAATTACTCACCAAAGCCCAAGACACCACAGACCCAAAATACGGCTGCAAACCATCCGAACGCACCGCAAAACAACTCATCAAATACGGCACCATAAACCTAGACAAACCAGCAGGACCCACAAGCCACGAAGTAGCAGCCTGGACAAAGAAAATCCTGAAACTAGAAACCATCGGCCACGGAGGAACACTCGACCCCAAAGTCACAGGCGTACTCCCAATCACACTCGAGGAAGCCACCAAGATGGTTCAGGCATTGCTTTACAGCGGCAAAGAATACGTCTGCGTCCTAAAACTTCACGGCGATGTAGACGAAGCCAGCGTAAAACATGTCCTCACGATTTTCGAGGATGAAATCTACCAGCGCCCGCCGCTCAGAAGCAGCGTTAAACGCCAGCTGCGCACAAGACGCATCTACTACATAGACTACCTCGAGAAAAACGGACGCAACGTACTCTTCAAAGTAGGCTGTGAAGGCGGAACATACATCCGAAAACTCTGTTTCGACATCGGCGAAATCTTGGGCGTCGGTGGCCACATGCAGGAACTCCGCAGAACACGCGCAGGGCCTTTCACCGAAACCAGCGCCAAAAGCGTTACACTTCACGAGGTATCATACTATTTAGGCGAGTTCGAACGCACAAAAGACATAAGCCATCTTGGCAAATTCATCGAACCTATGGAAAACGCCCTGATTCAGCTGCCGAAAATCATCGTCCGCGACTCCGCCGTTGATGCACTCTGCCACGGTGCCAACTTAACCGCGCCAGGGGTCTGCCAAATAGACAGCGGCGTAGAAAAAAGCAACATCGTCGCGATATTCACCTTAAAAGGCGAAGCAATCGCGCTTGGTCGCGCACAGGCATCCACTCAGCAGATCCTTGATATGAAGCACGGTGTTGTAGCGACGCTTGCACGCGTACTAATGCCACGTAACATTTACCCCAAGGTTTGGAAGAGCAGTGGCGACGCCGATGAGCAGCAGAAAACTGAAACCCAATAAACCAGACCACTACTTTTCAGCGGAACCAAGCTGCGAAGACCGCTTCGGCATCATAAAAGCCACCTTACGCGGCCGCAACCTCCAATTCCTAACTTCATCAAGCGTTTTCTCTAAAAAGAAAATCGATTTAGGTACATCCGTACTGATCGACGCTATGGTTCTGCCCGAAACCGGCTCAGCGCTGGACATCGGCTGCGGCTACGGCGCCGTCGGCATAACCGCTGCAGCCCTAAACCCCAAAATCCAAGTAATGATGACCGATGTAAACATGCGTGCAGTCCGATTAGCCAAACAGAACATCGAAGCTAATCATCTCAAAAACGCCAAGGTCACTTACGGTTATCTCTACGAACCAGTTGAGAACATGCGTCTTAACTGTGTTCTGTCGAATCCGCCTGTAAGCGCAGGCATGGACATCGTCAGAGCAATAATCGAGGGCGCACCAAAAGTGCTGTCTCCGGGCGGCAGTCTTCAGATGGTTATTCGCAGCAAAATCGGCGCGAAATCGCTGCCTGAACTGTTCAGGGAAGTTTTTGGTAACTGCGAGGTGCTAACGCGGGAAAGCGGCTTCCGTGTGCTTATGGGCTGTGTCGGCGTTTAGGCATCGATAGGTTTTTATTCGCTTTCTGAACATCTGTTGTGCTTTAGTAACTGTTGGCTGTTGCATGGTGTCTGTTTGTCTGACAAGACTTATATGTTGACTGCCAAAACAAAAATAGGTTCTGTCAAGTCCTCGTCTGTTCGGGTATTCATGTAAACTTTCGTCTGCTCGGCGCTGGCGATTTGGCAGTTGAAATTAATAGAAGGATTTATAATTGTAGTAATAGAATAAGCAAGCAATTAGGTAGTTGCCAATTAAGGGGCTGTGTTGGTAGCACATAACGGTTTCAACGAGCTCAGAGGTCTGTTAGTGCAGGTCAAGCTGAGTTTACTGCCGTGTTTGCCCTTTGGTTGGCAAACTACCTATTGCCATTTGTTGTATAACGGGGGATAAAAGGTTTCTGCCATTAGCTTTTTCTGAAGTTACAAACATTTCCATTAATGGATGAATTTGTTAAAATTTACTCTTTGAGTGAATATGCATCCGTGCTAAAATTGCTTTTTTTTGATGTTTAATTCATTCTCCCCGCACTTATTCACCGCTTAATAAAAAGTCGAACTGGCTGTTACTTGCATCGGATATTTTACTTATTTATTTAAAAATAATTGATACGTACGGTAATCCCAATGCCAACTTGAGAAATTTCTTAGCACATCCATTCCAAGTAGACTTAACGTACGTGGCAACACTTGTTGAGTATTAGGAGGCATTAGATGAATAAAGGGTAGGACAAAGTTTTCTTCGCCTCTTTTTCCTTGGAAATAACTATTGATACTTATGTTTACATCATAAAGTAGCTTTGGATAAATTGGTTGGCCATTTGCAACAAAACAAGGTTTGCTTGCTGTCGGTAAATAATCACAATTAATTTCAGATGAAAGAACATGATAAGGCAGTAGGGTTGTAAAAGAAGTTCCAGAGTCAATTAAAAATTCAAAGGTTTGTGGTTCTCGAAATCTTTTTGACTGAATTGTAGCGATTATTTTTCCAAAAGGAATTTTTGTAAAAATTGTTTTCTCGCCAATAGGCTCATCTATGTCAGCGATTAAAGTCAAAAATGGGAGCACCTATTTAGACAAAACAGATAGGTTGCTCAGTTACAAATTCAACGGCTACGTTATTTGGCTTGTAACCTAGGGCTTTTAGTTTTGCCAATAGAGTGTAAGGACTTTCTTCCGCAAGTATAACTGTAGAATCTTTGACAGCAACATACTTGTTAGGGTATTGTTTAGCTAAAGTAGCCCGTCTAGCGGATATCCATCGGTAATCTAACCGTAACTTTTCACGTTCATCGAAAAGTACACTAGAACTTGTCCGTCTTTCAACTAGTAAAGGCATGTCTTTTTTACCCCTATCCTTTCCCTTAGATTTCATCTTAGTGTACCTCTTTCGTATTTAAGCTTTGGCAATTAAGCGTTTAATAGGTATGTATCAGAAACTGCATAAAGCTTCTTTTATCTTATAATCTATATCCCAAATTTACTCCTATAGGATATGAAGCTGTGTGACTGTAGGCATACAATAACAAATCAATAGAGGGATAGCGGAGGACTTCACGCCTTTATCACACCCTTTCGGGTGAGTCGCAATATTGTCCGTGAAGCCTTGTTCCGCTAACCTTTCTCTCTTTTCGGCTAGCTCTCAATTTTTGGGTTGACGAAGTCTTTCTTCTGTGCGGCATTCTGAATTAGAGTTAGCCACTTGTTTTTTCCTTCAACTGTTATTCCACACATGTCAGCAGGGGTTTTTCCGTCTAAGCTTGAATGAGGTCGAATGTAGTTATGGAACAGTTGATAACCCGTTAGGATTGGGGTTTCGTTGACCTTTAAGCCCCGCATCGTCTTTTCTCGGTCGCGGATTTCACCGTTTATGCGTTCCATTTTATTGTTATGGACTGAGCCTTTAAGCATAATTTCTCTAACATGCTGTGTGCCTTTCAAAACTTGTTTAGCCGCAACATGATAAGAGGGTAAGCCATCCGTAACCATAATTTTAGGCTGTTTCTCCATTAGCTTAGTTGCCATTTGGAATAGGTGCTTTGCATCGTGTTGGTGCTTTGTCTCTGCTACTTCTTGAGCGATAAGGAACCGTGTTTCATCATCCATCACAGCAAAAAGATATTTCATGTTGCCAGCCACTTTTATGTAAACTTCATCAGCACGCCACTTATCGCCTACATTTGGAGTTATCCTGTCTGCGTAGTCTTTCATCAGAGCGACATACTTGTTTATCCAGTTGTAAACCGTTTGGTGACTGACTTCTACGCCTAACAGTTTTAGGCTTTTCATCGTATTGCGTAAGCTTTCTCCGCTGAAATAGAGTTGCATTGCTGTGGTGATTGCTTTGGGGTTGTGCTTCATGCGCTCGAATCCTATGTTTATGGTGAAGTAGTGACCGTATTCTCGGCAGAGGAATTTTTGGATTGAACCGCCTTTGTTGTGGCGTATGCCGTCTTTCTTTAGGTTGTTTGATCCGCACCATTGGCAGACTTGCGCTGTTAACTCGCTGATGACATAAGATTTGGGTTTGCTAGCTTTGACTTCTGCTCTGATGCTTAGAGAGAAGTTTACGGCGTAGATGTGTTTACAGGTAGTGTGGCGGTATGTGTTATCTGGACAGGTGCATGTCCATTCACCGTTAACCTTGTTGACTGTGTATTCGGCGTTTCTGCTTTGGCTTTTTACGATGTAGAGCATATCGTCTATGCGTGAGACTTGACCGCTGTGCTGTGCGATTGCCTGACCACGTTCTTCTCTTGTTACCAACTTCATCACCATGTTACTACACTACCAGTAATATAGTAATACAGTACTTACTTATAAATATATTACTTTATGACTAAGCTTATATATTACCAGTAATATTAGTTACTAAGGATGATATTAATGTCTGAAATATCGGAAGAAAAAAGAGAGACAGTATCTGTAAAAATGAAGCCCTCACTTTGGAAAGACGCAAAAAAAGCCGCTATTGATGAAGGTATAACGGTTTCAGAACTTGCAGAACAAGCAATACAAGAATGGATTGAAAAACATGGAAAGAATTTAATCTCCGATGCAGAAGCAAAGGCAATAGCTCGTCAATACGCTAAAAAGGGGAACTAAAAATGGGCTTCGATGTTATTGCAAGTGTTGAGGAATTTATCAAAAAAAGAGATAATGGCTACTTTATTTTTACTGATAAAGCAACCCAGTTAAAATACTTGTATAACTATCAGTCAGGCTACTATGATGGCCCACTTGAACGAGCCAAACATACTCATACACTAGCCGCTTGTTTATCAATGGCAATTAAAGCCTATCTCTATAGAGATGGAGATAAATCACAACTTAGCCTTGCTGTATTGTGTTATCATTATATAGATATCGCATGGAATGTTGGTGCATTAAGACCTAGCGAACAAGCCTCAATTAAAGAAGAACTCACCAAAATTGAATCTGAAAATGAACAACTAAGACAGAAGCTTGCAGATTTATCCGATAAATATCTCGAAGCGATAGCAGAATTAGAAAAATGGCATAATCATTTTCCTCATGTTAAAGACTTAAAATAAGGTGAAAATAGTTGGACAACAAACCATCGGATTTTTTAGAAAGATGCCCCTTCTGTAAAGAATACTTATTATCATGGCAAGTCAAAGAGCATAAATGCAATCAGCCGATAAGAACTGTAAAAGAAATCCCTGTTATATTCTCTTATGAGACATCAAAAATGGGGCACTCAATTATTATTGCAATGGGCTTTGATGGGGTTCTTTATAGACTTGTAACAACTAAAAATCCACTAACAGACGAATTTTTACAGAGAAAGAGGACAGACGAGGACTTGACAGAACCCAAAAATACACTATAAATAGTCAAAAAGGTGGAAACGTGTCAACCGACGGAAATAAACGTGAAAGAATCACAATCAGATTAACCAAGCGCTACCTTGATTTGCTAAACACGCTGATAGACAAAGGAGTTTACAACAGCAGAAACGAAGCCATCCGCGACGCCCTGCGCATAATGTACGAGTATCATGGGCTAAAGGTTGCGCCGGAAAAGAAGCCCTCTGCCAAAGCCGAGGATTCAGCCATTTAGCGCGATGCCTTTAGACAAATCCTCCTTAGCCTTTCTATCATGGTAAATGCAGCGGCGCCGAAAAGATGGTTGCTTTTTGCCAGTCACATACATTTAGATAAGCCCATCTGTTGGCTCTTTAGTGGTGATTTCTTGTCAGATAAAGACGTACGAACAGCTTCAGCTGACGCCCAAACCAAGAGTAAACATGAACCGTAGGGTGTTTTTCAGCGTAGAGAACACAGTGGTCTTCGTAGCCGAAGCCACGCGAAGGCAACTACTGATGGCCGCTATAAATGCATGGAATGCGGTTAAATATCAGGTACTCTTGAAGCGGCAGACGCGCATCATTTCCGCACCCACGAACGCCAACCTCCACAGAGCTTTATGCATACACCCCCATAGAGTACCGCAAAATAAAAAAAGCCAACCGCTCATAGTGAAAAGAAACACTACTGATTAGGGGTATGGTAAAGCATGAAACTAAACAAGACCGACGAGAAAGTAGTTGCAGCATTACAAGCTGAAGGCAAAGAATTAACCCTTCAAGAATTAGCGGACAAAACTGGCGAGACATCCAAAAAAGTATTCAAATCACTAAAGAAGCTCTTTGAGAACGAAATCGTCTCAACCCAAGCCCGCAAATACAAACTCATGATCACTGACACTAAAGCGATCAAGGCGAAGCTTGCAGCTAAAGGCGAAGAAGAACCAGAAACTTAGACATCATTAATAATAACATCCGTGAGTGGCTTTCTGCTGCTCTAAAGAGATCCCCTCCCCTTATGTTAAGCGGGCAAATAGGCGCTTGATTTGTTTTTCGGAAAACCGGTAAGCTGTTTTTTAGGGGCAGTTTTTCATGTAATAAAATACAGAATAAGCAAAATAGTTCTTTTTTGAGAGCCTCGAGCGGGCCTTGCTCCCGCGGCCTGCTGCTTACAAGGCAGCCGCTCTACTGGGCTGAGCTATCGAGGCACCCTTCGCGTTAGTCGCCAAAGATCGTACGTATGAATAAGCGATTGCAGATGTAAACGGGAGTTACTTTTCAAAAACATGTTCATAAGTGGGCGTTGACGAGGTTTGCACTTGGGTTTGTGAGATTGACGATTTGACGGAAACTTTTGCCAGCCCGTTTATCGACGACTCAAGGAAGTTGTGCGTGGGTCGATGAGATATTGTATCTATTATTCAATTACTATCGCAACACGAGTTTTTTGATTCATATTCCAAATCTGAATATGATTGTGTACAACACTTGGCGTTAAAGAAGTTATTTTTAGAAAATTTTAAATAGCTATGCGAATGGATTGATAAATGTCCGAAGCTATCGCTTCGGAGGCG
Organism: Candidatus Bathyarchaeota archaeon; assembly: GCA_012515445.1. Taxonomy (GTDB): domain Archaea; phylum Thermoproteota; class Bathyarchaeia; order Bathyarchaeales; family Bathycorpusculaceae; genus Bathycorpusculum. The sequence continues at coordinate 3,897 of JAAYYI010000114.1, read as the reverse complement.
CGTCACCGCCTTGCCCTAATTGAAGGGCTAAAGAGAACGTAAAAATTTGGAGAAAAAACATGAAGAAAAATTTTATTGTATGGCTTTTGATTTCGACTATGGCGGGAATTATTGCATTGCCAGCTTTAAGTACGGTGCAGGCCTATCAGCATTGTATTGACGGCGAAGACTTATCGTATCTTGAGCATCTGACTACCTCTCCATATGTAGCTTGGTACTGCGAATGTCATCACATGGTTTGGGAAGGAGATCCAGAAGATAGCATGGCGGGCTTAAGCTTACAAGCAGATTACGCATCCGCACAAGACCCTCGATTTACTTGGGCGCAATGGGACTTTGAAAAACAATGGGGTGACGGCGATGTCACTAGCATTAGCGGTCTCTCTGTAGATTGCTGTGTTAACGGGAACGACCACCACTATTACACATGTTATGATTCGCCAACATGGGATTATCCACCGTTATCATTAGACCTGCCATCACCGTTTGAATGCTGGTATGTCTACTACCCCGCCGGAGGTAGCTTTGATCCAGTAAATTCAGTTGAAGGCTCTTCTACAGCAGCATTCTATCACCCTAGTGATCCGCCATCTTATCCATACTTTGGACAGATATGGTGGGTAGATGCATACACACAAAATCCATCATACCATCCAGACGGAAATGGTTGGAGCTTCTTAACGGCACACTATAGTTAACGAGGAAATATCCATGATGTCTAAAATAAATAAAAAAGTATTTAGCGCAACAGTATTTGCTGTTATTACTACGGTACTGATCGTTTCACTGTTCTTGGCATTACCTGCATCTACGCAGCCCAGCATTAAGCAGGCAGTTCCCGAATCTCAATTTAATATCGATATAGCGTATGCATATGTCGGCCCTGTACCAACAGACAAAGAATCTTATTTCAGCACAAAATACAATCAAACTATGATCCACGACAGTAAATATCCATCCGCCGTCTTCTTGAACTTCACACGCGTACCTGGTATCCAAATTGGTTCTTGCGATGCGGTAATTCAGGTATATGGAATAAAGGTAACAACAGATACTGGAATAGCTGAGTACCACGCTTGGTCTGCTGGAACAGGATATGCAACGATTGCTGACGAGGATTTCAGTACTTTAACTACTTCTGCTAGCAAGCTGATAGATCGTAATTTATACCGTTCTAGTGGGGGTACATTCAGTTTTAATTGGACCGAGAACAAGTCGATACTAAGTAAAACCATAGGGTCAGTCGGTAGCTATACAGGCAACCATTCATATGCAACAGACCTCAGCACCTTTGATTTATCCAGTAAGGGCATACCCAACGAAGTTACAGTTGCAGTCTACAGACTCGGGTACGTCACCATGTCAAAAGGTGAAGTTACCTTATACCAAGATGCCATAGCCGAGAAGCCAGTGGCTCAAGTTGAGCTCAGCAAATACGATACGGGGTTCCTGTACAACAGGATAGTGCCATCAGAGCAACTAGGGCAAATCGATTTATTCCATCCGAAAAATAGCGAATGATAAGCACACCTCATTCAACCTATTTTTTTGTTTTTTAAAGTGGGCTTGTCGCAGATAAAGCAAAGTCTTCAAAAGCTGAATACAATCTTTTTAAACATACAAATTATATAATTATTGGGGCTAATTTACGAAAAAAGTTGCTATTGGTCTGGTGATAATCGCTCTATGCTTAATAACGATCATTGTTATGGTAGGCAACGGTTATTTAACAAGCAAAGAGGGCCAGGATAGTTTAGTTGTAACGAGTTATACGCCTGCATCATATGGTAATAACTCAACTCAGGGGAATATTGTTCTTGTAAACCTTACAAACAACACCTATGCTGATCTTTCGTTGGCCATTAAGATCGACGGTTCTGAAATTATTAATCCAACGATGAGGTTGTGGGCTGATGATTATCAGATCAAAGCACCGAATTCTTATTTGCAAAGCTTGGACATGTATCAATTGATGCTGAATTCTACCACACCAATATCAACAATTTGTATTGGGGCCAATCAAACATTGACTATGAGCTTAAGCTATCCATGTGTGGATACCTTTCAGTTTAGCTCCCATGACCTCACAGTTTATCTCTCCCAAGATCAATTTGGTGACAGACTCGATGGACAAGTAATAATCATACCTCAAACTGAGGCATATTTAGAGGTTTTAAGTATCGGCCCATTACACCATGATGATATATATCAATTATTTTTTGATCCGATTAAGAACGAAACTGTATACATAAATAAGCACCCAAATTTCCTTCAAAGGTACCTTAACTATTCAATCGATAGAATTAATGTAGCAAACTATCGTGCAGTTTCCAACATCAACGCACTTGGGGAAACTTACTTTAACGTTACGGTGCATAACAACAATACTTTTCCAGTTAATAGTGTCACTTTGTTTGGGCAGATACCGAGCCGAGGATCAAATATTCTCGATTGGCATGCCTTGTTTGATGATGTTTTGCAGCCCAACGAGACGTATGTATTTCCAGTTGGTATAAAGGAACTTCCAACCAATACTTTTGCCACTGGTTACCTTACACAAATCTCTAATTCAAGCAACAAACCCTAATTTATTTGGATTCAACGCAATTATAGGCTTGAATCTGCCCACATGGGAACAAACAGTAGAAGTTTGATATATTCACACATTAGAAAACTGGAGTAAAGCAAACTAAAATTAGTTTTTGAGAGCCTCGAGCGGGCCTTGCTCCCGCGGCCTGCTGCTTACAAGGCAGCCGCTCTACTGGGCTGAGCTATCGAGGCACCCAAACTTTGCCCAGAACACACACATCATTAAAGTTTACTTAAATAAAAGTTACGCCTCAACCGCAAAACTAGTGCCTTAATGTTAAAAGGATGGACAGAAAATAATCCTTTTTCTCCAGATTTTATGGGGTTATTTGTGCCGCGGCGCCTTGAGGCTGTATTTCACAGCAAGCATCCCATACACTTAGTCGCCGTTTTGAACTCCGACTTTTCCATGGTTGTCTTTACTTGTTTACTTTTTATGTATATTTGAATTAAAAGAAACATTTTGTTTGTTAAATGTGAAAATTAGTAAACTTAATAAGGATTAACTATTCCTTGGTTTTGGTGGTGTTTGAAGTGAATAAAATCGCTTTATGCGCTATTATTGTCTTGTTATGTGCTTTAATTACTGTTGCATCTGTTTTAGCATCCAGTCAGTTGATACCTGACTTTTTCACCTCCACACCAGCCCAGACAAGCAATCCAACACCCCAGCAAACCCCAACAACCAATCAGCCCTCTTGGGCGGAGCCGCCAACCCCTGTAGAATTATCTGGTTCACTTCCAATAATGTTTAGCGCCAGAATCCTGAATTTTACGATTGCATACAATAATATAACTCATGAGGGCAAAAGCATGTTTGGCCAAAACCAGACTATGTACCCTCAAAACGTCTACCCCGTCACTGCCTACGTCGAGCTAACATATTTAGGCAAACCCCAAGACGCCCCATGGGACCTCCTTATCGAAAGCTATAATGTGAATGTCCATTCTGACACTGGACTTTCAGCAAGTTACACAGCCGTAATGGGAACAAATGTGAAGGAAATAACAATCCACGACCATGACCCGCCGCCATCAATGTATATGGGGGTTAGCACTGTGCGTTTTCGTATGAATATGACTGTGGGTCAGCAGGCTGAACTGTATATGGGTGACGACTTATACAGCAGTAGCCCCGGGAACTCTGGACTATGGCAAAATGGGCCGCCAAACACAATAACTGTGACATTGCTAAGGGATGACTGGACAGCTAACGACAACGGGCGCTGGTTAACCATCGTTAACCCAGCAAAAGAAACGGCGCTGCAAACCTTAACACTGCAAAGAATCGGCGACGGCTTTTCTTAT
>JAAYYI010000020.1 GCA_012515445.1 Candidatus Bathyarchaeota archaeon | reverse complement strand
CAAAAACGGCAGAACCATCAGCGCATTCCTCCCCGGAGACGGCGCACTCAACGTCATCGATGAACACGACGAAGTAGTCGTCGAAGGCATCGGAGGCACCAGAGGCGGCGCTATGGGAGACATTCCAGGTGTCAGATGGAAAGTCGTCATGGTAAACGGCGTTTCACTGAACGAACTCGTCTACGGACGAAAACAGAAACCAGCAAGGTAATAGCTATGTCACAAACAACAGCCCCCAATTTAGCGGCTCCAGCCGAAATCATGCTCTTCCAGAAATGGAGCTTCAAAGACATCACAGTCAAAGACATCGGCCTACAGCGCTACCTAAACCTCACACCGATGGTTGCCCCACACAGCATGGGCCGCCACGAACACCAAAGATTCCGAAAATCCAAAGTAAACATTGTCGAACGCCTAATCAACAACCTGATGCGCAGCGGCAAAAACGCAGGCAAAAAAGCAAAAGCAACAAACATCGCTAAAGAAGCATTCGAAATCATCAACACAAAAACAGGCAAAAACCCAATCGACGTCTTGGTCCAAGCAGTAGAGAACTGCGCTCCATGCGAAGATACGACACGTATCAGCTACGGTGGTGTCGTCTACCACTTATCAGTCGACGTCGCTCCACAGCGCAGAATCGACCTCGCTATCCGCCATATCACTGAAGGCGCACGCCAAGCAAGCATAAACACATCTAAAAGCATACAGGAATGCGTCGCAGACGAACTAGTGCTTGCCTCAAACAGAGACATCAAATCCGCAGGCTTCGCAAAACGCAACGAAATCGAACGCGTCGCGCAGAGCAGCAGATAAACCAACCTTTTCCTTTTCTATTTTAATATTTATTCTAGTACAAGGCGCTTTTCCCGCTGCACGTTTTCCTGTACGAGATTCATATCCTTGGCATAAGTCATAAGCGCATGCGCATCATCTCGCTTTCACTTGCGCCCAACCGCGCGGCTAACCTGCACAAAATCCTTCTTTGCTCCTTACTTAGCACTGCCTTAACTATGCACCTATGTGCCACTCCAATTTCTCCCCTCTCCCCTAAACATCGATCTAACTATTCAGTAACCGACGAAATAATCTGAATAAACAGGGTAAAACTCGCATACTATGCATATATTAATATTTTAAATTTAAAATGTAGCGTTTGAATCATACAACACAACTATAGCAAATCAGGTTTTAGCGTGAATCTCAATTATGTCCCCGTCGTCGAGAACGAAGTTCAAACCAACCTTCTTGGGACTAAACGGCAGCCGCTTCGCCCAAACCATCGCAAACAAAAAGTTGGATAGCAACTCTTTATGAATGTTCTTGGTAAGCTCCTGTACCGTCGCGCCTTTGCGCAAAGCAAAGGGGTGATCGCTGTGTGCCTTCTGACCCGGCTCCTTAGTGTACACCCGAATCATGCCTAAGGATTCGAAAATCGCTTTACCCAGCTCCGGAACACCCAGCCTGCGTTCACAGGACATCGGAACAATCGGCAGTTTACCCCCAACGTAGGCCTGCAGCTTCTTCAGATTCGCCGCTGTACCCTTAATGTCAAGTTTGTTAGCGACAATCACCGCGGGCTTATAGATGGTGTTCTCGTAGATTGCGTTCTCAACATCCTCAAGCGAAACGTCGCCGCTTATGCGCACAATCGCGTCGTTAATCCTGTAATCACGCAGCAGCTCCTCCACTTCTTTGAAACTGCAATCCTTCAAGCGACCAATGTTAATTATGCGTAGCCTAGAGCCTGCGGGGCGACGCTCAATATCCACTCTGCCGCCGCTAAATTGTGTAACCAAAACTCGGGTCTTCTCAAGCTCAGCTAGGATCAAATCCAGCTGCTCAACTGGGTCTTCGCTCATGTCAAGCATGATAACTATGCCGTCAGCGTTACGCGCCAACCCGAGCGTGACGTTACCGTTAGCTTTACCCTCCGCCGCGCCCTCCATAACCGCCGGTGCCTCAACAATCTGATACTGAACATCCTGATAATTCATGATACCCGGCATCGGTATATGAGTGCTAAAAGGCGTCGGAGTAACTATAACCTTACTGTTTGTAGTCGCATTCATCAAGCTGCTTTTGCCAACGTTAGTTTTGCCCACGAGCACAACTTGAGCCTGCGCGCTCTTCTCGATGAAAAGCTTCGGTCCACCGCTGCTTTTGCCGGTGCCCATGCGCTTCTTCTTGTCCAAGTCCTCTTGGATAAGCGCGATTTTACGTTTCATCTCCCCACGGAGCTTCATGGTGCCTTTGTGATGCGGAACATACTTTAGAAACTCGATCATCGCATCCATTTTCTCTTTGGGCGTACGCGCCGCTTCGACTTTCTCCCATTTATCCAAAGCTTCAGGCGGCAAGTTAGTCGGCATAAATACTTCGCACATACTACACTTAATCCAGTTAAAAACCGTTCTCTCCACAACACACAACTAACGCCAGAAAAACATAAAAAAACAACACACTCAGAGATTCTTTATCTTCGGAATCACCTGTTCCTTGTAAAACCTAAAAAACTCCTCCTGATACGGCCCAACATTATGAACAGAAATCTTGCGGAAACCCGCATCCAAATAAGTCTTAAACGCCTCAAGATGCTTCTCTGGGTCATTACCGCATGCAACACCCTCCGTAGCCTGCTCCTCAGTTAACAGCGAAGCAGCCTGCTCAAAAAACACCGGTGTAGGCAACTCCCGATCCAACTCGCCGGGCAAACCAGTAATCGGCCACACATTATGAACAATTTTTTTACCCTCCGCCTCAGACGATGCATAACAGACCGTGTTCTGGCTGCAAAGCGGCAAATCCTCGTCTGATTGCTCCCTAAAAACCTTAATGAAGTCACCCTTCGGGGTAGTGCTGATTAATCCGTCACCTATCTCGCCCGCCGTCTTAGCCATCTTCGGCCCCTCCGCAGCCACATAAATCGGCACCGGCCTCTCAGGCAGGGTGTAGATTCTGGCGTTCTGCACTACATAAAAGTCGCCGTAGAAACTCGTGTTCTTACCCTTCCACAGCTCCCTTATGACTTCAACTGCTTCGACTAGCATGTCACTGCGGACTTCATGAGGCGGCCACGCTGAGCCTAAAATGTGCTCGTTTAGGTTCTCGCCGGTGCCTACTCCGAGGAAGAATCGGTCAGGCATCATCGCTGCGGCTGTAGCGGCGGCTTGAGCTATAATCGCTGGGTGGATGCGCATCGTGGGACATGTTACGGCTGTGCCGAGTTGAAGCTTCTCTGTTGCATGTGCAATGCCGCCGATGGTTGCCCACACAAACGGGCTGTTACCCTCAGTGCTTGTCCACGGGTGATAGTGGTCAGATATGGTTGCAAAAGTGAAGCCTGCATTCTCCGCTAGCTGAGCGTAGCGCACCAACTCATTGGGTCGGTGCTCCTCTGACATAAGTGAGTAGCCTACTTCAACCGCGTCTGGGTCAACGTCTTTGAGTTTAACGTGGGACAAACAGCAGCACCATCCATACTTGGCTGCGAAGTGGATATAAACTGTGGTTTATGTCACTCTACAATCACAGCACTCACAGCTAGGAGAGCTAGGCTTCACTTACTAGTAGGCATGATGGCGCAGTCACAAAGTTATATTAGCGCGGTACGGGTGCTAATTTGTTGGTTTTTAGGTAGGTGAAATAGGTTAAATGAAATTCTCTACAAAATTAGCTTTAGCACTAAGCATACTATCTCTATTCATATCACTCTCGGCGGTAACTGCACAAAACGCGGATATAAACAGCGTAAGCAGCCCCACCTCAACTAACTTGAACTCAGTCTGCGTCGTTAACAATGTTACATCAAGTGGAGCCGACATCACTAAACTTAATGCTTGGGCAGTAGGCGACAGCGGAACCATCGTCATGTGGGATGGCAGCCAATGGCGAACAGTAGAAAGCCCGACATCGATGAACCTGTACTCGGTAACATTTAACAACGCAACTAACGGTTGGGCTGTAGGCGGAAGCAACGACAAAGGAGTAATCCTGTACTATAACGGCACCTGGAGTGAATGGAGTAGAATTAGCTTCAGCGGATTCACCGACAGCTTTGATACAGTGAATAACACACTTTACGCAGTAACAATAAGCAACGACGGAATGAACGGCTGGATCGTAGGCGCCGGAGGTGTTACCCTCAACTGGAACGGTGACACATGGTTTGGACTCATGGGAACCACAGCTAATACAATGAGAAGTGTAGCCATGATCCACAGCTCCGCAGAAGCATGGGCAGTAGGCGATGCAGGAGCAATAATGCATTGGACTGGAACAGCTTGGGAAGCAATGACTAGCCCCACAAATGCTCCATTATACGCCATCCAAATGATTAGCGCAACTCAAGGTTGGGCAGCAGGCGGCAGTAACAATGAAGGAGTAGTACTGCAACTCAGCGGAACCACATGGCAACCGGTAAGCAACTTTGTATTCGGAGCAGCCGGGCAAAGCCAGTCGACAGTCAACTCTACAATCTACGCAATAAGCTTAGGTAACGCGAATTCTGCATGGGCAAGTGGCAGCAACGGATTAGTAATGTACTGGACAGGCACTGCCTGGGAATGCAACGCAAACATCGCTTCCGGAAACCTCAAAGGCATCTCGATGGTACACGACTCGGTCAATCAGGCATGGGTTGTTGGTGACGGCGGAGCTATTATGGCTTTCAACGGAACAAACTGGGTACCTGAACTGCCGATAATTGCAGTACCCTTGATACTCGGCGCAACTTTGCTTCTTGCACTCTTCGGGAAAACAAAACTCTTCAAGAAACCCCTTCTTGTTTAGTGCCCCTCTTTTTTCCTTTCTATCTTTTAGGAAACTTTTTTATGTAAATTCCTTTAAATATGCAAGGGATGCCTAATGGTGAAATCATTAGATATCACCTCACGTGATAAACGACAGAAGGCTTCCTCTAAATTAGAATTTAATAATGGTTCTCAGAAGATTCAAGAAAAAAACATAATTAAAGGTCGGAAATTGCAGCAAATTGAGGATGAGCTGGAGAAAAGCTCAGAAAAGTATCAGTACCTCATAAAGTATGCCCCCACTGGAATCTATGAAGTTGATGCACACAACAGATTTAGAAGCGTTAACGAAGTAATGTGCAAAGCTCTCGGCTACTCTGAGAAAGAGTTATTGTCGATGGCTCCGTCAAGTCTTTTGTATCCTGAGAGTAGAAAGCGGTTTCAGCAGCGGACGCATGATATTTTAGCTGGAAAAGCGGTTGATGAATCCGTTGAATATCATGTGAAAACAAAGAATGGTTCTGGCTTATGGGTTGTTATGAAAGTTAAATTCATCCAGAAGAATGGGGTAATAGATGGCGCCTTGGTGATTGTGCATGATGTCACCGAACGAAAGAGATCTGAACGGGCGTTGCTTTCAGCTGAACGGAAATATCGTCGGCTTTTTGAGACAACCCAAGATGGTATCATGGCTAGGAACCTTGAAGGAAGAATGATAAACTGTAATCCAGCATACGCAAAAATGCTGGGCTACACTCGAAAAGAAATTAAAAGCCTTTCAGTTAGGCAACTGATACCTGAAAAGTGGCATAATCAAAGAGACAGGGTTGTAAAGAAAGTCATAGAAACAGGGCACTCTGTACTGTTTGAGCGAGAGTACCGAAGAAAAGACGGCTCAGTTTTTCCTGCTTCAGTGCGAACATGGCGATTAACTGATGGAAAAGGTAAAGCTATAGGAATATGGTCCATAGTGCGTGAAATTAGTCTGCAGAAACAGCAGCAGAAAAGCCTTGAGGAGCACGCCGGTGTGTTAGAGCAGATTGTTCAGGACCGTGAAAAACGTCTCAAGGATAACGAGCGACTGGTAGCTATCGGCCAAACTGCTGGTATGGTGGGGCATGATTTACGTAATCCACTTCAGGCTCTAACCGGCGAATTGTATCTGGCTAAGACTGAATTAGCTTCTTTTCCTCAGGGTGAAGGTAGAAGCAATTTAGAGGAAAGTATCCACGTTATCGAAGAACAGATACTCTATATGGATAAGATAGTTTCTGATTTGCAGGCATTCGTTCAGCCTATCCATATTGATAAAAAGCCAGTCGGTTTGCAGGAGCTTCTGTCTGCTGTTATACAGACTGTTACAATCCCCCAAAATGTTACTATCAAGCTAGAGAATAGCGGGCGTTCACTTCAGATACGTGTCGATCCACACTTGATTAAGCGTGTGCTGATTAATTTGGTCACTAATGCAGTGCAGGCTATGCCCAGCGGTGGCCGATTGTACGTTTTGGCGAAGGTTGACTCCCACGGGCATGTATCTATCTCAGTTGAGGACACAGGCGTCGGTATTCCTGACAGGCTTAAGAGCCAAATCTTCACCCCCCTATTCACCACTAAACCCCGCGGTCAAGGCTTCGGATTAGCCGTCTGCAAACGAGTTATCGAGGCACATGGGGGCACAATATGTTTTGAAAGCTCAGAAGGGAAAGGTACTCGATTCACGTTAGATTTCCCGGCTGCTTAGCGTAGATGCATGTTTTGCGTTCGATTGTTGTCAGGATGCAGGTGAATCGAGAAGCAGATGTTGTGTATGAACTCATTTTATATGTTCTACTTTATTGATTGGGTAGTTTACGTTAGTGTGTCAAGCACTGGGCTGTAAATTAATTTAAATCTTCTATTGTTCATTATGTTGCAACGCGAAGGGAGAGGGGTGAAGTAAAGAAGTGATTTCGCGAGATTGTGATGGCTGCGCAATGCAGAAGCCATGTCAGAAGCGCTATCGCAAAGTCAACTTGTTTGAGAAGGTTTACTGCCCAGATGGAACCGCTCATCTTGTAGACGAAGCTAGCTTAGCTTAGTTTGTCCTGATGGATGGAGTAGCCTAAGTGCTCCGCTCATTGGTTTTTTTAGCACTAATTATATGGTGGTCATGTGTTCTAGTTTCTAGTACATATGCGATTTTGGAAAAATTATATATAGTTTACATGGCTGAAAAGTGAGGGTAGAGGGATTTGGTGAAGAAACTAAACGTAGCAATATTTGTTACTTTTCTTATAGTTACTTTTGCATTAGTAGGTGTCGCTTCAGCGGCTACAACCACAATTTCAGCGACCGGTCAAGCTTTCTGGGGGTCAACTCCCAGTCGCGGCGCGATCGTTAACGTTACAGTTAACTTCCAAAGCAGCACTAGTTCGGCTCTGTACCTGTACCGCATCGGAATCCACGCTGACTGGCAAGCCTCAGGCTACTATTACTCTAAGGACTTATCGGCTGATCCTCAGATAGTGGAAGCTAACGGGCTTTATTCTGTCACTGTTCCGATCTCGATTCCGACAGATGCAACTGTTGGACCGCATACGCTGACTATCGCAGCGGACGGCTATGATTCTGACGGCAACTCGTTTACTTGGGATTCAGCCGCTCAAACTTTCAATGTTGAAGCAAATGCTCCCACCGCTTCTCCGACATCTAACCAGAACGGAAACTCGGGTGGGCCATCGGGATTGAATGACACGGTAATCATTATCGCAGTTGTTGCTGTTGTTGCAGTCGTAGTTGTACTTCTCTTAGTTATCGTCATGAAGAGGAAACGTAGCTCAGTTGCTGCTCCAGCTTCCGAGGCACCTCAACCGGTCAGTAGTCCAGCACCGCAGTCACAGCCGCCAGAATCGCAAGAGCCACAAAGCCCCCGCCCGCAAGAGAATCCTGAAGGAAAAGACTTCGATATCTAAACTATTTTTCACCTTTTTTCTTATTTTATTTGTTGCTTAGGTTTTTGAAGAAGGCTTATAGCTTAAAAACTGAATATATGTTGGTACTTAGGGGCAGGCTTTGCGGTTAAAGAGACATAGAATAGGGATAGCTGGAGTCATATTCTTAGTTTTTGTCACTGTATCCTCCTCACTGGTTTTAGGTGCTCAAGCCCATGACAGAACTTCTTTCTCGGCGTCTGATCGTTTTGTTATACCTGAACTTAATGGCTCTGTACAGTTCGCGTATAATGGCTCTTATTCTTCGGCTATGCTGGAAAATAACGCTTGGGTCTTTAACGATTTAATGATAAACACTACTCGTCTGCTGGGTAATCTGAAGGTTTCAGTGAAGGATTCAGATATTACTATTTTCTCTTTCTATTCATCGGGCAATATTAGCGTTAATCGGCAGTCTGTTCGTTACAATGCGCAGGGTGCGGGTAGTCAGGTTTTCGATTTAGGCGCAGAAGGTGTGACACATCATAGTGAATGGTGGGTTACCGTCAGCGTTCCCAGCACGATTTTCTTAGCCCAAGGAAGAGAGTGGCATCTGTCGCCTGATAACATTGTGACTGTGAATGAGCAAACCGGCAACATCAGCGTAGCTCATTACAATTTTAACGCTCAGAGCTATAGCAGTTTGCCTTTTATTGAACGGCACTCTGTGCTTATAGTAACTTTAGCGGTTGTGGCGGTGGCGGCTATAGCTGCATCAGTAGTTAGTGTAAAAGTGAGGAGCAAAACGCATGGTAGTAACTGAAAACAACCCCTACATAGTTCTGGGCTTATTCGCCGTCATCGTAGCAGTAGGCATAGTACTGATCCTTAAGCTCTCAAAAGACAAAACACGCAAAATCAGCAGCCTTCGCCTCTTCATACAGATCGCCGCTGTATTCGGGATATTTATGGGGCTATTGATTGGACCGTTTAATGTGCCGCTTTTTGCTCCGCTTGGTCCTTCACCGCGCGATCACCTGCTTGGCGCCGAAGTTTTAGGCAGCCAGTTTCCCGACGGCATTTCTGTGCCCTTCCTCGCATGCTACTACCCTAACGGGCGCACAGTTACCTGCGGGTTGTGGCAGCTTCAGGCGTATATTTTTCCGTTCTGGGATTACCCGCGTGGGTACCAGGTTAACTATTCCACGTCTGGATTGGAGAAGATAGCTGTCACGTTGGGTATGCTTGTGGCGGCGTGCATAGTGTTTGGTCGGTCATTTTGCGGCTGGGTTTGTCCCTTCGGGTTATACCAGGATCTGCTAACCAGATTGCGTAAATCAGCTCGTCTGAGGCATCTGAGCACGTCTGTTAAGCGTAACAAGCAGCTTGGGCAAGTAAGCTACATAATAATAGCGGTAGCGCTGCTCCTAAGCGTAATCTTCGCGTCGTATGTGATTTTCGGCTTCGAAATCGTACCCGGAACAATCCCCGGCGGGCCTGAGGGAACAGAAGCCGGCATAGTGAGCAACATAAACGAGCCTTTCTGCTTGGTGTGTCCAGCGCGTCCGCTTTGCATCGCCGTGCAAGTTGCCGCTGGCCAGATGAACTGGTCCTATATTTCCCAGATAGCGTATGGGCCATTCTGGATAAGCGGCTTCTATTTTACCTCCATAAACGTTATCATATTCATAATTGTGTCTTTGCTGGCGTTCGCTTACCGCAGAGCTTGGTGCCGTATTTGCCCGGTTGGCGGCTTGTCGGCGCTGTTTAGCACTTTTACGCCTTTTAAGCAGATTGCGCTTACCAAGTTGGAGAAGGATGAGCATAAGTGCACTAAATGCGGCGTCTGCAAACGGGTGTGCCCGACTCAGGCTACGGATATGTATGAGAAGAAGGGCGGCGACGTCACGGAGTCTCGCTGTATCCTATGTGCTCGCTGTGTGGAGATTTGCCCGTATGGGGACGCGTTGAAGTTGACGTTTGCAGGTAAGACGCTGGCGAAATCGCGGAACTGGCTGGAAGAAGGCAAGAACATTTCCGAAGTGGCATCATAGAACATTGCTGTAAAAGTTCTATGTGTCCTGCTCTATTTCTATACCCGCCGATTTGGCTTGCTTGGGTTTATTTTTTAAATTAAAAGAAGAAGAGAAGTCGGCCCTGCTACTTCATCTTCCATAACTTTTATGCAGAAACAACCGTTTATGGTTCTGCGTCTTGTTTGAATTGCTGTTTGGTTGAGGCGACAGTACAACCCGTACTGTTGACGAAGCAGCGATTTATTTGTTCCCTTTGCGTGATGGCTACTGCTTTGGTCACTTCTTTTTACTTCTAATAGTAACGATTAAGACGGCTAAGAGCACAGCGATAATTACCAGCACTACAAGGATCGCGACTTCAACTATGTTGAGTTCGAATGGTGTCGGGTTTGCAGGTTGACTGGGCGCATTGGTGGGGGTTGCTGGGTTGATTGTCGGCTGATTTGTCGGGGTCTGGGTGGGTGCAATCGTGGGAACGTCTGAGGGTACTGCTGGTGCACCCGCTGCGGGCTGATTCAGAATCGGGGTATAGTTGACTTTGCCAAGGTTGAAGTCATAGTTGTAGTCATAGATCTTCTGCTTGATTTCATCCGTTGAGGTGGAGCCCCAGTAATTGTTAGGTATGGATACGTCGCCTGTGCCGGTGATTTTGAAGTTGTAGTTGCTGTTATCCTGAAGGTTATTGTTCTGGATGGTGACCGCTAACTGCTCAGGGGAATATTGGAGGCCGACGCCGTTTTTGGCGATTGTATTCTGCTCGACTGTACCCACGTTGGTTCCAGAGGCTGGAATGCTAAAGGATGATGAAACCGATATGCTCATGCCCAAGTTGTTGTTGATGATGACGTTCTGCTTAATGGTTCCCCAGCCGCCAGAGAACTCAACGCCAGTTTTGCATCCGGAAATTTGGTTGCCCGTAATGGTTACTCTTGACTGTTTCGATGAATGGTAGGATCCCATTACGCGTATGCCACTGTCGGGGGTGTTCTGGCCAATTATTTTGTTGTTCGAGACTGTCGCTTCTGCTGCGGTGATGAAGATGATGGGGTACTTGTTTGTGTTAGTGATCTGGTTATCTGTAATTATAACGGTGCCGCCTCCAGAGTCGCAGTGGACGCCGTCGCTGATCTGGTTGTTTGATATTATGGTAGTGGATCCTCCTCTGAAGACAACGCGGGTCTGGATGTTGTTTTGGGTGATTTTTGCTGATCCGGATGCGTCGCAGGATTTTGTGATCTGGTTCTTGGTTATGGTTGCGCTATCTTCGGCGCCAAGGTTTGCGATTAAATTGTCTGTAACAGTGGATGATCCTCCAGCGGCGAGTTTGTTAAAGGTGTTTTTGGTAATTGTCAGAGTAGTTGCGGTATGTAATTCGTCAGTTACTGTATATTCAAAGACTGTGCCGCCTGGGCTCGCTGACGTATAGATTATGCGGCCGTTTGTGAAGTAGATTTTTTCATTTGCTGTACCCCGGACAATCAGGGAGCCGTTTACTTGCAGGTAGTAGCCGTTGAGGTTCACGGTTACGCCTGGCTCTACAGTTATGGTTACGCCGCTGGCAATCGACGTGGGGCCATCCAGCGTGTATGGATTGTTGGCTTTTGTCCATGTTGCGGATTGCGTGATTACGCCGTGGAAGCTGCCCTCGGCGTTTACGTTTTTAACCATGGCTAAACTGGATGAGACAATGAGGATCATGATAAAGACGGATGCTTTACTGACCGCGTGGGGTTTCATGGTTTTTGGGTAGGCTGAGATCAAATTAAAGGGTTCTTGTATAGATATCTTGACTAAGTCTAGTCAGTTTTTTTTTGACAAGGTATCACTACCCGTTAACTGGGCTCTGTATTGTAGAGTGCTTTTCCGCATTGCTTGCAGAACGCTGCTTCCTCTGTGTTCTTTTTACCGCATGAACCACACAAAACGCCCCGCTGTTCCTCTGCCGGTTGCTCCCAAATTTCCTGCCCGCAATTAACGCAGCACACCGCGTCCAAATCGTTCTCACCCCCGCAACTGCCGCAGATAACCGTAGTTAGCAGCGCCTGAAGCTGCTTCCAGCTTCCCGCAACCCTAAGTTTCTCGCTTAGCGGTTCAAAGGCTGTTAGAAGTTCAAGTATCTGGGTGAACTGCACTTCGTCGGGCGTAAACCTTGATTCGCAGTCCTGACTCTGCACCACAAACTTCGGCTGCTTACCCCAAATCAACTTCACCGCCTCAACCTCGCCAAGCGCATACTGGCAGCTCTTCTTGCTAAGCTTCAAAAGATCGTTAAGGGGCACCGTGCTAAGCTGCTCTTTTGCTTCGGCTGTGTCTTTCTCGTCAACGTAAGTCATAGGCGGGGAGACTGCACCCGAGGCGGATGGGAACGCATGCATCTTTCCCATACTGTAGCCATAGCGATCGGCTGATCCCATGCAGACTATTGCGATGCGGCGGTCGGTGAAGTAGATGTCGTAGCGGGTGTTGATATCCGCGGGTAAAACTACGTCGCTGATAACTAAGAGCTGTTCCTCTTGGCTTGACATTTTCTTGTGCCTCAGGTTGCTATTCATCTGACTGCTCTTAAGGTTTTGTTTGAATCCCGAATACCGCTGCGCCTCAGGGCTGCCTCGAGTTGGCTACCGAAGCCGCCCTCTGCCTCAAATCCTCGGTTGCATACAGCTCCACTTTGCCGCAGTTTGGGCAAACAAAGACATACATAGGGATCATTTTCTCACCCAGTTCGCCCCATTCGCCGATCAGCAGCTTTATGCCGCCGCTGGTTCCCCCGACCCTGAATTCGGCTGTGTAGACGAATTGGGCATCGCGTCCACAGCTACTGCATCTACGTGTGTTTGAACTCATGGTTATTCCTAAATTAGTTGCTTTTTTGCTTATTGATAAACTTGATTGATATATCGGTCCTATTAGTGTAAATAAATAGGATAAATTTTGTTGGTAGGAATTTATTTATGGCAGGATAAAATATTATTATCCTACTAAGTGATAATCATGCAAATCGTTGAAAACATTGTTGTCAAAGTTACAAGACGCGGTCAAACTACAATACCTCAAAGCATGCGTAAACGTTTCGGCATAAAAGAAGGCGACCGCTTAATAGTAGAGGCAACAGAAAATGGTATACTCTTCAAACCCGTTCCAAACATTCTTGGCATGATCGGAATAGACTCAGAGTATGCAACGGTTGAAGAAGTTAACAAAATGATCGATAAAATACGAGAAGAGTACTAACTTGAAAGAAGTCATTGATACGCGCTTTCTAAGAGAGCTTTTTTATGCTAAGCATTTGGAAACCAAAGAGAAAATTTACAGAAAGTTTTCTATGCTTGTCTCAAAAAACGAGGGAATACTACCAACAATCGTTCTAGCGGAAATTACCCAAATCACTTGTGCTTTAAGAGGCAAAGACATGGCAGAAAGTCGTAGCCAAGCGTTAATTCAGAGTGGACTCGAAATTCAGGATTTAACGTCAACTATTGCTGAGAAAGCGGGTATCCTGAAATGTATTAACCGTAACATGCCGATGGGTGACTGCATTATTGCTGCGACCGCACAAGTAACTCATGCCAGAGTACTTTCTGACGATCCGCATTTTGATAGTATAGCTGAAATAAAACGTGTTTGGATCTGATTGGAGAACTTTACTTTTCGTCTGATAATATCTCTATTAATTTCTGTTTGTCTTTTGAGTCAAACGTTAATTTGAACACAGAGTGATTTGGGTCTTGGGCTTCTGGAATTTTTGGAAAGAACCTAATGATTAAATTGCCGTCTTTTCGATATATTTGATAATGGTATGTACCTATATTTTCTCATTTCATTTTTTCACTCAAAGCAAGCTTGTTAGCGTTAAGCATTTATGCCTTTACAAAAGCCCTGATTAAAGGTTAATATGATTGGTGGACGAGGCGGGATTTGAACCCGCGGCCTCTGCAATGCCAATGCAGCGTTCATACCAAGCTGGACTACTCGCCCACTTTTTCAGCTGGCTTCTGAAAACTACCGTGCCTCGTTTAATAAGCATTTCTAAGCTTATCTGCTGAAGGCCACCACAAATCCTCTGAGAGTAAAAACTTAAAGCCCTTACTTATCTATCGTAGAGTGCTCTTAATCGGCTAAAACTTTAACCCAGAATCGCCCTCAGCGAGTGCCATTAGTATATAAAATTCGGTAACCTAATAGAAAATGGGTTAAACCCCTCTTCGATGAATTTTGAGGATTAAGGAATTGGCCTTCTTCTATGCTGGTTTTCTG
Source organism: Candidatus Bathyarchaeota archaeon (assembly GCA_012515445.1). Lineage (GTDB taxonomy): Archaea > Thermoproteota > Bathyarchaeia > Bathyarchaeales > Bathycorpusculaceae > Bathycorpusculum. The sequence goes on along the minus strand of JAAYYI010000020.1, from coordinate 14,048 downwards.
GGTAGGCTCAGTCGTGTCCTAGCTGGAATACCAAAAGAAGCCAAAGAAGAGTACCGCCAATTCTACTTCCGCTCAGACATTGCGCAGGCTAGAATCGTTATTGTGCTGCTTGCATTGGCTGTAGCGCTTTTCGGCTTTAGCGACTTCCCCTTTCTGGGTTTAACCACTGAGTTCTTAGTTATAGAAATCCTGCGAATCGGCTTTGTCATTTACTCAGTTATCGAAGCAATCCGGCTGAACCGCTCAAGAAGCTATAGCGCTTATGACAGATCCATGTTCGTCTACCTGCTGGTCTTTGTCCTGTTCAGTCTGCTGGTGAGCTCAACTCGCCCAGAAGGCTACCTCGTACAATCGATCATCGTGGGCATAAGTGTATTCATTTTTTACCTTTCGATACCCACAAAATTCCTAAATCAAGTTATCCTCTCCGCGATATATTCAGCAGGTGATCTGGTACTGCTGGAGTTAACGATACCGAATTTACATGCAGCGGATTTCCCCGTAGTTCTATCAGTGCTAGTCCTTGCTAATGCAATCGCCGCGTTAACGTCTTGGCAATTCAACTATTACCGGTGGCTAACATTCAAAGATATAAACGAACGTAAGAAAACTGAACGATTCGTAGTCATCGGCCAAACCGCCGGGATGGTGGGACATGACATCCGCAACCCCCTGCAGGCAATAACAAGCGACCTCTACCTGATAGAGGATGAACTAAAAAGCAACCCTGGTTGTACAAGCAGTGATATAGCGGAGAGTATATCGTCGATAAACGATAACATCGCCTACATCAACAAGATAGTCAGCGACCTGCAGGATTACACAAGAACACTAGCGATAAACCCTGCCGCTGTTAACCTCAAAGACCTCTTCAATAACATACCAGCCCCTATCCCCTCAAACGTAGAAACACGCTTTGAGGTATCTGAAAACCTCACAATCAAAACAGACCCAGTGTACCTGAGACGAATAATAACCAACCTCGTGATCAATGCAGTTCAGGCGATGCCGAACGGCGGAAAACTAACCCTATCCGCAACAGTCCAAGCGGGCACAGTGCTAATCAGCGTAACTGACACAGGCGTAGGCATCGCCGAAGAGATCAAGCCTAACCTGTTTAAACCTATGTTCACCACCAAAGCGAAGGGCCAGGGACTCGGTTTAGCCGTCGTCAAAAGGCTGGTTGAAGCCCTAGGAGGCTCCATCTCCGTTGAAAGCCAAGTGGGGAAAGGATCAAAATTCATTGTTTCGCTGCCGCTAACCCGCTAACAGCGTTGCTTTAAGTAAGGGAGGGGAGGCGCCGCTGAGGTATGTGGGACACTGCTTTTTGCCGTATCCCCTGCAATAACCCATAAATCCCCACGCAGCCCATCCACCCATGAACCTTGATGTATAGAACCGGAACCGCGAATCTGCCGCTTCACGGAGGCAAAGCACCCTCATGGCTAACAGGCCGAATGCGCGGATTAGCACGGCCGATAGCGGACATAATGATCGACGAGTACGGCACCGAGAAATTCATAGAGCGGCTCTCTGATCCCTACTGGTTTCAGGCGCTCGGCTGCGTGCTGGCTTATGACTGGCATAGCAGCGGCGTAACCACAGTCGTAACAGGCTTGCTAAAAACCGTGTTAACTGCAGAGGATCACGGCGTTGTTGTATGTGGCGGCAAAGGCAAAACAAGCCGAAAAACCCCAAGCGACATCCAGACGGCAGGAGAAAAATGGGACTTCAGCCAAGAAACCATCGACAACTTGGTGTATACCAGCCGTATGACCGCTAAAGTCGACAACACAGCCATCCAAGCAGGCTACCAACTCTACCACCACGCCTTCCTCCTAACCCAAGACGAGAAGTGGGCGGTCATTCAACAGGGCCTCTGCGACGAGGAATGCAGCGCACGCCGCTACCACTGGCTAAGCAACAACACAGTCAGCTTCGTCGAGGCGCCCCGTAACGCCGTAGCTTGCAACACCAAACACGCCAAAGTGCTAAATATGGTCGCCCAAGAAAGCGAGGCATCGCGCAGGGCATCCGTTGACCTCTCAAAGGAACCTCCAAATAAGCTCATGAATCTCATCCAATCCACTGCACGGCCAAAAAATCAGGCGTCGCTCCAAACATGGCTACCCAAATCTGAGGACCCGTGGACTCAGACTCAGACGACCCTTAACATGCCACGCAACATTAACTGGGATACGCTAAGCAGAATATACGAGTTCCAGCCAAGTAACTATGAGGAGCTGCTGGCAGTCAAAGGTGTGGGACCCGCTACTGTCCGAGGGTTGGCGCTGGTCGCGGAGCTCGTGTACGGTGATGAGCCAAGCTGGGAAGATCCCGTAAAGTTCAGCTTCGCCTACGGCGGCAAAGACGGCGTGCCATTCCCAGTGGACCGCAAATCAATGGATGAATCCATCACTATCCTAAAGAAAGCTGTAGAGGACGCCCGCGTCGGCGAGAAAGAGAAGCTGCGGTCGCTACAGAACCTGCGGCGGTTTGTGCCGACGTCGAATAACGCTTAAAACTAAGCAGCCGTACGCTTAAGTGATTAGTATGTCAAGTATCAAGCGGTTTGGAGTAATTGCCGGTTTCGCGGCGCCTGTTGTGGCATTCCTATTTATCTCTGCCGCTATCGCTTCTTACCCCCAATTCAGCTGGACACACAACGCATTAAGCGACCTCGGCGTCGTACCGGGCTTAACCAGCGCACTGTTCACCGTGGGCTTAATCGGCGGAGGCGTACTAGCCCTCATATTTACAGCCGTAGGCCTCTACGGCTTCGCAGGCGAAAAACCCGTGGGCAAAGCAGGCGCGGTCTTCTTCGCAGCGGCAACCGCCTCCCTGATACTAATTGGCATATTCAACGAGCACTTCCGCCCGACACATTACATTGTTTCAGTAGCGTTCTTCTTCTTTGCCCCGCTTGCCTTCTTTATCCTAACCGCCGCTTTCCACATGACCGGCAAACGCGCTTTAGCCGCCTTCACGCTGGCATCAGCCATAGTAGCCGCAATAGTGTGGATTCTCCAGTTAACAATCGAGTATGTACCTAACGTAGCTATTCCAGAAACAGTTTCAGGCCTAATAATTGCCGCTTGGGTTATCGCGCTATCAACGCTTATGCGTAAAGCTAAAGCTTAATCGGATTCGCCCCTAGAGGATAAACCATACTTCTTTATGACTTTATAGCCTGCGTACGCGATGAAAGCGAAGACCACTATTACTGCGGCTGCAGCAACCGCGCTTCCCGCAATATCAAAGCCGCTGGGTGTAGCAGCTGGTGTAGCTGTCTGCGCATCTACGCCTGCAACTGTGCATAAAAGAGTGAACGCTCCCGTAAGGGCTACTGCTAATTTCTTCATATCAACCAAGATAGTGGTTTGGGTGGTTTTGATTTTAAGACTTTTGGTACAGCTCCTATACACAGAAGTCAAAGCAGAGCTGTGCGCAGCAATAAGATGAAAACTCTACTCTGCAGCCACGGCTCTTCGCGTACTCTACCGCGGCGTCGCTTGGGAACGCGATTGCATCCACACCAGCCTTAAGCGCAAAAACATCGGTTTCCGCACGATGTGTGCCTTTGGGGCGCATGCATCCAAGAGCAAGCGGCGTCGCAGGAAAGGTGGCGCGTGCCGCCGCGGCAACCCGACCGATAGTAAGCGGCGAAGGCGGAGGCACATTAGCCATTTGTGTGCCGCGGATAGGCATAAACCCAATTATTACAACTGCTTTAGGAGCGGCGTTCTCTGCGATTAAGCGTAACGCTTGAGCTTCGCCACTTAATTCGCCGTTATCTAATCCCACAATAACGTGAGGAACAACAGCGAGTCCTGCTTTAGTAAGTGCGCGAAGAGATTCTGCGTAATCTTTGACTGTAAGACACAAGTTTAGTGTCTGCTTTATCGTACTGTCCGAGCCGATCACGTCAATTAGAGCGGCGTCGATGCCCGCTGACTTAAGCGCCATGGCAGTTTCGGATTCAACTATGCCTGTATGCACAAAGACAGTTAAGCCCAGTTCCCTCTTCAATCGGGCTAAAGTCGCTGTGAAATCGCCGAGGGGAACACTGCCGTCTGGTAAACATCCGCCGCTAACAAGCAAACCCTTAGCACCAGCCGACTTAAGCCGCACAGCCAAACCGTAGAGCTCCGCTGGCGTGGCTGCGGGATGCATGGTTTCAAGCACTTTTCCGCCGCAGTGCCTGCAATTCAACGAGCAACTGTTGCCCGTAACTGAGACCGTTGGGAACTCTCTGGATGCGCCGCAGTAGTGCTTGGAGCGGTAATGCGTGAAGCTCGGAGCATAAAAGCGAATTTTGTTGTCTGCCGGTTTTAGTATGCCTGAGTTGAGTTTAGCTAGTAATTCGGCGTCTGTTTGCCTCCAGATGGCGTCCACAGCTGCAGTCGGCATGATTCTTCGGATATGATTGGCTATCTCAGGCTTTATATCTTAAGCGTCCAAGCTCAATAGAGGAGTTGCACGATTTGTCTGGAGAGCTAGAAAACCAAATCACTCAAACAGTTAAAGACCAAGAAGCCGCGCGGAAACTAAAAGAAACCGTTGAAGCTGCGGGGCAAGAGTTTCCCTGCTTAACCTGCAGTTCACACGATGAATGCGCCACGTACCAGTGGTATACGAAGTGGTTCGGCCGGAAATAGAGGATTATTAGAGTAATCCGCTTTTTTGATTACCACAAAGCCTTGCCAGCCACAAGCGTTATTTACATGAAAAACCCAAAGTAAATTGGCGTTTTCCTTGTTTTCAAAATATCTCTCCACTGTGGATAGACTCGGCGAAGCCGCATTCGCTGTACTTATGGTAATAATCATCAACGGTTACGTTGCACTCTCAGACCTAAACACGGGCTTTCTCTATATTGTAGTCGTAAACTTGGGTGCCTGCTTGAGCTGGGGCGCCATCGACGGCTTAATCTATGCTCTATCTAGCTCGATGGAGCGTAATAATACAAGAAAGAAGCTAATTGCACTAAAAGCGTGCGTAAAAGGCAAGAACACCACGGAGTTAGTCAAGAAGAACATAAACGACACCTTTCTCGTTAACTTTAGCGAAGAAGGCAAAACCGCCATCGCCCAAGACATCATCACGCACGTGCAGGACGCCTCTATATCTGACAACAAGGTTCTAACACGAGAGGAAATACTAGGTGGATTGTCAATAGTCGGCATCTATATGACTGTGGGATTTTTGCTTGCACTGCCCTTCCTTATTATCCCCAACAAACTCTTAGCCTGGGTAATCTCGAACGGGATCGGCGTTGCATGGGTGTTTGGGTACGGTGTCAAATTAGGTGTTAGTGCAGGAAAAAACCGTTGGCTGCTGGGCTCAATAATGGCGGTTGTCGCTGTCCTGTTCCTTGTAGCCTCATACGTCGCTTGGGCAGCATAATGCTAAGTTAATGATGTCCATGAAATCCCTGATGCTAAAGCGTCGATGCCTATTACGATGAATGCCAAAGACACAAAGAAGGCGTATGTAAAGGCACCTACAACCGGGAATATGATCACTATAAGGCCGAAGACTGCCACCATCACACCGAAGATAATTAGTAGAGCACGCAATCCGCCATTCATATGAGCTGCACCACCGACTATAATTCTGCCAACGCCGTAGATTAGAAGCGCAAAGCCAATCATTATGATGATTATTTCTGTCGAGAAGAACGGCACAAACATAATAACTAAACCGATTATGATTGCCAAGATTCCGATTGATATGTTTGTTTTCCTGCTTGCACCCGGTAACCAATCAGCGGACGCCCCTGTTGCCAGCCGTAGGATACCGATGGCAAATAACGCGATGCCGAAGAAAAATACTATGCTAACCACGGTGGCTACTGGAAACGCCAACGCTAAGACACCGATGATTAATGCTGCTGCTCCTAATATTATCTCTACTGCCCTGTAAGCTCCTGAAGTTCTCCTTGTCAAAATATTTATCCCCTAAATTTGTTTGATTAAAAACCAGATAAAATATCAGGCGACTGAGTATTAAAGTAGTTGTTGCTGTGTATCGTATACATCAAAATATGGTGGATATTAATACAACTAATATGGGTATTCTGTAGAGTTCTCGATTGCTTCCTTATCTGCCGCCTCCAAACCCAAAACAGCGCAGCTACAACTACAATCCGCAGATAAATCGAAACCGTCAAACCGTAGAATACCGCTATCGCTACGTATACCTTTAGCTTTTTATCCAAGGCCTTTAGAAGTCGTATTGTCTCTTCTTTTCTGGGTTCATTACAGCTGCCAGACAATACTAAGACCCCTTTTACCGAAGATAAGTAAGTTAATGGCGTACAGAAAAGCGGCTTTTGTCAGCCATAATGAATAGGGGCGAGCGTAGAAATGAGTTGCCCAAAGAAGAAGGGATGGTTTTTTTAAGTTAACTCAACTGTGCCTGCTACTCGCAGCTTTGCACCCTCAAGGTACATTAAAACTGCGCTGTCGCCCGGTCGGTAAACCAGCGGCTTATCCAGCGCCAATGTCAATGTGGGTTTGCGGAAGTCTCCACCTTCAGATGCTGCTTCCACTTTTGCGGTAACGAATTGTGCCCAGTGGCCAATATGCATAACCATGCCTGCCTTGATCGGGGTCTGCCAGTACTTTACGAGTGAAGCGGATGTCTGCAGCTTATTTGAAGTCTTAACAGCTGGATCGTTAGTTAATACGACGCCGCGGTCAACGTCTTCAACTTCGACGCCTTTAAGCGCAAAGCCGACTCGGTCGCCAGAGTCTGCGGTTTCGAATTCGTCGTCATGCTTCTGGATTGAGCGGACCTCGGCAACTTTGGAGCTGGGTAACGCCTTGAGTTTAGCATGCTTGACTACGGAGCCGTTAACGACTATGCCTAAGACAACTACGCCGACGCCCTTCACGTTAAAAGCGTGGTCAACCGGCACTGTTCCAACCGCTTGCCCCTCAACCGCTTTCACTTGCGCAGCTTCAGCCAAAAGTTTCTCGCGTAGCACGTTGGCGTCGTCGTTTAGAAATTCGAAGCCCTCAAGACTTGTGCCCTTGATTAGCGGTTCAATCTTTTCTTTCGGGATGTAGTTGCGGAGTACAAAGTAGCCGCTTTTGACGCCGCTGCACTGCAGCATAACCAGTTGCTCGCCGAATTCGGCGTTGAGAGCATCAACGACGACGATGGCTTCAGATGCGAGTGCGCATGCGTAGAATAGTGGCGCGAGCCGCTCGGGGTAGCGTGTGGGCTCGATTAAGGTGATTGTTGCTTCGCCCTTTTTTAGGTCATAGAGTGTAATGTCTGTGGATGTGCCTTTTTTACCGATTGAGGCGCTGTAGCCTTGGACGCCGAGGACGGCGACTGTGATGTTTCCCATGTAAATCAGACCAATTGTTTGGCATTGTTGAAGAATCCCATAAAGATAAGTATTATGAATATGCAGAAGGTAGTTTTTCATCATTAAACGCATGCTTATCTATTAACAGTACTATGCCGAGAACTGGTGTAATCATCATCTGTCGGTTAGTAACAGAACTATCCGTACACTGGGATAAAAAAGCGCGACCAGAGATATAGGGCGAAAACGAAGGCTGACCTAGCCATAAGAATCCACTTCTTGATTGAAGCTTTCTCTTGGGGCATACTTTACATTTGGAAGCTTGAACCATAACTGCCGTCAATATTAGAGATGAAATTTAACAGGAACTCCTTAGACAACAAAAACAGCATCTGTTTTCTTGAACCGGTGACTATCGGTTCATAATAATTATGTTTTCATCCCAAGCTTTTAAAAAAATTTGTCAGTTAGAGTTGAGGCAACCTACTGAATTGCCTCTAAACTTCAAAGCAGTGTTAGACGCTGACTTCATCCTTTCCTCTTTTACTTTTATACGTCGCCCACATGTACACTGATACTCTATCACGTTTACACCAGTTTTTTGGTAATAATTAACCGGTTGAAAGACCCCTTTGCAATGCAAGCAATAACAAACCAAACCCGCTCTACGATTCAGGGTATTACATCCGCTCAAGAACTGCAGTGTCCTCTCCTCCAAGTTCCTCATTAAGTGTTAGAAGGTCGTAACGTAAGTTACAGACCTCTATCTCTAAATCTGAAGGAAGGCAGTTGCTCCTCATCACCTTAGAAAGTACACGAGACGCATTTTTTAAGGCGTCAACGATTTTCTTTTGTTCCATTTTTGCCAAACACCCACAGTTTCCGAGCTCATGACTGAAATACCGGCTTCTTGTGTTTCTGAGTTGTTTTTTATTCGGGTGGGGCATCTCTTGAGGAAAATACAATCGTTGCAGTGAGGAGCTTCTTTTTTTGTTTGGCAATCTACGTCTATTTGGCGATACATTGTCTTAGGTGAGGTTCTTCGGAGGGTGCTTTTTGGTCAAGGTGGATTTTTCTGATTTTATTCAGTTTTTTTGCTCTTGATAATTTAGCGGTCATTTCTTTCACTTCCACTTGTTCGACCTAATAGGTTTCTTGCGCACTTATATAAATTCCGCTAGAAGAAAATAATGTCTTTAGCGGCTAAGTTTATATTGGAGACGTTGACAGAATAATATGCATTGGAGTGGAAGCTTGTCCTCACAAGAACTAAAAATAGCTGGAAAAGACGCCCTTAATTTAATTAAAGAATTATCATCGATCACCAGTTTTAAAATACTGCAGTTATTATCAAAAGGCAACCTTGACATTTCATCAATTGCGCGTCGAATGAAACTAAGCGAGGCACACATAAGCGGCGAAATCAGCCGACTAGAAGACCTTCATTTAATCAAAGTTAGTTATGCCCCAGGAAAACGTGGCGTACGGAAAATATGCGAGTTAGCCGTTAGACAAATCTCAATTATTTTAGATTAATTACCCGTTGGTAACGTACAGACCCGCAAAGTCTATGTTAGTACAACCAATCTGTAATAATCTAAGCGATACTTACATAAATCTTAGTTTCCGTTTGTTTCAAGTTGATATTGATGAGATTTAGGAAACTATTGAAGGAGCTCCATATACGCTTGCTCCTTAGGATGCGGTATGACCTTCAATGAAGAATTTGCTATAAAAGAACAGAAAGCAAAGCAAGGGCAAACAGCAAAATGCCACGAATGCGGTGCTAGCAACTTAATACACGACAATGACACTGGCGAAACCATCTGCACAGACTGCGGTTTAGTGCTATACGAACAGATGATGAACAAGGGACCCGAATGGCGGTCATTCACACTAGAACAGAAAGCATCCAGAAGCAGAGTCGGTTGTCCAACTTCTTACTCAGTACACGATAAAGGATTATCCACAACTATCAGCCAAATTGATAGAGATGCCCTTGGGAGAAAATTGCCACTTTCAACGCGGCTTCAAATGTGGAGACTACGTAAATGGCAGATACGAAGCAGAGTACATTCTTCAGTGGATAGAAACCTTGCTCAAGCCATGTCAGAACTTGATAGACTATCTGATAAGCTCTACATGTCACAAGCGACCAAAGAAAAAGCGGCAGTAATATACAGAAAAGCACTGGATAAAGGACTTGTGCGAGGACGGTCCATAGCTACTATTGTTACCGCTTCGCTCTATGCAGCCTGTCGAGGAACCGGAACTCCAAGGTCTCTTCGCGAGATCGCTGAAGCAAGCTTGGTTAGCAAAAAAGATATTGCCAGATGCTACCGCTTACTATTACGCGAGCTCGACGTAAAAATACCTGTAGCTGACCCGTTAACGTATGTATCAAAAATCGCTGTTAAAGCTGAGGTTTCAGGGGTTTCTCAGGGTAAAGCAATCGAAATCCTAAGAAAAGCAAGACATAAGCGTATAGCAACTGGAAAAGACCCTCTGGGTATTGCCGCTGCCGTATTGTACATTGGATGCCTCCAAAACAGTGAAAAGATAACCCAGAAAGATATCGCCGATGCTGCAGGTGTAACAGAAGTCACGGTTAGAAACCGTTACAAAGCACTCCAAAAAGAGTTGAGTTTAAAAATTCCGGAAGCAAAAATTCAAAACCGCTGATTTAGTTGGTAATGGCGTGCTTTCTCTATCCCTTTCTTTGCTTCTTTTCGCCTGTTAGCACCAGTTTGCCCATTCAATTGTCAATTATCTTTTTACAAATTTGCTGTAAAATAGTTGATCCCTCGGCTTTTGTTTATTGCTGTCTATCCATAGCCCCTATAAACGCCAACAGCTCTGCAAACCGTACACCGCTAAATCAACCCATCAAATGAACATGCAATGGGTTTGCAGAGTTACCCATTGATACTTCGCTTCCACATTGACGAAAGGTTCATAAGCGTATTGGTATTCTTCTTCACGGCAAGAAATCGGCAAAAGCATTGCCAATTCCGGTAACAACCTGTTCTCGTCGTGCGGGAGCAGGTTAGACCAACATAAAAGTTAAAATACCTCGATGACGAGGTTGGAAGAGGTGAACAAGTAATGGAAAACATTTACGCAGCAATGCTCCTTCACAAGGCAGGAAAAACAATCGACGAAGCTTCAGTAACAAAAGTTCTCGAAGCAGCAGGCATCACTGTTGATGCAGTCCAAGTTAAAGCACTCGTAGCGTCACTCAGCGAAGTAAACATCGATGAAGCAATCAAAGCAGCACCAACCATGATGGCAGCAGCTCCAGCAGCAGCCCCAGCAGCAGAAACCAAGGCAGCAGCCCCAGTAGAAGACAAGAAAAAGAAAGCTGAAGAAGAAAAAGCCAAGGAAGAAGCAGCACTAGAAGGATTAGGCGCCCTATTCGGTTAAACGCCTCAACTCTTTTTAACTTATTTTTCCCAATTATCTTTTACAATAAAATTTTTCAATAGACGATTCCCTGTCAGGTACAAAATCGGGTGTAATTTACTGTGGATTGGGCGAAGACTCCGTTTCCACAGCGGCAGGCTTTATGCTTGGCGCTGAATTCTTTTTCTGCAGCAGCCACGCCACCGCAACAACGGGTACCCAGCCGCAGATAATCATAAGAGTCCCCGGGAAGCCGCCGATTTCGCGCCCGACGATTGGCTCCAGCGCCGCCAAGACCTCAGAGAGATAAGCTTCCCAGATGCCAAACGCTACAGCCATAGCAGAAGCCGCGGCCAACGCGGTTTTCTTGCCGAACTTCTTATAGGTCTGTACCAAGAGGATGCCTGCGAAGAAAAAGTCTCCTAAGCCTAAACCGCGGTACTGGATTAATCCTTCCATGTTGTAGATAAGCGGAAAATTTGGCAAGTAGACGAGCACTGGAAGACCTAAACCAGTGAATTGCTTGGCCGCAGTCACCATAGTCCCTGTGCCAATTACAAGTATTATATCTATAACCGTTAATAATGCTGCGAAGATGCCGACTGTTTTCCAGTTAAACAGCGAAGACAAGTATAGGATAATCAGGACTGCGAACGTGAAGCCGAAGACATCCATAAGGTAAGGCTGCCAGATTTCCACTGCTCCACCGTAGAGGATGTTGAAGAAGATGATTAGCGAGAGGAAAAGCGCCGGCGGCTGCGCTGCAAGGTACCATCTGCCCTTTTTCTGCACTACCGGTTTTTTCTGCATATAGGCTGCTATGCCAAAGCAGCAGATGGCGAGGGCAAAGAAGACTGCGATGCGCAGAGTAGTGTAAGCGTCAGATAACGGCGCCGTTAAACCTGCGAATCCAAAGGCCAAGCTGGCGACGCCAAACCCTGCAGAGATCACCTGTGCACGTTTGCGACTGGTGTTCGAGAATACATACGAGAAAGTGAACAGCAGCATAGTGTAAGAGGAAAGGAACAGAACCAAAAGCACACTCTCTGTTATGCCTCCTGGGTTAAAGATGGCTGTGTAAGAGATAGCAGTTATCATGATGACGATAAAGGCGGCGAGAAGCACTATATCGCGTGCTTTGAATTCTTTCTTCTCAACTGTCGCCATGAGTTTTCCTTCAACACGCCTGTTGAGGTACAGTGCAACCATAATGGTGGCGAAAAGCGCTATCGGCATCGCTATATCTAGATTCGGCATAACCTCACAGTTAGATTACGCTCAATTTATCCATATCCCAAATTGGCACAGCAAAAAGGCTCAGGCAGCATTAATAGAAAAAGTTGACGTTGAAAATCGCCAGCGTCGCCATAACTGCTTCTTCAGCGCGAACCGTAGCTGTACCCTGATAGGGAATAGTATTCACAACGAAGTCAGAGATCTTCTCCACCTTCAAATGCTCATCCCAAGCGATCTCATGCAATCCACGCGCGGGAGCACCAAACGCCAATAGCACACTGCCGCTTATTGCCCAGCGCTCGCCAATTCTGCCGGCAACATCTAAGAAGCTCTCGCCGACTCTGGCAGTTGAAACTTTCAAGTCAAACTCGTTTGACTGCATAATCTGCCCAAACGGCCGCTTCTCTACACGCACAGTATAACCCCAGTATTGCGGTACATCCTCACGGTTAACGGGTTGCACTTCAATCTGGTCTGCAGCTTTGATAACTTGAAGTGTCAATCGTTCGCCCACTCTGTACTGTTTCTGACGCAGGAGCGCAGGCTGCTGAACGCCGATGTCAACGGTTAAGCCGTCTTTGCGCTCTGAAACAACTATGCCTTCGCGGTATTCGCCGACTTTAAGATGTTTGCTTTTGCCGCTGTCAGGGTGATGTGGTGTGCGGAGCGGCGGAAGAATACCCGCATACTGCAGGTCAGGGTCGATTTTGAAGAGGGTTTTACGCAGGTACTGCGGTGTTTCTATATAGTTTAGCATTAACGCGATGAAGTTGAGGTCTCTGCGCTGATCAACCTTGGCGTTGTCCGGGTAAACTATGATCTCGTTAACTCTGAAGATGGCTGCAGATCGGGCGATGGAACCGATTTTAGCGGTTTTCTCTCTAAGATGCGGCGTGTCGGAGATGACTGACGCTGGAATTGTTATCGAAAGTCTTGGTTTGCTCATAAACTCGCGGTTCCTCTGATTGCTTGCTGCGCTGTGCTTAAAAGGCGGTATTGAGATATAAAATTGCGGGTCAAAAAGGAGGACCCATATCGTGACAACTCCCATTTTAGACGACATGGAAAAGCTACATGCGGTAGATAAAAGTGGAATGATCAATTTTTGTTTAGACTCACCGAAACATTACAGCAAAGCTGCTGAGTTAGCTTCCAAAATTAAATGTAAAAACCCCGTTCCGAATAACATCATCGTTGCCGGCATGGGCGGTTCAGCCATCGGCGGAGAGATGCTTAAGGATTGGAGCCGAAACAAGCTAATTGTACCCCTTGAAGTCTGCAGGGAATACAGCCTCCCAGAATATGCGGATAAGAAAACGCTTGTTTTGATTTCAAGCTACTCAGGCGACACAGAAGAGACACTGAGCGCCTTTCTGGATGCACTTAAACGTGAATGCATGATTTTCTGTGTAACCAGCGGCGGCGAAGTGCTAAAGGCAGCTAAAAAGCATAAAGTGCCCTACGTGGAAGTGCCCGGTGGAATGCCGCCCCGCGCAGCCTTACCTTATATGCTGATCCCGATGATTGTTTACCTTGAAAAGGCAGGTTTAGTTAAAGGTGCAACAGAGGAAATCGAAGAAGCAATCTCTGTAATCGAGGAAATTGTCAAGCAGAACTCACCTGACGTTCAGCAGAGCGAGAATTTTGCCAAGAATACAGCGCATTTCTTCTGGGAGTCAGCGCCTGTAATCTACGGTTGGGGACCATTCCGCAGCGTCGCTCAGAGGTTTAAGCAGCAGTTTAACGAGAACAGCAAATCCCCGGCGAAGTGGGAGTATTTCCCTGAGTTGAATCATAACGAAATCGTCGGCTGGTCAGGTAAAGGTGAACAGTGCAAGTGGTTTAGCGTAGTGTTTATCCGTGACCCAGACGGGGAACCATTCGAGATCGAATGCCGAATAGACATCACCAAGTCGATTATTGAGAGTGCTGGATTAGTCACCTTTGCCCTCAACGTTCAGGGTAAAAGCACCCTTGCAAAAATGCTCTCTACAGTTGTCTTAGGCGACTTTATCAGTGTCTACTTTGCAGTTGAACGCAACGCTGACCCAACACCAGTTAAGGTGATTGATCTGCTTAAGAATACACT
>JAAYYI010000113.1 GCA_012515445.1 Candidatus Bathyarchaeota archaeon | reverse complement strand
TAATGAAGCCAGCAGCTCCACCAGCCCACTTATTCCAAAGTAAACCAAGAACTAGTGGGACACCAAGGATGATCATCTGGGCAAAGCCTGAGACCAAAATGACTGCGATGATGCTATCAGCGCCCAAAATGTGATATTGACCGCCAACGTTGAGGTAGACTGCAAAGACATAGATTAGGAGTACCAGAATAAGCGGAATGATGATGCCGCCGAAGATGTCAGCTAGCTTGAATTTGTTTTCTGCCAATTTCTATCCCTTGCTTCTATGTTACATCGTGGCGTATTTATAAGTTTAATGCTTAGGCATCTGACATACTCCCTCTACGGGATTAAATGGACAAATAAGAGGCCTAGCTTACTGGAAAAGCGATTTGGTGCGTGAGAAAAGGGTTTACTAAAAACAAAAAAGAAGAAAAGGAAAGAGAGTTGGTTTATTGGCTGTTGCGTGCCATCTTGACGTTTGAGGCAAGTGGCAGGTTAGCCGGACAGACGTATGAGCATGTTCCGCACATTATGCAGTCCTGTGCCCACAGTTTCTCTGCTTTCTTGAAGTCGCCTTTGATGACTGCGTTGTAGATTGCTACTGGCTGTAGGCGTATTGGGCATGCGCTGACGCATCTACCGCAGTGGATGCATGCTGTTGGTTTGCGTGCTTTTGCGTGTGCTTTGTTTAGGCATAGTATGCTTGAGGTGCGTTTGGTGACTGGTGCATCTAGTGTTGCTAGCTGTACACCCATCATCATTCCGCCGACTACTACTGAGCCGCAGTCTGTGATGCTGTTTGCTTTGAGTATTTCGCTGATTGGTGTGCCGATTTTTACCATTAGGTTCTTTGGTGTTGGGATGTCTCCGTTTAAGGCTGCTACTCTGCTGATGAGTGGTTCGCCGTCGAATACTGCGTTTGCGATTGCGTTGATTGTTGCGACGTTCTGGACGATTGTGCCCATTTCGTAGCTGCGTTTGCCTGCGATTGGTTCGTAGCCCAGTATTGCTTTCTGCATCATGCCTGCGTCGCCCTGCTGGTAGGTTAAGTGTGTTGCGCGGACTTCAGTGTCTGGCTCGTTCTTGAATGCTTCTTGAAGTTTTGGTACTGCTTCAACTTTGCTTTCTTTTGTGACAACGATGACTTTGGGGTTGCCGAGGAGTTTGCGTACCACGCGTACACCGCGAACTAGGTTTGCGGTGCGTTCGATCATGACGCGTTCGTCTGCTGTGTCATAGGGTTCGCCTTCAGCGCCGTTTACCAGTAGGTGCTTTATTGGCTTGTCTGCTGGAACAGCTAACTTTACGCTGGTTGGGAAACCTGCGCCGCCCATGCCGACGATGCCTGCTTCACGTATGATTTTAAGCAGTTCCTCGTTCTTGGTGGATGCAAGTTCTGATTCTTTGATTGTGTTTAGTGGTTTGGCTTTGGTTTTTTTGCCGTCGTTTTCGATGTAGATTGCTTCTGTTGGGTATTCGAAGCAACTGTTATAGACGTTGTCGATTTTGATGACTGTGCCACTGATTGGGCTGTGGACTGGAGCGCTGACTTTTGCTTGGACATCCGCAATTTTTTGGCCGATGGATACGACATCGCCGACTTTAACCAGAGGGACGTTTGTGGCCCCCGACTGCTGGTTAGTCAGTACTACGGCGATTTTTGGGTCAGGGAAGATTTCGATTGGTGTTTTTCTTGCGACTTCTTTCTGTTCTGGTATGTGTACTAAGTTTGCCATTATATTCATCTCCCAAAGGGTTTGTTGATCCGTATCTTGTCAATAGCCGGAGTAAGTAAGTTCATGATCAACAGTGCTAGCAATGAGCCTCCGAAGAAACCCATAAAGGTTTGTATTATTACGGTCAAAACTGCGAGGCCGACGCCGAAGATGATTTGCCCGACTCCGCTGTATGGTGTTGTCGCTGGATCAGTTGCCATGAAGAACGCCATGAATATTGAGCTGCCGATGAAGAGTTCGAAGAGTAATCTTGCAATCAAATCTGCGTCGCCGAATGCTACTGAGAGTATCAGTGAGAGAACTGCAGTTGAGACTAGGAAACTTGCGGTGATTCTCCATTTGAAATATTTGCGTCCAAGTATGAATAGTGCGGTTCCTGCAATGATGACTGCGATGCTGCATGCGCCACCTGTCCATCCGTGGTATTTGGTCAGCAGCATAATCTGAGTGATGCTTTCAGGAGTGCCAATATCCATTGAGGTTGGTAATTGATAGCAACTTTGTAGGTAGCCACCGAATGCTGGATAACCTGCTCCGCCACCGTTGCTGCCAACGATGGTTGTTAAGCCGATTGGGCCGTTTAGAGATGGGACCGAGAGCATTCCAGTGATTGAGTGCCAAGAGGTAAGTAGTGTCACGGCTGTGCCTGGTAGTAGTACTAGGAATTTGGCTGCTGCTGCGGGGTTAACAAATTTCCTGCCTGCTAAGCCCATGACTTTCTTGAAAACGACTAGACCAAGTACTGTTATTATTGCGACATAGTAGAATGCGAGGGGGGCTTCAACTGGTACGCCCATTTCTGCGCCGATGGCCATACTTGGGAAGCCGAGGGTATAACAGCCTGTTACGATGAGGCCGAAGACTGCGGCTGACCAAGTGTTTACTTCACTGTCAGATGCTACTTTGCCAATTAGGAAGTCAAAAGCGACTGCGAGGCCGACTGAGATGACTGTACAGATAGCGAGAGTTAAGCCGAGGTTCCATCCGGAGGGGGTTGTGACCTGAGACCATAGGACCATGGAAACGATGAGTGTTGAGAGAATTGCAAAGAAAGTGTATTGCATCATACGGTTTTTAGTCATTGGACCGTGAATGTGCGGTGCTGGATTAACAACTAGTTCATTTGAGTTTTCGCTCATGAGTTTAACCTTCTCAAATGAAGTGTTATCTTTGAGCGGTGGCTTATTAAACTTTTTCGGGAACATGCCCTCGCATTCATTCAGGGCGGTTTTATTTACCCTAAAAAGTTATTTTTAGGTAAAAATTCGAAAGCGCGAGAAAAAACAACCAGAAAAAAGTCGTTTGAAAACGACAAAAAGCGTGTGCATTCTTTAGTTAACGAAGATTCTTATGTAAAGCAAACCTAATACCATCCAAACACCAACACTAAATGGGCAAAAAGAGCATGATACACGCAGACAGCGAACTGGAAGGATTAACGCTAACAGTGTACCTCTATGTCGCAAAAAAAGCTAAACCAGTAGGGCCACGCGACGTCATGAAAGGCACGAATCTTAGCAGCCCAAGCGTTGCGTATCGCCACCTGCAGAAACTGGAAGACGCCGGATACTTAGCTAAAAACGAGTACGGCGAGTATATCATTAAGCGTAAGGCGCCGATTAAGGGCAACGTGTGGCTCGGGCAAAATCTGTTCCCGAAGATGTGGCTTTACGGCTTAGTTTTCCTCTCAGCGCTCATTGTTGAGTTGGTGATTCTCTTCATCCACTTTGGAGTGGAAGACAATGAGTTCAAAGTTTTCTTCCTTCTGCTAACATTGATTACCGGCGGAGCCGCGGCAGTGTTCGGAGTTGAGGGCTGGCTTCAGAATCGCCGCAAACCGTCCGCTTCATCCGCGGAATAATACCGTGAAAGCGCGTTTAGTGTCCTAATCCATGGAAGAGCAGAATATCGGTTTACTTAGAGTAAATTTTATATCACCTAGCCCAGTCTATTCTCCATTGTGAATTAAATGAATCCTACAACAACCCCCTTGTTTATGGTTGTTTGGCGGTGTACTCGCAACTGTGTTGGCACTTGCACCTATTGCAGCTACATCAAAGATTACGCTAAAGACCAGGAACTGAGCACGGAACAAGCAAAACATATGGTTGATGAGATTGCGGACTTCGGTTCACAATGGTTCGGAATCAGTGGCGGAGAACCACTGGTTCGCCCAGACATCTGGGAAATCATCGAATACGCCGAGAAAGAACACGGATTAAACGTAAGTTTAATCACAAGCGGGTATGCGTGGGATAAAGACCGTTTTGACAAACTAACAAAGTACAACGTTAAAACCGCCATCAGCATCGACGGCACTAAAGCCTCAAACGACAAAATCCGTCGTGTCGGCGGCTACGACAAAGCACTCAACGCCATGAAGGAACTAAGCAGCGTTGGCCTACTTGACTGCTTAGTTACCACCATGACAAAGTTTAACATTAACGATTTGCCACACACCGCAGAACTTGCGGAGCAGTACCATGCACGCAGCGTCGTCTACCACAACCTCGTGCCAGTCGGACGCGCAGGCCAGCACATGGAAGACATCGCCCCAACACCCGACGAATACGAAAAAGCATTCGACGGCATCTACGAAATCCAGCGTAGACTCTATGGCAAAGTCAAAGTCAACGTTTACTCACCCTTCTACGCGCGCATAGTAAAACAGAAGAACTCGGTGGACTTCTGGGACTGGTTCAACGAAGGCTACCTCGGACGCTGCACAATCGGCGGCAACTACCTCGGCATCACAGAAAACGGCGACTACCGCAGCTGCGGCTTCCACGAAGGCTACAGAGTGGGCAATGTCAAAGAAACCAAACTGCGCGATGCATGGGCTAATCTGCAGAAGAGCGAGTTCCACCTTAAACTAAGAGACAAGAACAACCTCAAAGGCAGATGCAGCTACTGCGAGTATCGCGAAATCTGCGGTGGCTGCAGAACACGCGCTGAATTCTACACTGGTGACCTGTTTGCTTCTGACCCCGCATGCAACTATATCCCCAAGGTTCTCAAAGAGAACCCCAAGTTGTGTGAGGAAGTCATGAAAGCAGAGAAACTCGCACAAATCAAACAATAAATCCTTTTTTCTTATTTTTATCTATGAAAGAAAGAAGTTTACTGCTTAAAAGCAGTAAATTGGCTTTTTTGTTTACTACCGTTTCCTAAACCC
The DNA here is from genome assembly GCA_012515445.1 of Candidatus Bathyarchaeota archaeon. Lineage (GTDB taxonomy): Archaea > Thermoproteota > Bathyarchaeia > Bathyarchaeales > Bathycorpusculaceae > Bathycorpusculum. The sequence goes on along the minus strand of JAAYYI010000113.1, from coordinate 9,943 downwards.
CGTTTTGGGGAGTAGGAAGAATCTCGCCTGTGGCAGCGTCTACAAGGCAGTAGCCGTCATGTGTTAGAGGCATCAAATCTGACGCTGTGTTGTAAGCTACAATCTGCCACATGTACCTGTATGTAACGCCGTCTCGATTTACAGGCGAATAGTCAAGCGCCGGGGTCATAACAGCGTTCTCTATTACAGCTGTGTCTGATGTTGTGTAGCCATAGACTAGTTTAACATCGACTCTTGTAGCGTTAAGCTCCATAAGCGTGTCCGCTGTCCAGCCGGTTCGCTCAAACGCGATAGCAAGCGCGTCTTCCATGGGTATCGGTTGAGATAGCGTCTGGTTCTGGTTGTCAACTACTATTTTTTCCAGCAAGTCCCAATAAAGCGTATTATCATCCTTGTGTTGGGTTAATTCAATGTTTTTTTGTGATTCGTTATAGTACATTACTGCTGTGAAGCAGAGAGATATCACTAGAGCAGCCACTACGATTACTGTCAATATTGAGGTTTTATTCATTGAAATGCATTCCTAGAGTGTATAGACAGAAAATTGGATTATTGCGCTATTAAGTATTATTTATTCAGAATTCAGAGGTAATGTGCTCTATGCTGAAGAAGTTTGTAAGGCGGATTTAGCCGCGTGTTAACAGAAAGCAGGCGAAAAACCTGTGAAAGGGAACTTGGGTACGCGCCTACTCCTCTATCAACAGCCAAACCCGCCAAACGGTTGGCTATCCCTTGCATTCCTACCAACCTATAGCTTGCTTGGCAGATTTAAGAGAATGTGGTTGCATGACGCCTACAACAACTGAACCGCATGGAAAGAGACAGACACTTACTTTCTATAGCTGTTCACCTAACTGCTGTATTAGGAACTATATGCAGAAACCTATAGAGGGGCCTCTCACGGCTACATTCTTACGTTAGGTAGGGAGGGGGTCATCACTCTGAGACGGGTAGGTCCACTTTCCGCCGACAGAATCGTATACTGCTTTAAATAAGGGGGGTCTAGAAAGAAATCGCAGTTGACCTAAAGGAACATACGTTCCGTATACAAAAGCATCAACCAAACACAGCCCAGCAGCAATCCGCAGCCGCAAACCCCGCCAAGCAGTTTCATCGTAAACGTTATATGGCGTTTTAACGTCTAAGCAGTCACATATTGGGGCATCTACCTTGAAGGTTACTCTTGTCAATCCACCTTACCCTGAACATGCACATTCACATCCACCATTCATTCCATTAGGCATTGCATATTTAGGAGCCATCGCATTGCAAGCAGGCCACGAAGTCAGCGTCATCGACTGCCAAGCCGAAAAACTCACCATTGACGCATTCAAAACCCGCATCGCTCAGCACACCCCAGACGTAATCGGCGTAACTTCAACCACACTACTCTACAACCAAGCAAAACGCATCATAACCGCAGCTAAAGAAGCCCACCCAAACGCCGTCACCATGTTCGGCGGATCACATGTAACCTTCTGGGACACAAACGCATTAAACGAGTGCCCAGCCATCGACGTCATAGTAAGGCGCGAAGGCGAAACCACATTCCAAGAACTGCTCCAACGATTAGTAAATAAACAGGATTTCGTAGGCGTCTTAGGTACAACCATCAGAGGCCCAAACGGAGCCATAATCAGAAACGAAGACAGACCCTTCCAACAAAACCTCGACAGCCTACCCAGCCCAGCATATCACCTTCTACCAATAGACTCATTCCACCGCATGGGCAAAACCATCTTCCCACTCGTCACCAGCCGCGGATGCGTGCAATGGTGTGACTTCTGCAGCACAGTACGCATGTTCGGCAAAGGCTACAGATGGCGAAGCGCAAAAAAAGTAGTCGACGAAATGGAGGCGCTGCACAACAAATACGGTGAAAGCCAATTCACCTTCTACGACGACGCATTCACAATCAACCGCAAAAACACTATAGAGCTCTGCGACGAAATCATTAACCGCGGACTTAGAGTAGAGTGGGACTGCGAAACACGCGTAGACGCCGTAGACAAAGAACTTCTCGAGCGCATGCGACAGGCAGGATGTATCACCGTCTGGTTCGGCGTGGAATCCGGCTCAACCAAGATTCTGGAAAAGATGCATAAGAAAATTAACCGTGAACAAGTCAAAGAAGCATTTAAAACAGCCCAAAAAGCCGGATTAATGACCATCGCATCCGCAGTCATCGGCTTCCCAGGAGAAACCGAGGAAACAGCATGGGAAACCATCAACTTCATCAACAGCCTCAACCCAGACGACATCGGCTGCTACATCGCAACACCCTACCCAGGAACACCCATGTACGAGGAAGTCGTCAAAAACGGCTGGCTAAAAGTCACAGACTTCGACAAATACGACACAGCCACCCCAACATTTGAAACGCCAGACTTGAGCATGGAACGCCTGCGCGAAATCAAATACAAAGCACACCAAAAATTCTATCTACGCCCAAGCTATGTGTTCAAAATGATGCGTAAAGGCGGAACATACGGCAAAAGCGGACTGAAAACCTCAGCAGCATACGCGCTACGCGCCATGCACATAAAACTATCCTAAACCTTTCTTCAATCCACCGCTTACGCGGCTTTTTCATCTTTTGTTGCTCTTCTAAGAAAGCAATATATGCCATCCAACATAAGGAATCTAACCACTCAAGGCAACCAGATATGAAGATAACACTCATCAACCCACCTTACCCGCCAAGCGTACATTCACATCCACCCTTCATACCACTTGGACTCGCTTACCTAGGCGCAGTCGCAGAGAAAGCAGGGCACCAAGTCAAAGTCATCGATTGCCAAGCAGAGAAACTGAACTACGAAACATTCCGCAGCCGCATCGCCGAAACCCCATCTGATTTTATCGGCGCAACCTCAACTACACTACTCTACAAATCAGCAATGAAGATACTAACCATCGCCAAAGAAACCCAGTCGAACGCGGTTACTGCGCTTGGCGGAAGCCACGGCACATTCTGGGATGAAAACGCTCTGAAAGAGTACCCAGCGGTTGACATAATCGTGCGTGGTGAAGGCGAAAACACCATTGTTGAACTCGCGGAGAAACTTGAAGCAGGCGCGAAACTAGAAAGCGTTTTAGGCATAACTTACCGCGATGGGGAAGCAATACGGCGTAACCCAGACAGACCCTACATTAAAGACCTTGACAGCATACCGTTCCCGGCACATCACCTCATGCCACTAGACCAGCTCAAACACAACGGCAAACTCCTTGTTCCACTGGTGAGCAGCCGCGGATGCGTCTTTTGGTGTGACTATTGCAGCACCGTCCGCATGTTCGGCAGAGGATACCGCATGCGCAGTGCCAAAAACGTTGTTGACGAGATGCAGTGGGTTCACGAGAAATACGGCGTTGACCAGGTTACCTTTTACGATGACGCCTTCAGCGTTGACCGCAACCGTGTACTTCAAATCTGTGAGGAACTCAACGCTCGAAAACTCAAACTGTTATGGGATTGCGGTACCCGCGTTGACATGGTTGACAAAGAGCTTATGACAACTATGCGTAAGGCTGGTTGTATTGCGGTTTGGATGGGTGTTGAGTCAGGTTCTGAAGCCATTTTAGGTGCTATGAATAAAGGAATAAAACTTGAACAAACCCTCAAAGCCTTCAAGACTGCGCAAAAAGTCGGCTTAATAACAATCGCAAACGTAGTTTTGGGTTTTCCAGGCGAGACAGAACAGACAGCTAAAGAGACCATTCAATTCGTCAAAAAAGTCAACCCTGACGACGTTGGTTTCTATGTCGCTACACCCTATCCAGGCACACCAATGTATGAGCAAGTCATCAAAAACGGTTGGCTAAAAATCAGTGACTTCGACAAATTCGACACCGCAGGACCAACCTTCGAGACGCCACAATTAAAGATGGAAACATTGGCTGAACTTCGAGGCAAAGCCTACCAGCAATTCTACCTCCGCCCAGGCTACGTGCTTCATATGATGCGTAAAGGTGGAACTTACGGAAAATCAGCGGTTAAAACTTCAGGCGCTTACCTGCTTAGGGCTTTGCACTTGAAGTTCTGGTAACCTTTTTTCTTTACTCTTTCTTACAAAAGCAATTACTGCTAAAGCCACTACAATAGCGCCGAGCGTAACTGTGATTGACTGGAAATTTATTCCTATAGGCGAAAGCCCCAAGAATAAACCGGTTAAGCCCGCTAAACCGAAGCTAAGCGCAATCGAGAGTACAAGTGACTCTATTAGGTCTATGTGGTTTTTGCCCAGAAACAGGATGTTTACTAGACAGTAGCCGGGCAGAAAAACGATGAAGACAAAACTCAGTGCATAACGGATGTAGATCAAAGGCTCACTTTGAACGAGATAAGTGGCAAGTAAAGTAAGAACTGTGAATAAGAGTACTAATGCGAGCCATCTTGTTGGTTTCAAGGGAGCACTTCAACTGTACTGTTGTTATTTTTTTAACAAAGAAAAGAAAGGAAAAAGCTTATGCGAAAGCTTTGTAGATTGGGTGCGATTCGTCTGATGGTCTTGTTCCGAGATCAGCTGCTGCAGATGCAATGTATGTATCCGTGATTGCTGCTGCTGGGAAGACCCATTCGGCTTGTTCAGCTGGACCGACCATTAACCAGTTGGCGCCTGCCATCTGCATGATGGTGTTTGTTGAGCAAACTGGACCCTTGCGGAATTCTTTTGCAATGTTTGCTTTGACCCAACCCATGGTTGTGACAACGTTGCCGCTGCCTAATCCGACTGGATAACCATACTTCTCTTTCATGATGGTTATGGCTCTGACGGATGTACCCATGTCTGGTTCGAATGCTGGGATAGCTGTGTCGATGAGTGGTTTTGTGATTCCGCCTTTTTCGGCTAATGCTAACGCTTCAACGATAACATTCATTTTGCCTTCAAGGGTTGTGTCTTTTGGATCGTCTGCTAGAACAATAGACATCTTGATGCCGCTTTCTTTGAGGTTTGCAAGTTCAGCATCGGTAACTCCTTTGTAGACGGAGTTATAGAGGCATCTGTCTGTTAAACCCATTTTCTTTGCCAAGTTTGCTGCTGCCATACGGGTCTTTGGTGACATGGCATCGAGCATGAGTGGTGCGTCAGTGTGTTTCGGGACGAAGTCGATGTATTTTTCAAATGCGGTTTCTGTTGTTGCGACTATGTCTAGTGCGAACTTGACACCGGTAATGTCGCTTTGGGTTTGGCACCTGTTGATGATGTCTTCTGCTGCTTTGGCGTCGAAGATACCTTTGTTGGCATCCTGAACCATTTTTTGGCCTAGCCAGAAGATAGAGCCAATCAAGAAGGTTGGGTTCTCGCCTGGTTGACCGCCAATTTTTGCATTACCAATCTCGAAGACTTTTTGTTCTTTTTCGAATTTAAAGGCCATTAAAGATCCAGACCTATCAAGCTTATTTCTTTAATGCTTTCTTTGCAAGCTCTGGAGCTTCTTCCTTATTCTTGCCGAAGAGTGCACCAAATGCGTCTGCATCTTCTTTCTTAACGGCTGCGCCGCCCATGATGATGCCGACTTTGTCTTTGAGACCTGCTGCCTTTAGGAGTTCGTCGAGTTTTGCAAGGTTGTTCTTTGCTGGTACTGTGTTAACTGATAGTGCGATTAGGTTTGCGTTGTTTTCTTTTACTTTGTCAATGAATACTTGTGGTGCAACGCTTTTTCCGACGTCGATTGTTTTGAAGCCTGCGCGTTTTAGTGTGCGTCTGACTGCTTCTTTTGCTGTATCGTGCATGTCTGGTTCAATGTTGCCGATAACAACGATGCCTAATGGATTTTCTGGTTCTGGTGGTTCTTTTTCCATCATAGATTTTAGCCAAGACATATTAAACACCTTTTTCCTGTGTGATACTCTGGGGGTTTTTATACTCGAAATCCATATTTAACCTTTTACCAACAAACCAAAAGTAAGCACATTAAGCGGGAAAGCAAATGCCGAAATCAAACCGAATGTACGTCTTGTTGCTACTGATATTTTCGTTCGCATTTGTTTATCGTTTGCTTCTGCTGCTCTGGAGCGGTTTCCCACCCGGCGCCGATATTGGGCTGCATAATAGCGTGATTTACTCGATTACTGGCAGTGGAAACACTGACTTCCTCTATAATTACTATCATATTGGCGGCGGTGTCTCGTTGACTTTTCCGGGGTACCACATTTTCACTGCAGGCGTTATGCTGTTTACCGGATTGCCTGAGTATGTCGCGCATGCAGCAGTTGTCTCTTTATTCTCAGCTTTGATTGTGCTGTGCACGTTTCTGATTACTAAGCGGGTTTTCTCTGTCTCAGCAGCCTACATCGTGGCGTTCTTGGCGGCGATTTCGCGTTTCGACATAGAAATGCTCACGTGGGCAGGGTACCCCAACGTAATAACTTTGATGCTTATCCCACTCACTTATTACCTGTACTTGGAGAAGGACCGCTTCACGAAAGTGCCCTTTTTCGTGTCTACATCTATCCTTGCGGGCTCAATTTTCCTGACGCATTCTCTTAGTTCAGCCATGTTTATCGGTATTCTTACACCAGTCATCCTCTTTGTCTTACTGTGGCCTAAAGCTATGGGGACACAGCGAAAAACCGTGCTCTACTGGGTGCTTCCGATGGTTTTCGGCGCACTACTTGTATCACCCTTCCTGATTCAGGCAGTCCCAACTTATCTGGCGCAGTATGGCTCAGCAGAAATAGATAACGCAGCGTTCTCAAGGATTCTGGCTTACTGGATTGTGGCGCCGCTTTTCCTAATCGTCGGAGCTTTCTTTGCGTTCTCAACCAAGTACTACAAGAAGCTCTTGGCTTTGCCAACTTTTCTGCTTGCCATGTGGGTCTTTGTACCATTAGTATGCACACAGGGCTACCTCGTCGGTGCACCAGTAGACTACAACAGGTTCCTGTACTTCTTAGTGCTGCCGATTTTGGTGTTTATCGGTATATTGATGGATCATGGCGCCGAAACCATAGCTTTGGGCGTCGAAAAGTACAGGGGGCGAGTGCATCTTGGCAGATACAAGGTTAAGGTTAGCAAACGTATTGAGGGTTTGCAGAGGAAATTTGAGAATACAGGGCACAGACTTGCAGTTGTGTCTACGCGGAAGCGGATTTACTCTTTCTGCATTTTGGTGTTCTTGTTGTTCTCGTTTGTTGCATTGCCAATCTTTGTCACACCTTCGCTTGGCGTCGGCCAGACGCTGCAGAGTTACTATCAGACAATGGATAATCCAAAGTGGGAGGCAACCCAGTGGCTGAAAAACAACACGGCGCCGGGCTCCGTGCTTGTCGCGGACGCGTTGTATGGTTGGTGGCTTGGCGGATTCACTCAGCGGCCAACGTTGAGCGCTGTTGATCCGGCGTATTTGACGGTAAACCGCGAAGTCGATAATGCGTCATTCGCAGCCAAATTACTGGACACAGATTACATAATCGATAATGGCTACATTCAGGTCAGGGAGGACGGCTACGCTTCAAGGCATAACCCGGAAATTCTGGTGAAGCAGAACTGGACATATAACCCCTACTCGTTCTTCACCTTTGATGGTAACGGTTCCTCGATTGAGTACGAAATAAACGGCGTAGACCAAACAGCTAGGATTAACGATCTAGCCATCAAAGATATGCGTATCGAAAACAATAGCGACTATGCATCAATAATAGTAGTTAAAGGCAACAATGACTTCAACTATACGCTCTACTCAACCCTTTACAGGGATGTAAGATTTGTCAACGTAACGATGACGTTTACTGCTTTGCACCAGGGCGTAACTTTCAGTAAACTTGAAATGACAATTGGAACTAACGGATTACAAGTTAGATATGCTAACGATTTAGCCACAATTGGCTTGGTGGATCTTGGCACAAAATCTTTTGGTCAATTAATCTTCAGTACAACTCCTCAAGGTGATCCATACATTACCAAGATCGGCGGTGTAGTGAAAGTCATACAGGTAGAGTACGATTTGTCTGAGAAAGACTCAGGGCAAGTTCAGTTGCTTACAGGTGCATACTCTGAAACGAATAATCAGAGCAAATACGATAATCAAGGGGCGATCGACGACTACTTCTTAGATATCGTCAGAGGCAATCTGGACACCGCACTTAACAAGATGCCCACTGACTACGGCTGGGACAACTTTGACTATCAAGCGGAACTGCACAACAGACAGGCCAGCTACGTTGTACTCTCAATTAAAGACGACACTAACCCAGACAAGACAGAACTTGATGTCGACGCCAAATTCCGACTGGATCCCCTTTTTAGCCTTGTCTTTATTAACGAAGAAGTAGCAATTTATAGAGTAAACTGAGCTCCAGCCACGGGTGGGTAGCGTCGTCGCCTTGATAAACCAAAATCAAGCAGGCAAAATAGAAGTCATCTTCATAGCCGTTTTCTCAGTGCTCATCCTCATCATGTTCAGCTCCCTTATCTCCATGAACGGCGTACTTTTGGGCAACGATCCCGCCGTGCATTTAGAGAAGGCTCAAATTTTCCTCAATACCGGCGAGATTTCTCTTGCAAATCTGAGTTGGACGCCGCCGCTTTTCCAGATTGTACTCGCGATGATTATCTCGCTTAGCGGCGCAGCCGAGATCACTCAATACATCGTTATTCTAAGAATCCTCACAGTGGCGCTTAATTGGCTGCTGCTCATGTCAGTGTATCTTTTAGCTCGTAAGTTCTTTAACCGTAAAGTCGCTATCGCCGCGGTTATTCTGCTGCTGTTGTGCTTCCCGATCTATGAGGCTAACCAGTTCGGCGGCTACACTACGGTTTTGGCGTTAGCGTTTATGGCGCTGGTGCTGCTTTACACGCCGCTTGCGGTGGAGCATCATGGCTATTTGGTTGTGGCGTTCTTTGCCGCGTTTTCGCTTGTGCTCGGCCATCAGCTGGGCACTTTCCTTGCAGCGTTTATTTTTCCGCCTATACTGCTGTATATGCTCATCACGTCTAGGGGCAAAAACCTCAAAGTTGTTTTGGCGTTGATCTGCGGAGGCGGTATAGCGTTCTTTCTCTATTACTTCCAAGCCATGTACGCCTACATAGACTTGGTTATTGATTATGTGTTCTTCGCAATCAAGAGCTACGTGTACCAGATTCCAGCGGTGGGTTTCAGTGGGTTAAATACGAACTTTGGATTCGTTCTCCTCCTCGGGTTAGCAGGAGTCGGAGTGTCATTCTATGTTCTACGGAAGCAGCGTAAATCGCTGTACTGGCTCATACTGGTGCTGGCGTTGTTTGTACCGTTCTTTTTCGCGGAATCCTACCTTGTGGGCCTCTATATGCCGTTTGCATGGTTCATCTACTACGTTACAACGCCGCTTGTGATTCTTGCAGCCGTAACAGTAGTGTTCTTCGCCGACAAAGCCTACGCTTATTTCCTTAACCATCGAAGCGTTTTCAGAAAAAACTGGGTGAAAGCTGTCACTGTCGTCTTGATTGTAGCGTTAGCGGCAGGGGTTGTTCTTCGCGGGGACACAGTTTACGGCAAAATCACTGAGGCAGGAAAATACTACGCCACCACCGACCTGAAAGCCATGGACGCAGGCCTGTGGCTACGTGAAAACTACCCCGAAAACACGTCGGTTGTCGTCACCAAGGTTCCAGGTTTCTGGTTCCAAGAGTTCTCCGGCAAAAACGTGACCGCCCAAACCGACGAGACAGTGCAGTACATGGACGCCGCGGAAGCCGTGTTGACGTTGGCGTATGAGCTGGATCATCCGCGGACTATGCTTAAGGTATATCAAGCTAAAGGCGACACGCTGGATGAGTACTATATTTCGATGAGCGATGTCTGGAAGAGGGTATCATTTAGTTCGGGAAGCGGCGACGAATTCAGCTACACCCTAAACGGGGTTCGCCATGAAGTCAAACTTAACCAATTCAGTAAAGAAGTAGTGTTCCAAGACCAAACAGACCCAAAAAGCATCACCTTTGTCTTCACAAACGGCGAC
>JAAYYI010000112.1 GCA_012515445.1 Candidatus Bathyarchaeota archaeon | reverse complement strand
GGTGTGGGGGTTACTGTCGGCTTCGGTGTTGCTGTGGGTGTGGGTGTCGGTTTAGGCGTAGCTGTTGGTGTGGGCGTAGGCGACGCGGTTGGTTTAGGTGTAGGTGAGGGTGTGGGGGTTGCTGATGGTTTAGGCGTTGGGTTCGGAGTCGGTTTTGGAGTTGGGGTCGAAGTGGGAGATGGTCTTGGTGTTGGTGTGGGGGTTACTGTCGGGTTCGGTGTTGCTGTGGGTGTGGGTGTCGGTTTAGGCGTAGCTGTTGGTGTGGGCGTAGGTGTGGGTGTGGGAGTTGCAGTTGGTCTAGGCGTTGGGCTAAGGGTCGGAGTTGGAGTGGGTGAAGGAGTCGGTGTTGGAGTTGGGGTTGGAGTGGGCGACGGGGTTGGCGTTGGCGTGATTGTCTGTGCCTCAGCAAATCCGCTGATAGACATAAGCAAAACAAGAGCAAGAAGTACAGATATTAACGCTATAGTTTTTTTTGGCATGCAACTCAATTCTCAGGTTGAACTCAAAGAGAATAACAAAATCGACAGAATCCTTGAGCAACAAGGCAGCTACCTAGCAGTTCTGGAAAGATAAAAACGCTTGTGGGCTCAGCATTGAGCAACAAAAACAAGCCTTGTTGAGGCAACCGCAAAACTAAAGGGCGCATAAACGCGGCCCACTTTAGCTTTAATGATGCTGAGTGGGGGCATTCTTTTAGATTTAATGTGATTGTATGCGTGTGGCTGTTGACAGACACTTCTGCACGTCCGGAATGGGCATACAAACAATGCATAATATTCAACAATAGCAACCATAGATGAATCAAATACAATTTATACACTACAATAAAGAGCTTGCCAGCAGCACTGAAATGACCAGGATAATCAAGGTTGTGACGACGGTGCTTAGTGCATACTTGTTTTTCATTAGTCTTTGGAGTAATTCATCCTCAACTCACTCCGCGTTTAGGTGGATTGTTTTTATAGTTTGATTTTGACCCTGTGGGTTTATCATGTCTTTTCACTTGAAAGCTCATTAGCGTTTTTCTTATAAATGCCTTCTGTAGCGAGATTTAATACACCATATACTGCTTACAAAACCGTTTCCAATATATTGATCCACGTCGTTAATGAGCCGCCGCTATACGTTAAATATGGACTCTTCATCGTAATCGCCATGGTTGTAGCGTGTGCGGTGGGCGGCGTCGTGTATTACCTTAAATTTAGAGGAAGATAACCGCCCATAGAGACACTGAATTTAGCGCATAATATATATTCAGATGCTGCAAGTATATGTAATATTAACCGCTAATACCTGCAGGTTGCTTGTATGGAAAGAAAAATCATGTCCTTAGGCAAATCCTCGCTTGTGGTCTCACTGCCAAAAGAGTGGATGCAGCTAAACGACTTAAAAAAAGGCGAAACAGTACAATTCAACATCCAACGTGACCGCTCACTAGTAATATACCCAAGCAGCACCAAACGTTCAGAAGAAAAAGAAGTCACCCTAACCATCATGCAAAACGAAGAGGAAATCCTAATTACACAGAAAATTCTAGGCGCATTCCTCAACGGCTACACAGGCATCACATTAGCCTCTGAAAATATTTTCTCTGTGCCGCAGACAAAAGCAGTACGAAACATGGCAGGCCGCCTCTACATGCGGGTTATGGCTGCAGACGCTAAAACCGTCTACATGCAAAGCCTTATGGATGAATCTAAAGCGTCACTGGAGCAGGCGATCCAGCGTATGCACCTCATATCGCGATCCATGTGCGAAGGCGCCTTTAGTGCACTCAAAAACAATGATGTGCCACTGGCGAAATCCACCTACTCATTAGACGATGATGTGGACCACTTCGCGTTCCTAATCATGCGCATACTGCGTAACGCCGCGCAAAACCCGCATCTGGCAAACGAATTGCACGTTGATCCCGTTGACTGTATGGATCACCAGACGCTGGTTACCCGCATGGAGCACGCATCTGACTACGCAGCGGAAATAACCAAGCACATAATCATGCTTAACGGCGCCAAACAAACCATACCCGACGACGTTGTGGCGCTCATGATTAACGCCGGCACAGAAGTCACTGAACTCTATGTAAAATCAGTCGAGGCGTTTTTCAGCAAAAACGTCGACGCAGCCGTCGCAATCATGAAACACCGCCAGAAACTCGAGAAACTAGACGTGGAAATCACCTCTAAAGCCTTCATTGGACCACATAAAAGCGCTGAACTCGTCTGCGGGATATGCTCGATCCGCGACAACATAAAACGCATCTCGCACTGCACCTTTAGCATCGCTGAAACCGCAGTGAATAGAGCGTTCAAAGCAACACCTAATGAACCGTTAACTGAAACAAAAACTGGATAAATTGAACTACTCGCCGCTTTCGCGGCGAGCATCCTAAAAAAAAACTACTTTCGATTTATGTATTCCTCTATCTTTGCACTAGGCACAACACCAGCAGTCCTAACAGCATAGCCCTCAGACCACAAATGCCCACCCCAAAGCCGCAGCTTAAGCCCAGCAAACTCCTCAAACAGCACCTTAGCAGAAATACACTTGAAAAAACGAACCATCTCCGGAATAGACACAGACGAGGGAGCACAGACAAACACATGCACATGGTCACCATCATGAACCCTAGCAGCCAACAGAAGACAACCATTCTGCTCAGCAATCATCTTAAGTAGCTCCTCAAGCCTAACCCTAACTGAGCCATCCAAAACCTTGCGACGGTATTTAGTGGCCCAGATGAGGTGGTAGTTGGCTTGGTAAGCACAAGTCCTAGCCTTGTCCAAGTCGATCACCTCCTTATCTAATGGTGGTAGACCTTTAGAGCCGAACAAAATATAGAACTGACGCATTCATCCTGCCGCGTTAGCGGCAGGTATTCTGCTAGGTTTTTTTATAAAAACCGATGGGTTAACCCCCTTTTTTGGGGGTTTACTGCTCTTTTTTGGGGTTTGAGAGGTACTCGTGGATGCTTTTAGCCGCGATTTTGCCTGAACCCATTGCGCTGATTACTGTAGCTTCGCCTGTTGCGATGTCGCCGCCTACCCAGACGCCGTCGAGGCTGGTTTTGAAGGATTCGTCGCTTGCGATTATGCCGCCTGTCTCGGTTTGCAGTCCCGGCGTTGTGGACTGTATGATGGGGTTAGGTGTGCGTCCGATGGCCACAATGACTGTGTCGATGTCTGTTTTCACTTCTGAACCCTGAATTGGGGCTACCCGGCGTTTTCCGGAGTCATCTGCGTCACAGAGCCTCATGGAGTGAGTTATCATCGATTTAACGTTGCCTTGTTCGTCGCCTTCGAATTTAACCGGTGTGCTTAGGTACTTGAAGAATATTCCTTCTTCTTCAGCGTTGGAGATTTCTTCTTCACGTGCGGGCATCTCGTTTCTTGTTCTGCGGTAGTAGATTGTGACGTTTTCGGCGCCCAGTCGCAGTGCGCATCGTGCCGAGTCGAGGGCTACGTTCCCTCCACCGATGACTGCAACCTTTTTACCGACTTTTATGGGTGTCTTTGACTGCGGGAACATGAATGCTTTCATAAGATTTACGCGGATGAGGAATTCGTTAGCTGAGTATATTCCGTTGAGGTTTTCGCCGGGGACTTCTAGGAATTTCGGTAAACCTGCGCCTGTTGCTACGAACACCGCTTTGAAGCAGGTTTTGAATAGTTCGTCGATTGTGAATATTCTGCCTATAAGGTAGTCCGGCTGGAATTCAACGCCGAGTTTTTTGATGTAGTCGATTTCTGCTTGCACTATATATTTAGGTAATCTGAACTCGGGGATGCCATAGACCAAGACGCCGCCGCCTTTATGGAGAGCTTCAAAAATGGTGACGGGATAACCCAGCTTCGCAAGATCCGCAGCCACGGTTAAACCAGCCGGGCCAGCGCCGACAACAGCGACTTTTTTACCGTTGCAAACAGGAAGCTTGGGGACCTCGATGCCTCTTTCGCGTTCCACATCTGCAACGAAGCGTTCAAGACGGCCGATTGAAACCGGATCACCTTTCTTGCCTACAAGACAGTTCTTTTGGCACTGCTCTTCCTGCGGGCAAACACGTCCACAGATAGCGGGTAAACTATTTTTTTCCTTAATTTTTTTGATTGCGCCGGCGAGGTCGTTTTGTTTGATAAGTTTGATGAAGACAGGGATTTCTACGCCAACTGGGCAGCCTTCGACGCATTTTGGTTGTGTACAATTTAGGCACCTGGATGCTTCGGCGATTGCTTGCTCTTCAGTGTAGCCTAAGACGACTTCTCTGAAGTTTTTTGTTCGGTTAAACGCGTCTTGTTTTGGGACATTGACCGCTGTGAAGCGGTTGTTCGTCGGGGGCTGGTTATTTAGTGTCCGTGACATTGACAGTTATTCTCTCCGGGTTTTTGGTACGCTAATGAAAGGTTGTTCTCTTCAGTACAATAGCTTTTAAGCCGCAGCATGAGTTCTTTGAAATTAACTTTATGTGCATCAAATTCTGGGCCATCTACACACGCGAATTGTGTTTTGCCGTCGATTGATACTCGGCAGGCACCGCACATACCCATACCGTCAACCATAATCGGGTTTAAGCTGGCGATAGTTCGTATTTTGTGTGGTCGTGTGAGGTCAGCGATAACGCTCATCATTATTGGGGGGCCGATTGCGAATACTATGTCGATTTTTTCCTTTTTTGCGATGAGTGATTTAAGGACGTCGCTGACAAAGCCTTTGGTTCCGTTTGAGCCGTCGTCGGTTGTAAAGTAGATTTCACTGGATACGGCTTTCATTTCGTTCTCTAAAATAAAGAGGTCTTTGTTTCTTGCGCCAACTATGGAGATGACTTTGTTTCCTGCTTCTTTTAGCGCTTTAGCTACGGGGTAGGCGACTGCTGTGCCTAAGCCTCCGCATACTACGACGGCTGTTCCGAAGTTCTCTATTTCGCTTGCGTTACCCAGTGGTCCGGCTATATGCATTATTTTGTCGTCTACGTGTAGTTTGCCTAATTCGATAGTTGAGTAGCCTACTTCTTGGAAAATGTGTGAGATTGTGCCTTTTTCTTTATCCCATGACGATAAGGTTAGGGGTATTCTTTCGCTGTCTTGGCGTACTTTGAAGATGACGAATTGCCCGGCATGCGCTTTTACAGCGATATCTGGGGCATATATGGTAAGTTTTTTAGTTACCGAGTTGAGGACTTTTTTTTCGACAACTTGGTTTAATTTTGGGGTATCTTGCATGGATTCCGACAATGTTCGTTCTCCCTAAGTGACAGTTGACCCGTTTGATATTAATCGTATATACAATATATATGCTATAAAAGCCTTGCTAGCTACAGTTGACTACAACTACACCACAAACAACGCTAACTCTACAGCCGAAAAAGCACAGCCAACATTAAGCTTAAGTCCTCAGACGGCACAAATAATGCAAGGTGACCAGCAACATGTGCCCTTTAAGCTACCGATTCAAGCTTTGGATGGTAAACGAGAAAGAAGAACCCGTCTTTGGCGACGGCGTAGCCAAACTAATTGAAAAGATAGACCAACACCATTCTGTTCTAGAAGCATCAAAAGAGCTAGGCATGTCCTACCGATACGCCTTACACAGGATAACGCTAGCTGAGGAGAGACTTAGTCAATCACTGGTAACTCGCAGCCGCGGCGGCGCTAGAGGTGGAGGCTCCTCAGAAGTTACAGATTTTGGAAGGGATATAGTTAAAAGGTACAGGAAAGCGCAGAAAGATTTTACCGCTAAATTAAAAGATCACCCGTAAACGCCTTTTCGATATAGCTGACGGCTCTGTTTTTAGGTATCGTTATGATTGCTTGTGCGCTCGTTAAGAGCGGAGGCAGGTTTCTTTCGAAAGCGTGTGTGCAGTTGGTAAGGGAGCCAAAGGTAATTACGGTAGCTTAATTAGGGCCATATTATATCGTTATAATATCATATGAGTATAATATCGAACATGGAGATAGCCATACTCGGCTTAATCTGCGAAAAACCAATGCACGGATACGAAATAGAAAAAACAATCGAAGACAGAAACATGCGCCACTGGACAGAAATCTCGCTGCCCTCTATATATAAAATACTAAAAAAGCTTGAAGAAAAAGAATTAATCAAATCAGCAATAAAACTATCCAAAAATAACGTAGCACAAAAAATCTACACAGCCACAGAAAACGGGCAAACCGCACTAAAAAACAGCCTAATAGACATCCTGTCAAACGTTGAAAAAACCACCTGGCGAATCGATTTAGCCATAGCCAACCTGTGCTTCCTAAACAAACAAGAAAGACAGGAAGCCCTAAAAAAGTACATCCAATCCATCGATGAAGCCATAAGCGTCTATGAAAGCGTAGAAAGGTACTTCCAAGAACACAACTATCCACAGAGCGACCATGCATTGGCGACGAGGCCGATTATGCATCTCAGAACCGAAAAAGAATGGGCTAAACAGTTTATGGAAATAGGTGAAAAAGATGAGTGATCAAACATTCAAGATATCGCCAATTGGAAAAATCGAACAGACAAACTATGGATTCCAGCTTAGAGTCTATGAACCCTACAGGAAGGCGTTGAATGGACTGGGGGATTTTGGTCACGTTGTTGTTCTATGGTGGAGCCACATGCTCGATAACACCGAGGGCAGACAAATGCTGGAGTGCAAAAAGCCCTACAGGACAGCACCAGAGAAATTAGGCATCTTTGCCACGCGTTCAAACGCTAGACCAAACCCGATAGCTATGACTGTCGTGTCAATATTAGGCGTAGACCAAAAAGAGGGAACTGTACAGATTCCGTGGATTGATGCAGCGCCTGATACGCCGATTGTGGATTTGAAGCCGTATCATCCTTCAGGTGACCGCGTAAAAGATGTTGCTATACCGAATTGGTGCAGCCATTGGCCTAAGTGGCTTGAGGATTCGGGCAGTTTTGATTGGGATTCTGAGATGAACTGCTAGCGTCTCTGAAAAGGCAGAGCAATATTTTCCTCCCAGCCCATTTTTGGTTAAGCATGGTTTAGCGTTCTTTTTTAGAGCCTGTCAGGAAATCTATGCATAATCCTTTAGCGGGGGGTCATTTGAGGGCTGCTTTTTTCATATGATAGGGAGGGGGAGGTACTTCTGAGCAGGGTAGGTTCACTATTTAGACACTTTTTAGAAGGGGATAGGGAGATAGCAGCGTTGAAATTGTAAGTCACACTCAGGACGACCCAATAAAAAAGTAAGAAAATTAAGCTTCAATGACTTCCGCGGCTTTGATTACGTGGACTTCACCTGGGCCTTCTTTGACGTAACCTACTTCGCAGTACCTTACCTTGCGCTTCTCTAGTTCGCTCTGAAGGTTATCTGCGTTTTCTTTTGCCACGGCCATTAGTATTCCACCTGCAGTTTCCTTTGATTCGCCACTGAACAGCGGATAACCGAAGATATCTGTAAGCTGCGGTGTGCCGCGGATCACCCAAAGCTTATCTATGACTATATCGACTCCGCTGAGTCGCGCCATATTCTCTGAGTGGCCTTTAAGACCGAACCCCGTGATATCTGTTGCTGCATGCACATGCACCTTCTGCATAACCTCTGCCACTGGCTTGTTTGACGTAATCATCCCTTCTATTGCACCATTGACTGCTGCATCAATAACCTCTTCAGATATGCCTTCGAGAAGTTCTTTGCCTTCCTGCTCTTTACGCAGCCGATATGCAGCCATAGCCGGCGCAATCCCAAGCGGCTTTGTCAAGAACAATCTATCGCCGGATTTAGCGCCTTTAGTGTAAACGATTCTTTCGGGGTCGCCGATTCCTGTTGCCGCACCGCCAATAATCGGCCATGGATTGCGAATTGTATGTCCACCGACCAATGGCGTATCCATTTCGCGGCAGAAGTCGCCCAATCCCTTAAGCATACCAACCGCCAGTTCAGAAGGCATATTCTCTGGGAACGCCATTATGGTGAGTATGCTGGCGATTTTCGTAACGCCTAGTGTGTAGATGTCGCTGGTTACGTTGCTGCCCGCGATTCTACCCTGGATTTCTGGTTCATCAACCATGGGCGTGAAGAAATCGAGCGTGTTCAGGACAGCGATGCCGTCGGCGATTTTGACTACGCTGCTATTTTCCCATGGACCCGCGAGCACTTCTGGGCCGAATTCGCTGGTCATACCTGCTTGGTCAAGTAGTTCGCCGAGTTGGTACTGTGGTAGTTTACAGCTGCAGCCATGTACTGGCACGGCTTTGGTTAAGCGGTAACTCATCCAGTTTTACCTCAATAGTCAATTGATATTGAAAAGATAAAAACTTTAAAAAAAGAAAAAGAGAAAGGCAAGTTTAGGCTTGCTTTTTGCCCGCGATTATCTCAAGGAATGCTTCGACGCGTGTCTGAATCTGCGGTGCATCGCCCATCGAATAATCGGTTTCGATTTTCAGCATTGGTATATCCTTTGCTTTCATTGCCCTGTCAACTTTCACGCCTTCAACGTTGTAGTCATGACAGTTCTGTAGAGTGTAGTAGATGATTCCGTCTGCTTTGAACTGCCCAGCCAGCGCTTCAATGCTTTGTATGCGTCTGTCGTTTGGAGTAAAGCATGCACAGGGAATCTTGCTGTATTTCTCAACAATCGCCCATAAAAGCTCGTCTACGCTGTCACCTTTTGGTTCTACTAAGTCAGTGAAGTAGCGTGTACCAACGCAGCTTTCTTCAGATACAATCGTGGCACCTGTTGCTTGGACGATGCTGTGGAGTTTCCAGTTGGGAACTGCCATGGGGCAACCAGCAACAATGATACGAGGGGCATTTTTTGCGGCGACGCCGACACCATCTTTAACTCGCTGCTCGAGTTCGTCGCAAAGGTTGTTGACTTTTTCTGTGAAGCGTTTGGGGTCATCCATGAAGCTGATCTGGTTGATTAGTAATCCGTCTAAGCCGCTGATCGGCGAAGGCGAGTGTGCACGTAAATCGGAGAGACGTTTGAGAGCTTTTCGCTTGTTATTAATTAACTCGATTGAAGCCTTTAGACCTTCAGCGGTGATCTTGTTGCCTGTTACTTCTTCAAGTTTAATTTTAAAGGCTTCTACCTCTTTATGCCAGAACTCTTTACCTTGCTGTGTGTCGGGTCGATGAGGGATTTCAATCACGTATGTTGGGATCAGTTCTGATAGTAACTCGTAGACTTTCTTTTTACCGTCGCAGGTGGTTTCGCCGACGACGAGATCGCTTGACTGAAAGTATGGGCAGGTGCGGTTGAGTCTAAAGCCATAGAATGATTTGATTAGTGGGCAGAGGTTACGTGGCAGGACTGCTTCTGCGTCCGGAACCGAAAAGTCTGCGCCTCCGCATAATCCGACCATGTTTGCGCCTGCTGCAAACACGAGTTCTTCTGGTGCGTAGACGCAGAATGCGCCGACGACTTTTTTGCCCAGTGCGCGTTGGTCGTTTAGCTCTTTGATTCTTCCACCATGAACTTCTGAGACTACCCAGTTGAAGTAATCCATCTTTTGTGGACGATTCTTCTGGGGTAAATAGATGCTGCCGTAGAATTGTCCTAGAGCGTTTAGTAGGATGTTGTGTTTTTCGATATCCATGTCTATGCTTTTCCATAGTTCGATGTATTTTTCAGACATAGCTTTTTCACTTGCCGTTGCTATGCTAAACACTTCATCCTATAAAAAAGTAATTTCAGTTATTAAAAAAATTAATAATAATTGGTTTTCAGCTATTTCTTTTTTATCAACAGCTTAAATGTCCCGTCGGCATTCGAAGCTTCAACCACCACATGTCCGTTATTCTTTACCCAGCGCTGAACATTATCAAACTCTAACTCGCCTTCACCAATAACCTCCAGCAACTGTCCAGAAGCCATAGAGTCTAGCTTACGCTTAGTCAATGCAACTGGGAGCGGACACATTTTGCCCGATACATCAAGTTTCTCGGCGCTCAAGTTACCTACCTAGAATGTTATTACTTTATCACTGTTAGCAGTCCACTCGACAAGGTCATGCACGGTAGCTAATTTTACTCCATCAAGCAAGTCATCTTGAGTTAAGCCGCGAG
The DNA here is from genome assembly GCA_012515445.1 of Candidatus Bathyarchaeota archaeon. Taxonomy (GTDB): domain Archaea; phylum Thermoproteota; class Bathyarchaeia; order Bathyarchaeales; family Bathycorpusculaceae; genus Bathycorpusculum. The sequence continues at coordinate 55,637 of JAAYYI010000112.1, read as the reverse complement.
CGTCAGCGCAGACTACGCAGCCTTTGACTTCCACGCCGCCTTTAATCAGGTCCTCGAGCATCTGGCCATAATTGGTTAAGCCTTGTGCGGGTTTCTGTCCTTTCTTGGCGAGGTAGACGCCGTTTTCAAAAAGCCAGATTTGTACTTTGTTGCCTTCTAAGTCTGCCGTCCATGCGAATCTTAGCGCGGTTAGGGCGCGTTCTTTGGCATAAGGTGCTTCGTAAATGATTATGGTAAAGGTTGTCATACTATTCAGCCGTGAATGTTTAATAATGTCTATTAGAATATCCAATATAAAGACATTGCGTGTATTCAAAACTGGAATAAGCATATAAAGTATTACCCAGACATTAATGCAGAGGCAAAAAAGCGCATGGAAACAATAAGATTCGACTACCTGAACACCTTTCTTACAGTCGCAAGAACACACAGTTTCTCAATAGCTGCCAAAGAGCTGAAAACCAGCCAGGGCACCGTAAGCCACCATGTCGCGGCCTTAGAAGAATTCTTCGACGCTGAATTATTCAAGCGTTCAGCAAACGGCGTAGACCTAACCGACTCGGGCGTAACACTAAAAGACGCGGCAGAAAAAATAATTCACCAAGCCACAGATGCAAAAGCAAAGATTTCCAGCGCAAAACGAACCCTTTCAGGCACTATCCGCATCGTTGCAAGCACTATACCTGAGGAGCATATACTTCCAGGCTTGATCGCCGAATTCCAAAACAAGTACTCGGAAGTGCGCTTCAAAATTAAAGCACAGGACAGCCTAACAAGTCTAAGCACATTGCAGGCCAACGACGCCGAATTCGCCGCTATAGGCACAACAAGCGGCTTCGAAGAAAAATTCGATTTTATTCCAATCGGCGAAGATAAACTCGTACTGATAACCGCCTGCAATCACGAGTTAGCGAAGTCAAAGACAGTCAAACTATCGGAGGCATTAAAGTATTCTGTGATTATCCGTGAAGAAAGCAGCGGTACACGACTTGAATCGGAGAAGCTACTTGAAGCTAACAAAATCGCCTACGACGACTTGAAGGTTGCTTTTGAGGTCGGCAGCACTCAATCCGTGATAACCGCAGTTTCCGAAGGCAGAGGCATCAGCGTTATCTCATCTATTGCCGCCGCGAAAGCTCAAGCGGCAAGCTTGATTAAAGTCATACCTATAATGGAAGCCAAGGCTGCACGTACACTCTACATGGCACGTCCAAAGCACGCGATGCTTAAGCCGTCTGAGGCATTCTGGGAATTCTGTAAAACCTACAAATTCCAAAATAATGCCATAACGTGCCCAAAAAAATAGCCTAAACTTAACATACGCCGCAGAGGAAGAAGGGGCTAAAAGTCCTCTTCGAGTTTAATCCAGATTTTACCCCCAACCACCTTAAACGGATAAGTAATCAACACATAATTCGAGTCTTCTTCATACTCGCCAGATTCCAGACTAAAACGCCACTCATGACATGGACAGATTATCGCGTTACCATCCAAGCTACCACCCGAAAACTTACAGCCCATATGCGGACAGCGGTCGTCAATCACATAGATTTTCCCATTCTGCTTAATGAAAAGCACAGGTTTACCCTCAACGCGGATGGCTTTCATTTTGCCTTCTTCAAGTTCTTCCTCATCGATAAGCGGGATGTAACCTTCACTGTCAGACATACAATCCACTAACCAAAGATAATCAGTTTTGAAGTTAAAAGTTGTGTGTTCTGTTGCTCCGCACCTTCCGCACTATTCCCTATAAAAAGCGGCTTTAGGCTAGACCTACCTCAGAGTGACCTCCCCCTCCCTACCAGACGATATATGTACCCCCTCCATATCTTTCTACAATGAATGCTAATAGAGCAGATAGGCAAACAGCTATACATAACGCTAAATCAGTCAATCGTCAAAATACAATTATTCAACGAATTTGATCCACCGATAAAGAGCGCCTCACTGTTGGTTACGATTGATTTTTGAAACAGGTAATATGTCGGAATTAAAGGATAGTTTATTATAAAAGGGCGCTTTTGTGTGAAGGCGGAGCGCGAAAATAACGGTTTTAATAGTTGCCGCAATCGGTCAAAGCGGATCAGGCAAAACCACCACAATCGAGTATCTGATTAGCCGTTTCACTGATGAAGGATATAGCGTCGGAGCCATAAAGCACATTCACCATCAAGACTTCACCATGGACCGCGAAGGCACCAACACATGGCGCTACGCTGCGGCGGGCAGCAAAGTAGTCGTCGCCATATCTCCTCAGGAAATCGACATTATAAAAAAGACAAAACGTGAATTAAACGACTTAAGCCGAATATTGGGGTTGCTTGAGAAAGAAAACCTGGACATAGTGTTTATCGAAGGATTCCATAACCTGATCGCTAAGCGGTCAGATATCCTAAAGATAATAACAGCTAAGGATCTGCAAGATTTAGAGAGGACACTACACGGTACATCTCCGCCTGTGCTTGCTGCAACTGGAGTAGTATCGGACCAGACAACCGAAGAAAGCTACAACGAACTCCCAATCATCAAAGTGCCTAAAGACGGCGAAAAATTAGTTAGACTAATCAGGCATATGCTAGAAGAATGCTGAGGAAACACATATGGCTAGTCGGGCTGCGCTGATTCTATCGGGCGGAAACGCTAAACGCTTCCAAATAGAGGGACAGCCTTGGCTGGATAAAGCCCTCGCACCACTTGACGGCAAACCGCTTCTTCTGCATGTAATCAATAACCTCAAGAATACGGTTGATGAGATAGTGGTCTGCGTTAATGATCAACAACGCGTATCCATCTACCGGAAACTTATCGAAGAATATGGAATCGGCAATGTAGAGTTTGTGGTTGATCAAAGAGACAGCCAAGTTAAAGGACCGCTGTTAGCCATCGTTTCTGGCTTAGCTGCTGTTGACGCCAATTACTGCTTGATCGTGCCGACGGATATGCCGTTTCTGAATTCAAAAGTCGCGGATTACCTAATTGAGGCCTGTGTGGGTTATCAGACGGCGGTTCCGATGTGGCCAGACGGCACAGTTGAAACTCTGCTTATGGCGGTTGAGCGGAAAACCTGTCTGGAGACCGCGCAGACGCTTCTTGAACTGAACAAAGCCAACGCGGACGCCATGTTGAGAGCCGCAGAAAGCATACACTTCGTGTCGCCTCTAAAAGAAATCTACCGATTCGACCCCGAACTCCAAAGTTTCGTTAACATTAACTCCCAAGAAGACTTTACCAGCCTTAAAACCCGCTCAACCGCTGGTTTAGTTAGGGATGATGTCTGCTTTAACCGAGGCGAATTACCGGTTATACAGCTGCACCAATTAAGGGAAGCGCAGAAGCTGCTAGATGAAAGCAGATGCTACGAGGTACAGAACACCTTAGCTACTCTTGCCATCGGCTTTGAAGCAAAAAGCAATTATTTCTGGGCAGCGGTAAGCGAGGAAAAACTAGCCGAAGCTCAGCTTGGACGCGGCAAAAAAGCCATCGCTAAACAAACCTACATAAGGGCAGCAGAGAACTACGCAAAAGAAGCGACAATATACGAAGTTAAAGGCTGTGCCACGTTGGCCGCGCGGGCCCGGTCTGACAGGGCGTTTTGTGAAAATAAAATCGGTGTTTAGAGCTGGATGCGTTCTCGACAGGTGTAGACGTTCATGCGTTTACCGCGTACAAAACCGACTAAGGTAATGTTTGCTTTCTCAGCCGAGGCAACGCCGGAGTTTAGCACCGCCGCAACCGAGGCTACGATTGGTAAGCCGACTTTTGCAGCCTTATAGATCATGTCGCCCGGCACTCTTCCAGTAATGAACATGAAACATTCGTCAAAGTTAATTTCATTTAGCAAGCCTTCGCCGATGACTTTATCGACTGTGTTGTGCCTGCCTACGTCCTCGGAGAAAGCAACCATTGTGCCGTCCGCTTTGAAGATGCCGCTGTCATGCAATCCGCCAGTTTTTTTGAAGCCTTTGGCTTTTGTGTTCATCTGTTCAATGGCATCAAGGATAACCTGAGCTTTGATAGCTAGTTTTGACTGTACAATGGCTAATCTATCGTCATGCTGATATGCAGAGGTGCTAGCTTTTATGAGTGGGACTATTCGGGTGCCTTTGCGTTGGTTTTTCAATCGCTCCTCTAAGTCCACTGTGGGCTTTAGTGTGACTTGGCAGAAATTTTTTGCCTTATCCTCTGTTATAGCTTGAATTTCATCCACGGCCTGTAGGATGTCATCGACATACAAGTGGCCGACCGCCAGTTCCTTGAACTGAGAAGGTGAAGACCATATAATAAAAGAGTAGACGCCGTTAACTGTGACCTGTAGCGGTACCTCTTCAGCGATGTCGTCGAGGATTTCTTCTGCTTTTTTTGATTCTAAGTCAAGCCTGGTCATCTTAACTTGACGCATAAACTAATACCTGCCCTTTTCAAGGATAAGCGACGTTGATAAGTAATTCGGATATCAAAGTAGCGCTTGAATGTAGAAATTAAGATAAAATGGTGGGCCTAAGAATTGCCCGTTTAGAGGTATTTTTCGTAGAACTTGAAGGCTGGATTGGCTGCTTTGTTGGCGAAGATTTTGCCGGTGCCCTTCTCTGAGAGGTCGCCTAGAAACACGTAGAATGGTCCCGCGACGTTTGTTTCACTGTCAACCTTGACTTTGGGTTTGACATTGTCGATTGTGAAGGATGGTAGTATCTCCATTTTTCCGCCGACCACAATTTTGCCGCCTGTCATTAATGCGCCTGCTCGGACGTCAACGTCTTTTTCGACATAGATAGCGCCGTCACTCATGTGGAAGCCGAGGAATCTGCCTGCGTTGCCCTTGATTTTAATAACGCCGCCTTGGTTGTAGCAGCCGACGTCTGTGCCGACGTTGCCGTCGACGGTGATTAAGCCACCTTTCATGCCGAGGTCGTTTCCTCTGTATGGTGAAGCGGTGTAGTCGCCTGCGTCGCCGTGGATTTCGATTGTGCCCTTCTTCATTTCGCTGCCGGTCCAGCCGCCAGCGTTGCCGTTAACTATGATTTTGCCGCCGGCCATTTTTTCGCCTGTGTGCATGCCGATATTGCCGTTGACTGTGATTTCACCTGTTTTCATTCCTTGGCCGACGCGTTTGACTTTGGCGCAGTCGCCGTTAATGGTGATGTTTGAGGTTCCGTCGTTTGTTTCTTCGATTTTAAATAGGTCGCCAAGTGTTAGGTTGCGGACGCCTTCTGTGACTGGAAGCACTTTAATTTCCGCTAAGCTTTTTCCTGTAAAGTTCTCAGGTGTTATGCAGGGTGTTTGGATTGGTACATCGAATGCTCTAAGTGCTGTTAGGGTTATCATGTCTATACACTTGCCTTTCTTTCTAATCGGTCTGAAACCTTAACGTAGTGGTCAGTGACTGGGTAGTTTTCGAATTCGATAGTCCAGTAGTCGCGGAATTTGCGTTTCATTTCGTCATCGATCTTGCATGGGTCTTTTGTTTCTGCGTCAACCCAGAAGGTTCTACCTGGAATCTGGCTGTTAACTACTTGGCCGTCTTTGACGACGATGGTGCCGTCTTTTATGGTGTATGCTGCGTTGGCGAAGGCTTTGCGGGCGGTTCGGAACTTCTGTGAGATGTCTAAGGTTTCGGGGTTAATGTTGAAGATAGCTACATCTGCGTCTGCGCCTACGCCGAGGTGACCTTTGTCAGGTAATCCTAAGGCTTTTGCGGTTCCAGCGCGGGTCATGATGGCGATTTCGTAGAGGCTTAGCTCGCGATCGATTGATGGGAGCAGACTCTTTTTCTTGGCGCTCTTGTGGCACTTTTTGAGTGTTGCTTCGCGGGCTTTCTTGCTGTATAGCCAAGCAAGGACTTTGGGGTAATCGTAGAATGGGCCACCGTTGGGGTGATCTGTGGTCATGAAGATTTTCCATGGATCCTTGATGAGTAGCGCGATTTCTAGGCCGATTGACCATTGTAGCGCGTTGACTGGGCTGTTTTTCTTGTAGTGGAAGGGTATGATGCCGCCGCTGCTCTCTGTTTCTACGTCGCTGTTGACCCATTTGTTGTGGCCGCCCAGCTCGTAGAGGCTGAACTCGAAGGGGCCGTCAGCGGTCATTGTTGTGGTGTCGCTGAAGGTTACTTGGCCCATATCGAGTGTCATGTGGTTGTGAGCGTTCATGTATTTGGCGATTTCTTCTGCGCCTGATTTGAATTTGCCCCAGTTTTCACCTTTAAAGCTGGCGAATTGGATGTGGGTTATGTGTGCTACTGGCTTGCCATCGGTAGAAAGATCTTCGAATGCTTTCATCGTATCGAGTGTTGTCTGGTAGTTGCCTGGTACACCCAAGTTGTTTGTGTGCAGGTGGATTGTGTGGGGCATGTTTAGTTTTTTGTTAACTTTGATTAAGCCACGCATGATTTCTCTTGGTGTGATGCCGAAGTTGGGGACTGGGTCGTCGATGCTGTGTACGTTGCGTCCAAAACCCCAGGATTCTAAGCCGCCGGGGTTGACGATTTTGATTGCGTATCCTTTTGTGGCGCGCATTAACCATGCGACTAGGCGTGCACATTCATCTACATCGCCTTTGGCGAGGTTTTCAAGCACAAACCACCAGTCGCCTGTTAAGATGTAGGTGGCTTTATCCATTAGTGGTATGTCGTTTAGTTCTTCGTGGGCGTGTTTTGCTTTTAGTGCTGCTACGGAACCGTTGAAGACTGAAGTATAGCCCATCTCGGAGTAGCGGTAACCGGTAACAAAAGTGGATGGGATAGAGTATCCTGTGCCACAGCGAGTTAGTGCTGTTTTGCGGACGGGATCCTTGTAGTGGTCTTCTGGGCGGATCATGCGGCCCATGTTAACTTCTGCGCCGGCAACGTGACTGTGGATATCAACTCCACCAGCCATGACGGTTAAGCCCGCGGCATCGATTACCTGCGCGTTCTTTTCGTTGACTTTCGCGACGACTTTGCCGTTTTTGATCGCTATATCCATCTTTTCGCAGTTAATCTTGTTTAAAGGGTCAACCACGAAGCCGTTTTTAATGAGTATTTCAGTCATTTAGGCAGCTTCCTTCTTCTTTTTCACTACTTTCTTAGGTTTAGGTTTCGTAACTGGAGCGGGGCAGACTCTGGGCGGTTCAATCGGTTCAGTGTGAACGATCTTTTGCTCAGTTAAACCGACTGGTAAGCCGCGTTTCTTCTTTATTTCTCTTACTTCAGCAAGTATCTTGCTTAAGAGTTCCTCGTCGGTTAAGACGCCTGGTGGTGCTTCAACCACTTTCTTAAGGGTAATCGGGACTGAGTCCATGCGGTATGCTGTGCCTACGTATTCGATGCCGCACCACTGTGTCGGGAACACTACGTCGCCTAAGCGTGAAATGGCGTTCATGTCTGGGTTGATTGTGATTAGCGGGTGCTTCATCATGTTTTTCATGACTACGCTTGGGAAGTGTGCGCCAGGGTCTGCGGAGATGACGAGTGTTGCGTCGTTGTCTTCTCGTTTTAGTAGGTCGACTGCTGTGTTTTCTCCTGGGTTAAATTGTGGGTAGCCCTGTGAGAAGTCGATTGCGTAGGGGTAACCTGTTTGCCATGCGAAGACCTGGTTTGCGCCTGTGACGTTGAAGTGGCCTCTCATTGGTGAGATGATGAATTTTGTTTTGCGGTTTAAGTCGCGTGCGAGTGCGATTGCGACTTCGATGTTTCTGAATCTTCCTAAGCTCTGTGTCATGCCTAGTCCGAAGTAGATGACGCCAAATTCGCATTTCATCATGGCGTCTGCGACTTCACGCAGGTACTCTACTGGGACACCGCCGACTTTCTCAACGTCAAGTTCTTGGTCCTGTACGATGCATCTTAGTGCTTCGATTACGTCGTAGTCGCGGTTAGGTTCGATCTGCATGAAGTAATCCGCTGCCTCAGCGGACATGGTTTTTCTTACGTCTACCACGATCATTTTCCGGCCTGGCTTCTGCAGAGTCTGTGGTGGTGGACCGTTAACTTCGACTTGTGGGTTGATTTGGGCTTCTTCGCGTTCGATGCGTTTGGAGGCTATGTCCATTTTTTTGCGGCTTGCTGATGCTTTCATTTTGTTCATGTAGCTTTTCCATTCGCTACCTTCGAAGCGGCCGTCGGTGAATGCTGTGTAGCGTTCTACGTGGCGTGGGTGGCTTGTCCATGGGTTGCATGCCCAGTAGACGATTAGGTCTGCACGATGGCGGATTTGGCCTAGTGTGGCTGCGGGGATGCCTACTTCCTGTGTGGCCATGACTGATGGGCCGTGGCATACGCTGCAGCAGTTATCGAGTGCTGATCCGAGTTCTTCGGCTAATTCGACGCCTATGCGTTGTGCTTCGTTTACGGTGCTACTCCAGCCGAAGAGCAGTGGGTATTTGGCGTCTGTTAGGATTTGGGCTGCTTTTTTGACGGCTTCGTCCATGGATACGGGTTCGAGTTTGCCGTTTTTGCGTATCATTGGTTTTAGGATGCGTTCCTCGCTTTTGTAGCCGTGAACCATTTTTGCTTCGCAGACTGCGCAGCCGTTTTTCATTTTTACGATTTCGTTGTTTTTAACGGTTACTTCTAAGTCGTCGCAGAGGCAACCGCAGATTGGACATACAACGTTGTTTATGATTTTGCTCATAGGCTGTTCCTTCCAAACTGTTTGAGTAGGAGCTCGTCTAAGGTTAAGACGGGTTGGTTTGGCGCTGATTCCACTTCGACTGGGAACCCTTTGAAGAGTGGCATGCCCATGCTGAAGGTTTCGTCGCCTGTGATGCAGTTTGCCCATGAACCGCAGGGGATGAAGACCATTCCGGGGTTGGTGCCCCATGGGTATCTTTGAGCTTTGACGATTACTGAACCATATTTTGAGGTGACTTTGACTGTTGAGCCGTTTTTGATGCCTATTTTCTGCATGTCAGATTTGTCAAAGAAGCAGACGGCACAACTATCGTAGTATTCGACAGAGCCTTTTCCGAGTTCTTTTCCGACGCCCTGTTCGATAGTTCTACCAGTAATTAGGGTTGCGCGTAGTTTTTGCTCCACCATTATCTAGCGACCTTAACCAATAGAAATTTAGGGACATATATTTAAGAGTAAGTTTAAGAATACAGCGAAATTCACAATTAATTCATGGAAAAATGGTGATTTTGCGCTTATTTGGATACGTCTTCGATGTTACTTTTCGAGCGGTTCGACGGTTATGCGGCTATTTTAGTTTCCCCTGTGTAGCTGAGAATCTGGCGTTATAGGTTCGCTTCTGGCTGCGCTCGTTGATGCTGCATGTAACTGCGCCGTTGAAAGCTACGCCTCGGAGTTTGCGGAAATCCTTAGCCATATCGGGCTCGGAATCGTCAAACCAGCACAGCACGTAGCGGTCAGTTTTACCCTCAGGCGAATTCAAGTAATCTAAATCACCCATCAGACTGAAGAAGTCCTCAATAGCGCCATTTAAGGCTGAATCGCCGGTTTGGTTTACTTTTATTTTTCTGGCACGTGCAACCGCGATGGGTTCCGATTCGGGTTTTGGGCGTTCCCTAAATATGCAGATAACTGGTTTATTCCATTCAACCTCAGGCATAGTATCCCCTTTCATAGAGGGAACTGAGGAGTTAATTAACCATGCGGCAGAATGGCAAGCGGGGGTTAACTGAGTTTGGCTTGGTCGGCGTTGAATGTGGCGTTGTAGGTTCGCTTGTGGGTCTGCTCGTTTTCTCGGTATGAGACTTCGCCGTTGAAGCGGACACCATGCAAGCGACGAAGGTCATGAGTCATATCAGGCTGTGCATCGTCAAACCAGCACATTACATAGTGGTCGCCTTTGCCCTCATTTGAGGAAAGGTAATCCACGTCGCCCATTAGTGTGAAGAATTCCTCAAGTTTACCCGAAAACTTACTCTCACCCTTTGCCACTGAAACCTGCTTGGCTTTCACGACAACAAACGGATCAGATTGCCAATCGCCCTTACCGCGTTCCTTGAAAATGCATACAACCGGTTTTTTCCAGACTGATTCTGACATAAAAATCCTCTAAATAGGCTAAATCTCAGGGGTTATATAAGTTTAAAGTTCGTAGGGCAAACCGGGAACTGAATTTTAAATTAGAAGAAGAGATTCACACCCTGCTACTTCATCTTCTATAACTTTTGCAGAAACAGCCGTTTCTGGTTTTGCGTTTGGTTTGGGTTGCAGATTGGTTGCGGCCACAGTACAACCAACGCAGCTGATTAAAGCGTCTTCTACAAGCACCTCACAAACCGACCAATCCATAAGACTACCTGTGATTTTTCTTCAGACATTATTTAAAGGGCCGATTAGGGTGTTACGGCTATGGCATCTATTTCAACAAGCAATTCGGGGTTACCTAAGCCCGAAACGAATAGCACCGTAATTACTGGAGGATTAGGTTTGTTTTGCCATCGCTGCTGGAAAGCCATAAAGCCCTCAGCCGGGTTCTGCCCAGCTACAAGGTAAATAGTGAGTTTTACGAGGTTTTCCAGTTTCGCATCCGCCGCAGCCAGTGCCGCTTCTATATTGCTTAGAACCTGCTCGGTTTGCGCCTGTAAACTGCCTTTTCCGACTGTTTCGCCTTTCTCGTTAATTGCGTCCTGCCCGCCAACATAAATGGTTCTATTAGGACCCGCGACGGCGACGACTTGGGTGTAGCCTCGGGGTTTCTGTAGCCCTGAAGGGTTAATGTAGTTTACCTGCACTCAAAACACCAATCTATCCATTAAGGATGCGTGGGATAATAACAGTTCTCAAGCTGGGCCAGACGCAAAGTGTTATTTAGAACATTAGAGCCTTTCTTGTTTGGGTGCCCACCACTTGGAGTTCAAAGGCAGAGACATAATCTCAATCGAAGACTTCAGTCAAGCAGAAATCAACCATATCCTAAACGTAACAGCCCAGATGGAGCCCTACGCGAAGGGCGGTTCCGACCTGCTTAAAGGTAAAATTTTGGCTACACTCTTCTTTGAACCCAGCACACGCACAAGGCTCAGCTTCGAAACCGCGATGCTTAAGCTCGGCGGTAGCTACATCGGCTTCGCAGAACCCGACGTTAGCTCGGCGCGGAAAGGCGAAAACCTCGCTGACACCATCCGAACAGTCGAAAACTACGCAGACGTGATCGCGCTACGCCACAGCCTCGAAGGCTCAGCAAAGTTAGCCGCGGAATTCAGCAAGGTCCCAATCATCAATGCAGGAACAGGCGCAGAAGAACACCCGACACAGGCGCTAATTGACCTCTATACCATCCGCAAAGAAAAAGGCAAACTCGACGGATTAAAAATCGCGCTTGTCGGCGATTTACGCTACGGAAGAACCGTACACTCGTTAGCATATGGTCTCGCAAAGTACAACGTGGAGCTCTTCTTAGTTTCGCCAGAAACACTACGCATGAGAAAAGATGTCATTCAGGGCATCAAGAATCGAATTCCAGTAGCCGAGAACGTTAACCTCGAGAAAATCATACCGCAACTCGACGTTCTCTACGTCACCCGCATCCAGAAAGAACGCTTCCTTGATGCCGCTGAATATGCCAAAGTTAAAGGCGCCTACCGTGTCGACCTGAAAGCCATCGAGAAAGCCAAAAAAGACCTCGCAATCCTCCACCCACTGCCAAGAGTGGACGAAATCGCCCCAGAAGTCGACAATACACCGCAGGCGAAATACTTCACACAGGTGTGGAACGGCGTCGTTGTAAGAATGGCGCTGCTATCACTGGTGCTTGGTGCGGTTAGCTAAGGTTTTTCGAGTAAACTATAATACGATTGTCTGATTAGGGCATCCTATGACAAAAGCGCCTGCGATGGTTCTTACTTTATTCCTGTTGATTCCGCTTGCCGCCTTTTTTCCGTCAGATGCTGCTGCCGATAATTGGCCAATGTTTCAGCATGACGCAGCCCACAGCGGATACTCAAACACAACTATGCAGGTTTCCCCCATATCTGCTTGGAATTTCACTGGCAAAAGCGATCTCTCTATTGCCGCAGTAGCCAACGGCGTCGTCTACGTTTCCTCAGATGGGTTCTTAAGAAATGAAATCTATGGCGTTAACGCTTCAACTGGGCAGTTAATTTGGAACAGCAGCTACTATATTGTGGACTATGCCGCCTTGTTTTGCCCCGCCATCGCCGATGGAATAGTATATACCTTAACCACGGCTTACAATGCCTCAAACGGCAATTTTCTCTTCAACTATACCAGCGTAAACGCGAGCACTTCGCCAACTGCCGCAAACGGCATAGTTTACTTCGGAACAAATAGCAGCAACAATTTTGCCCCCGGCGGCGTAATTGCCATTAACGGCAGAACTGGACAGCAAGTATGGAGTTTTACTGGCGAGCAGGGGCAACTCATGTACGGTGGAATGGTCCATTATCCGCCAGCAGTAAAAGACGGTGTTGTCTACTTCTCTTCTGGTGGTGGAGTGTATGCGCTGAACGCGGCAAATGGCGCTCTTTTATGGCGTTACTCTGCAATCGATAAAGGCTGGGGCTCTCTAGGATGCGTAAGTGTCGCTGACGAGCAGGTTTATGATAACATTGCCGGAAACCTTTCCTGTATAAGCGCACAAAACTTAAGATGGAAGCTTGACACAGGTCGAGGTAACAGGTTTGCAGCCGTTAACAACGGCGTTGTTTACATTAATTCAGTTGCTCTGGATGCTTCAAGTGGCACGGTGATATGGAATAATAGCCTCACTGGGCTTTCTTCACCCGTTCTTGCTGACGGCGTCGTTTTTTACGGTCACTACTGGCACAGCGATGAGGGTTCCCATGGCAAATGGAACAAGCATGGCATAGTAGGATGCAATGCAACCACAGGTGAGGTCGTTTGGGAGTATACTCTTTCAGGTTTCTCCGATAGCCAAGACGGCGGCTATGTTTCAGTTGCCAACAACATGCTCTTCTATTCAGATGAATCTACAGTTTACGCGTTTAACCTTCAACCTTTACCAGTTTCGCCTATGCCGCCTGCTCAAGCTAACGATAACCTGATTATTGCGGCCTTAACTACATTTGCCCTAATCGGCATCGCCGCTATATTTTGGTTGCTAAAAAACGGCAAAAAAGAGCTTAGGTCTGTGCAAATCGGTCAAACGTTGTTATTGTGCTCATTGAGCCGCAGCTTGGGCACTTATGCACTGAGCCGATCCAGTTCTTTTTGCAGTTTCCGCAGTAGCTGACGGCACGGCTGTAGGTGAAGAACTCGCTTGATTGGCTCCCGATGATGCGCTTTGTGAAGTCCAATAATCCTTCAGATGTGAAGTCTGCGCCATCAAGTTCATACACGTCGAGGCTTCCGCCTGCGTTTAAGCCCTTGGTAGCCTGAAAAATCTGCATAGTTCCCGACGGAGCCACTATCGGATGAGCGAATTTTAATGTGATGCGTCTTAGCGTAGAGTAGTAGGGTTTGTCTCGAGTGCCCGAGAACTTTACTTTAGCTACGCCGAAGCGTTCCACGTCAAGCTGGGCGAGGCGCTCGGCTGCTTCGCGGTCGCCGACGACTACGAGGTAGAGGCGTTTGCCATATTTTCTGCCGAGCTTCTGCTTAAACGCCAACAATCCAGCGATGACTTCTTCTGTGAATTTGCGGCTCTCCTCTGACTCATTACGTTTCTCGGTGAAGGCTTCGACTGCTTCCCTGAGACCCGCGAATTTTATGATTCTTGAGCAGTTCTCAAGCCTGAAGTAGGTGTCGCCGTTAGCTTTCTGCATAAGGAATGGCAGTGAGTTTTTTCCGAACTGCTTAAGCGCGTTGCTTTTGATGCTGAGTGCTCTTGCGGCGAGTTCAAAGCGTTCCTTGGCTAAATCGATGAATTTGTTCTTGTCCTTCTCGCATTCAAACGCGATTCGGGGCATGTTAATTGCTACGCAGCCTATATTGCCTGTGCGCAGCGTATCCGCTTCCCAGTCGCCTGTTGAGTCAGAGGCAAATTTGAGTCCTGAAGCCGAGAAAGCAGCATTCTTTGTTTCTTGCTTGGCAAAGTTGGCAAAGTACACTGCACCATTTTTAGCCGCTAACTCATGAGCCTTGGATAACAGCGCAAGGGCATTTTCATCGCCAAGTACGTCGCCGTTAATTTTGATAACCAGTTTGGGGCAGAGCAGCGGTTTAATTGCGCCCTCTTCAGTAAATATGTCAATCACAAGCGACGCGAGCAACTGGGCTTCCTGCGTAAAATCGCCATATTTACCCGCGATTTTCCCTTCGGGTCCAATTGCGTCTTTCACGCTGACCATATTTGGCATAGCCAACTCGATTGCTAAGGTGGCGTCTACATGTTGGTTGAGGTTTAGGATGAAGAGGCGCAGGCTCTCTTTTACGTGCGCAACGTCGTTGCCTCGTATGTAGGGTGCAAGGGAGATGTTGAAGTAGTTGTAGGTTTGTGTGCCGTTGGTTTCTCTGCTGCTGTGAAGTAGCACGTTAAACGCGATTGAGAGCGTCGACTTAAAATCCCTCGGCGGCGCCATGACCGTCTGGCATGCGTTGTCGAGTCTTATACCGTGCATGAGGAAGTAGCGTATGTCATGCACTACTTCGTTGGGTTTAAGCGCCCATGTGCCGACGCCGACGATGTGGATAGCGCCCGAGAGGTGCGCGTCAGCAATGTCGCGTGGAAAAATGTTCAGCAATGCATATTCGGCCAGGACTACTTTACCCGCCTTCTCAATGGCTGCTGAGGCGTCAAGCGGGGCTTCCTTGGATTCAATCAGCGCTGTCACTTCATGTATGGGCATGCCGACGCGGGTGAGTTTATGGCGGTATTCCTCGTAGCCTTTCTCGACGAGGATGCCGTTAACTACTTCGCGGATAAGCGGCGCGGTAATATACTTGGTTTTAGATTTTGTGAGGCGCTTTTCGGTTTCCTTCGCGGCTTTCTGCGCTAACTCTGCGGGGACCTTTGCCTCTTTGATGAGTGAGTTGGCGATTTTGTTAGCGTCAAATTCCTCAAGAGTTAAATGCGAGGTTCGGACCATCATGCCATGCGGCTTAACCGCTTTCTTCTCAACGCGGTCAGCCACATCCAGAACCATCTTGCCAAGGTCGGTAAGGTAATACTTCTTTGCTTCAACATCAGCCTCCACTAGGCCCGCTTTGAGCATGAATTTCAGGTGATAAGCAAACCTGCCTGCGTCGCGGCTCGGATTCATCTTAAGCTCAGTCATAAGCTCAGTGTAGGAAAGCGCATTCTTATCGAACAGCAGGTTAAGAATCTGCAGCCTAAGCGGTGACGAAATGGCTTTTAGCACTTTAACGCCGCGGCTTCTCTGTGGCTGCTGACTAACCATACCCCTCTGTCCCTTCTTCTCCGATTTCGTAGAGACCTACCTATAATTCCACTGGAGACTTTAAAGTTAACTAAAAAGAAAAAGGAAAGAAAAGAGTAGTACAGTTGATGTCTATTCGGGGCAGGGCTGCTGCTGGCTAATGCAGTGCAGCGTGCCAAAGCCATACACGAGGTCTTTACAACAGATACCAACCACTTTGCGTGTGGGAAAAAGCTCCTGCAATATCGCTAGCGCTTTTGCATCGTTGGGGTGATCGAAGACTGGCACGAGCACTTTGGTGTTGCCTATGTAGAAGTTGGTGTAGCTTGCGGGCAATCTACAGCCACCTTCATCTTCAACTTTAGGCATCGGCAGCTTCACTATGCGAAGCGGTTTGCCGTCTTGGTCAGTTGACTTACAGAGCAAATCATAGTTTTCTTTCAGCGCCTCATAGTCGGCGTCGTCTGGGTTATCCTCAAAAGCGCACACAATCGTGTTTGCGTTTACGAATCGGGCTAAATCGTCAATGTGGCCGTCTGTGTCGTCGCCAAGGATTCCCCGCTTAAGCCAGATGAAGTGGCGCACCCCCAAGAAGTCGGAGAGGTACCGTTCAATATCCTGCTTTTTGAGGTGGGGGTTACGGTTGCTGTTTAGCAGGCACTGCTCGGTTGTCAGCAGGGTGCCTTCGCCATTAACGTCGATTGAGCCGCCCTCCATAACGATTCCGGGCTTGAAGCATTTTATGTTCAAATCCTTGTTGATTACGTCGGGGATCTCTTTGTCCTTAAGAAGCGTTTCATATTTGTCGCCCCAGCTGTTGAAGTCCCAATGTATCATCGCCAACTCATGCTTTGGATTCTTTACGAAGATTGGGCCATAGTCACGAAACCAAACATCGGCGTAGTCAGATACCCAGATGCGAACCTTACCCATCTCGATGCCGGCTTCCTGGAACATTCTTGCCGCTTTCTTCTTTGTGGGTTCGTCAATTACGAATATGTTAACGTTTTCGCTCTCATGGATTTCCTTAACGATTTGCACGTATGTTGCTTCTACTTTTGGTACACGGTCGGGGAAAGTTGTAGGGTCATAGGGCCAAGCCAGCCAAATCGCGCTGTGAGGCTGCCACTCGGCGGGCATAACAAAGCCCTGCTCGCGTGCGCAGCTCATTTCTGTGCCTCCTTGACTTTCTCTGTGAGCGGGCTGTAGGTGTCTGGGCGGCGGTTACGCAGAAAACCCCAGCCTTCCTTGATGAGCTCATTATGGGATAAATCCAACGTTGCCACGACAACCTCTTCTTTATCGGTGCTGGCTTCTGCTAGGACTTTGCCGAAGCTGTCGCAGACAAAGCTGCCGCCCCAGAACTCCAGCCAATCCTCCTCGCCAACGCGGTTAACCGCCGCCACGTGAACGCCGTTAGCTATCGCGTGTGCTCGCTGTACGGTTCGCCAGGCGTCATGCCAGTCGCCGTCCGCCGACGTGTGACCTTTAATGTAGCCGATCGCGGTCGGGTAGAAGATGATTTCGGCGCCATCAAGCACGTTGATGCGTGCAGGCTCGGGGAACCACTGGTCATAGCAAATGAGAACGCCGATGCGTGCGTATTTTGTATCTATTGCACGGTACGGTTCTTCGCCTGCTGCAAAGTAGTCTTTCTCGTAGAAGTACGGGTCGTAGGGAATATGCGCTTTTCTATAAATCCCCGCGATCAAGCCATCGGCATCAACAACTACGGCGGTGTTATAGTTTTTACCGTTCGGGTTCTTCTCAAAAATCGGCGCAATTATCACAACGCAAAGTTTCTTTGCCAGCGCAGAGAAGGCTACCGTTGATGGGCCTGGGATGGACTCCGTTAAGCCCGAAACGTCAACGTTTTCTTCTTGCGGGAAGTAGCGTGATCGGTAGAGCTCCTGCAGGCAAATAATCTGTGCTCCCTTTTTTGCGGCTTCTGTGATTTTCTGCTCTGTTTTCTTCAAGTTCACCGCTAAGTCTTCGCTTACTGTGATTTGGATCAGCCCGACAACTACTGTCTTGCCGGCTGCGTTTTGGGGTGCCTTGTATTCTGATATATGCTTGTCCATCCTTGACTGCAAATAATTTATGGGCTATTCTATTAACTTTTTTATAAGCAACAGAAAAAACAGCTGTCGACAAGACCCAACCCTGAAAACTCGCGAGCTTTTGCTAGTTGATTCTGTTTTGATTTGGTTTCTCTACAGCTGTTCAATACATTTATTACTCTTTATTTAACGTCTTTGTTTCCGTAACTCCAAAAATGAGCAAATTCAGCGATAACATCACTTACTATGTGTTAGTCGGCGCCACGGGACTAGTTTCTGCAGCCCTCGCCATCGCCTTATACGTTGTCTACACGGAGCTATGGGCGTTTACAATTGGCGCAATCGGTTTCTCGACATTTCTAGTAATTCCGTTGGCGTTTGCAGCCGTTGTCGCATCGTATTTTCTGGTTAAGCGGTTCGCCAAAACCAAAACCACAGGGTCAGGCACACACACCGTACTTGAAGCCTACCACTTAACCAACGGCGCAGTAAGCTTCCGAGACACCGTAATCAAGCCAATCGCGGGAATGTTAACAATCGGTTTAGGCGGCAGCGCGGGACCAGAAGGACCAAGCTTGCTTGCAGGGGGCGGAGTAGCCTCCCAGATAGGCAAACACCTAAAAGTTCGATCTGACCTTCGCCGCAGACTCTTCGTCGCCGGAGCAGCAGCGGGCTTAGCTGCAATTTTCCGAACGCCACTCACAGGCATACTTTTTGCGCTAGAAATCCCCTACAAAAACGACTTAGACCGTGAAACCTTCATCGAAGCCATCATTTCATCGATACCGGCTTACCTACTTTCTGTAGCGATTCTTGGCGCGGAACCGATCTTTGGCAATATACCATCGCCTGCACTCACTTTGGATGTTATTGGGCTTTCGCTACTGCTGGGCTCCATATGCGGCTTATATGCGGTTTTCTTCACGAAAGCCTTCACTTTCGCAAACCAGCTTGGCGTTAAGCTGAGGACAAAATACGGAGACGCCGTAGTCGTTTCGCTATGTGCGCTATCGATTGCAGCTTCAGGATTAATCTCAATTTACTCGATCGGTGTGGGTTTGCACTTCGTTAATGCGCTTATCAGCGGGGCAGGCTTTAGCATAGCTGCCCTAATTGCGATTATACTTCTGAAAACATTCATCACTACCACCACGCTTAATTGGGGTGGAAGCGGCGGCTTATTCTTTCCAACCATCGTAATCGGCGCCGGTTTAGGCTACATCTTCGCGCAGGTTTTAAGCGTGAACTTAGCAGTCATGTTTATTGCTGTCGGCATGGCTGCTTTGCTTGCTGGAACCCATAAAATACTCTTGACCCCCGTGGCGTTCGTAATTGAAACACTCGGCGGCGTCTTTGCCATACCTGCCCTGTTGGCAAGCGGAATAAGCTACGTTCTCTCAGGCAAAGCATCCTTCTATCCTCTTCAACCACATACAAAGCTGAAAACTGAGGGGTTAGCGCTCGAGAGGTTTTAC
The DNA here is from genome assembly GCA_012515445.1 of Candidatus Bathyarchaeota archaeon. Taxonomy (GTDB): domain Archaea; phylum Thermoproteota; class Bathyarchaeia; order Bathyarchaeales; family Bathycorpusculaceae; genus Bathycorpusculum. Next base: position 36,859 of record JAAYYI010000112.1, on the reverse strand, counting down.
CTTAGAGGGCAAAAGGTTGTTCCAAACGAGCTGAAGGCAACAGAAGCAGCTGAATTCATGACCGCCAACCCCTACTTGCTATACAAAGGAACAACCGTTAAGGCGGCTGTTGAAACCTTTGAAGAGCATAATTTAAGAGTCATGCCTGTAATCGATGAAAGCAGTCATGTTGTGGGTGTAGTTAACTTAGAGGACCTCGGATACATAGATGTCAGGCAGCAGGACGCAGAGCTACCTGAAACTATATTCCATAAGCCTACCTTAATCAAGGCGAATACAAGCTTGGAGGCTGTTGCCCGCCTAATGATGGACAACGAAGAAGACCACGTATTTGTTGTTGACGAAGAAGACCAGCTGATTGGGGTAGTCTCTGGTATTGATGTTGTAAAAAAGATTCTTGAGTTAACGGCTTCTTATGGCAAGCTTTCCAAGCAGTAATCGATGCGAATCTTAATTTGCATGTAAATCTAATAGGTTAATTGCGGCTTTTACTCCCATTATTCAGGGTTTTAATGTTCCTCAAGCTTGCGGGTGACTTATAATCGGAGAAAGAGGACCAGTTTCTGAGTTCAAACAGCTCTGGGCTAGGTTCAAGTCTACCTTGAAGGCAGCATCCGCCGACGAGAACCGCGAGTACAGACAAAGCTTCCTATCAGCGGATATACCTCAGACAAAACTGATCATCTTCTTCTTAGCCATAACCATCGGCTTATTCACGATCGGTGATTACATTAACTTAGGTTTAGCCAATGAATTCTTCGCCCTAGTTGTCTTACGAGCCGCACTAATCGCTTATTCCCTGCTTCAGATAAGATACATCAACAGAAGCCTCGACTAAAAAGCCTACGACACTTCAACATTAGTTTACATGATAATAGTTGTCATCGGAATACTGCTCGTTAACTTAACCCGTCCAACCAATTTTATTCCACACATAATTGTATTAGATATAGCTGTGCTGGTTGTGTACCTAATAATACCAATCAAGTTTATCTACCAAGCAATACCTGCATTGCTCTTCAGCATAGGCGAAGCAGCCATTATCATGTTCACTTTTCAAGAAATTATGCCAGTGGGACTTGACACGGCACTATTTAGTATACTATTTGTCAACATTGTAGGGCACTTAGTAGCCTCGAAACGCATTCCTATCGTTGGCAAACTTTTCTACTGTCAAAAGAACGTAAAGAAACAGATCGCTTAGCCGCCATCGGCCAAACCGCGGGCATGATCGGACACGACATCCGTAATCCACTGCAGGCCATCACAAGTGAACTCTACATTGCACGCCAATCCATCGCAGAAACACCAATCAAAGAACTTGCGGGGCTAGCCCTCGAAAGCATCAACCTTATTGAGGAACAAACCGACTACATAAGTAAAATAGTATCCGACCTGCAGGATTATGCTAGACCGCTTAAACCTGAACTTGAAGAAGTAGATATCACTAAAGTTATCGCCAGCATATTCCAAACTGTAAAAGTGCCTGACTCAATTAAATTGGTAATCGACCTGAAGGGATTTCCCAAAATAGAGACAGATCTAACGCTTATACGCCGTGCGCTTTCTAACTTGGTGATTAATGCTATACAAGCAATGCCTGAAGGGGGTACACTAACAATAAACGCCGAAAAAACCGGCAGACAAGCCATCTTCAAAATAGAAGATACAGGCAAAGGCATACCAGAAGAAGTTAAAAACCGTCTGTTCACGCCTCTAGTAACTACTAAAGCTAAGGGTCAAGGTTTAGGTTTATCCGTAGTAAAGAGAATCGTGGAGGCTTTGGGCGGTACCATAATGTTTGAGAGCAAATCGGGCAAAGGAACAAAATTTACTATTAGGTTACCGCTTAAAGAATGACATAGTAGACGCTTTGTCTAACCAAGGTAGAATCGGCGGATGTGTCACCAATTGATTGTCAACAGATTGACCCATTGTAAAGCTATAGAGCATTAACCTCTAGGGCATATGAATCTCAGGGAACACTAAACAATTTATTTATTAACCCAGAGTGTTGAAGATACATACGTTTACTGGGGCATATAGAGATGAAAGCTTTCATTGTACAATTCCCATTCGGCGTTGCAGCCTTCGACGAAGAAAACAGCTTAGTAGAGAAGGCTCTGTTTCCCAAAAAACCGCAGGCAGCAGCAAAAAGCCTGCTGAGATCCGAATCGGGCAAACTATCAGACCAAACAACATCACTAATAACTTTACTTAAAAACGCAGGTTACGACGTTTTCGTCTTCCAAAACGGTAAAGTCGCCGAGGAAGCACAGAAAAAACTCAAAGTCACAGTCGAAGTAGCCACACCAGCCCAAGCGGCAGTGCACAGTTCCCGCATGAGCGAAGTAGCAGTCGAATCAGGCTTCGCAGCTAACCAGCAGGAACTCGACATCTGGAACCGCAACGTAAGCATGGAACTCTCCAAGCTACGCATAAAGGGCGCAACAGGCAAACGCGACCTGATCGTTTCACAGGGCATCCAAACCCTTGATAGCCTAGACCAAACAGTCAACCTGTTCATGGGCAGGCTACGCGAATGGTACGGCATCTACTTCCCAGAAATGGACAGATTAGTAGAGAAACACGAAACCTACGCAAGACTAGTCATAAAACTAGGCAACCGAGAAAGCTTCAGCGTAGAAAACTTGGAAGCAGAAAACATACCAAAAGAGCGCACAGAATTCCTTGTAAAAGCAGCAGAATCATCAATGGGCGCAGACATATCGGATTCTGACCTCGCACAGGTACAGCAACTGGCAAAAGACGTAATCACATTCTACGAATTACGAAAGAGCATGGAAGAATACGTCGAACGCACCATGGAAGAGATGGCGCCCAACGTCAAAGCAGTCGCGGGAGCACTCCTAGGCGCGCGCATGATATCCCTCGCGGGCGGCCTACAAAACCTCGCCATGAGACCCGCAAGCACAATACAGGTTCTCGGCGCAGAAAAAGCACTATTCCGCTCACTAAAAACCGGCGCACGCCCACCAAAACACGGCTTAATCTTCCAGCACACCCTACTGCATGATGCAAAACGGTGGCAACGTGGAAAGATCGCCCGCGTAATCGCAGGCAAACTAGCCATCGCAGCCAGAGCCGACGCATTCGGAGAAGGCCACTACATTGGCGACGCACTCAAAGAGGATATCGCTAAACGCATAGAAGAAATCCGCGAGAAATACAAGGAAGCACCACCACCAAAGGAGCCTAAACCGAAAGAGAAACGGGAAGGCTTCGAACGCAGAGAAGGCGGCTTTGGCTACCGAGAGGGCGGAGAACGCCGTGAAGGTGGCGAAAGACGCTTCGACAGACCCCCAAGACGTGAAGGCGGTGGAGGCGGGGGCTTTAAGCCACGTGACCGCGGACCAAGACGCTTTGGCGGCGGAGGAGGCGGCAGACGCTTCGGTGGACACGGAGGCGGCGGGCGAGATCGACGAGACAGGCGCGGCGGAAGCGGCGGCGATCAAAACAGAGGACAGGACAGACGTGGGTCTGAGAGTTAAGCCGCATCCAGTCTTCAAAGAAATCTACAATGTAGTGCTTGAAGACGGCGCTAAACGGTTGGGAACAAAGAACTTAACGCCCGGACGAAACGTTTACGGTGAACGCCTTGTTAAATTCAAGGGCGTCGAGTACCGTGTATGGGATGCTTTCCGCAGTAAACTTGCGGGTGCAATCATAAAGGGCCTGCAGACAGTGCCTATTGAGGAGGGCTCTAAAGTTCTCTATTTGGGTGCAGCCTCAGGAACTACACCCAGCCATGTTTCAGACATTGTTGGCGAAACGGGCCAAGTTTACTGTGTAGAATTCGCGCAACGTAGCTTACGAGACCTAGTTAATAACGTTGCACAGTTCAGGCCAAACATTACTCCTATGCTTGAGGACGCCCGCATGCCTGAGCGCTATGCCATGTTCATATCAGGTAAAGTTGACCTAGTCTACTGCGATGTTGCCCAACCTGAACAGGCAAAACTGCTATCAGACAACGCTGACGTATTTCTGAAGCAGGGCGGATGGGTTATGCTCGCATGCAAATCCCAAAGCATCGACGTTACAATGTCTCCCCAGGATGTCTATAAACAGGAAGCTCAGGTTCTGCGCAAACGGGGTTATGACGTGAAAGAAATTGTAGAGTTAGACCCCTACGATATAGCACACGCCATGATCGTAGCACAGAAAGCTAACCCTTAACTTTTTTTGCTTCAAGTTTCGCTTTTTTCATAGATGATATTAGTCAACGTGGCTCTTACATTACCCAATTTCCTTATCTGCCAAGTGATTAGGCGCTTAAGCGCCTCAGGCGACTCCGAGGATACTCTTACAACAATATCATAAGCGCCATAAACTGGCGACGCTTCCTGAACGCCTTCCAATTCTTTCAGTTCCCTAACAACATCAAACTCGCAGCCTGTTTCAGTATTCACTAAGACGTATGCTGTTGGCATAGGTACCTCCGCCCTACTATGCGAGGGTTTTGTTTAAAAGATTTGGGATTCAAGTCAAGGTTTGTCAACTAAAGATAACACTAGCAGAAAGGATTTTACCAAATGAAAAGTAGCTGCTTACGGCTAAATTTTGAGCTTTTCAAAACCACAGGTCAACTTTATCGGCTTTATATAAGGAGATGGGGGTCGCCTGAGAGCAGCAGCGTTTGCCTTTTTGGTTTCGAGCCGCTTAAATACCCAGCATGATACTCACATATTCACAGGAGACCTCTGTGACTGAAAAGCAGCAATGGCAGCAGCTATACATGCTTCTAAAACTCGCTGAAATGGGTGCTTACAATCGTACCGCTAAGATATCAACTGAGTATCTGGCTAAAAAGCTGGGTTTTTCTCAGCAGACCGCCTCGCGTTACCTGATAGAGCTCGAGCGGTGCAGCTGGATTCAGCGGAAAGTCACACCGGATGGCAGCTTAATCAAGATTAAGGAGCCAGGCATACAGGAGCTCCGCAGGTTATACTCTAACCTCAAGGTTATTATGGAAACCAACATTCCGCCTTCCGTAACGTTGGAGGGCACAGTTTTCACTGGATTAGGCGAAGGCGCATACTACATCTCCAAGACGGATTACAAGAAGCAACTCATCGATAAATTAGGCTTCGAACCCTACCCCGGCACACTTAACGTCAAACTGAACAGCGACTACGACATAAAGACAAGCAAAGACATCGAAGCCTACCCCGCTTTGGAGGTTATGGGTTTCCAGAATGAAGACCGCAGCTTCGGACTCGTTAAATGCTACCCAGCAATAATCGGCGGCAAAGTAAAAGGCGCGCTCGTAACCGCAACCCGCAGCCACTACGACGCCTCAGTGCTGGAAATCATCGCACCCGTATGCTTGCGAAAGCAGCTAAACCTAAAAGACGGCAACAAAGTAAAAGTGGAAATCCTAACCCAATTCTAGAAAGGCGTGTTTCGGTACCTGAACTCTGTACTGTAATCGGCGGGTTTGCGTCTGGAAGCGATGATGTAGCCGAGCGCTAAGCCGGCTAATATGCCTCCGAGGTGCGCCAACAAGTTAGTGTTAGCGCCTATATTTAGGAAGAACAAGAAGAAAGCGAAGATCACTGCCCCCAAGATGGATTGGCGGATTGAATGCCTATCATAAACTAAGGCAGCCGCGAAAACCGCGAATATTGCACCTGAAGCGCCGACAGCCGGAGCCGCATTAACACCAGTTGCGAGGTACAGAAGGTTTCCCGCTAAGCCACCGAGCAGATAAACTCCGAGGTACTCTGGAAGCGAGAACATTTCTTCTGCACGTAAACCGAAGATGAGCAGAAACAGCATGTTACCAACCAAATGGAATATCGAGGCGTGAATAAACATGGATGTCAGCAGCTGCCAGTACCAGCCAAAGTCGATAATGAAATAGTTAACTTGCCCCCAAGCCAAAACCACGCTGTCAGGCGTATAGATTGCGTCGCCGCCGATGAATGCACCAGCGATGTATATGGCTACGTTTAAGGCAATCAGTACATACGTCGGTTTATATTTCTCGCAGTTTACCATAAGCCATCTTTACTTGGAGAGTTTATCGATTATTTTCTGTTTAATCTTTGTTGAGCTATCTAAAATATTCTCCCCAAATTTGCCAACACGAACAACAGAAACAGGCAGCTGATGTTTGATCAGGTAATTTTTTACTTCCGCTTCCATCTCTGCTTGGTCGTATCCGAGCGCTATTATATCAGGATGGATTTTTTCGATAACTTCGCCGATGTCTAAGCCTTCAAAGCCCAGAACAGCATCGTCAACAACCTTAAGCGACTCAACTAGGGCACGGCGTTGATCCTCAGACATGATGGGTTTTCTGCCTTTGAGCTTACCAGCGGTGCTGTCTCTGGCGACGATAACCACAAGTTTAGCGCCCGCGCCGCCTGCCTTTTTTGCGTCTTCTAAGAAGCGGACGTGCCCAAGATGCAGCAGGTCAAAGACGCCTGAAGCAAGCACTACTCTTTGCTTTCTGGTTGTTGTCTGGTTGGCCATACGAAGTTCACTGCACCCATCAAGCGTAAACCGTCAAGCAGCCCTTCACAGTAAGCTACAGAGGTTAAACTGGTTCCAAGCTTACCCTGAGCCTTATAATACTTTGCATCTGCCAAGTAATCATGCGCCCAACGCAGCACCTCACTCACAGTAGCCTCGTTTAATGTTATGGGAGTTTGTGTCCGCGTAAGTGAAGCAAGCACTTTCTCGGCTGAGCCGATGTATTTGGCGGCGAGTTCCTCTGTGCTCATCGGCTTAACCTCTTAAATTCGGCTGGAGCTCCAGCGAAGGCGATTAAGGCGTCTACTTCCATAAAATGCATATCGCCCGGAATAATCAGACTAAAAGGCGGCTGCCCGAAATCGTAATTGACCAGTTTCTCGACGAAATCAGCTTTCAGCACTGGATTGTCGCCTCCTGCACGTGCAAGTCCCAAAGCAGGAGTAGCGGCTGTGATTATACCCAAGTTCTTTTTTGCTTCTACTTCAAGCAGAAGCTTCAGGCCCTCGTTTATTGTAAGGTAGCGGTTTTCTGCAGCCCGCAAATCAAGAAGGCAAAGCGTATGCAGACCAAGCTTCTTGTTCTGAGCGATTACATTGTAGGGGGTTTCTGAGAAGTTATCGGCGAAGGGCACTGTGACTGTTTTGCCGAACTTGTAATTGTGCAAACCGGAGAGGCTTACTATCGCTGACATTATAGAGATTCCGTGAACCACGCGGGTTTTTATACCAGCTTTTTCTGCGTCGATTCGCAGTGTAACGTGGGTTGTGGCTATGAATGGGTCGCCTGGAACCAGAAACACTGCTTTGCCAGCTTTTGCCGCTTGAAGAATAACTTTACCGTTGTCTTCTTCGAGGTCTTGGCGTTTTATCAACTGCACTTTTCTGCCAGTCGCTTGCTCGAAGCGTGGCATCGAGAAGTCTGGCATGCGGCTTGTATATGTCTCCATAAATATTGCGTCTGCGGTTCTGGTTTCCTCTAAACCTTTAACGGTTATGCCTTTATCGTCGTTTAATCCTAACCCAACGAATACTAGTTCCATTGCTGTGCCCTTGCTGAAGTATACTTTAGTGTGGTTTAAGTTATTTTTCTTTGATTTCGCCCTTCGCTACTAATTGGTCGTAGAATTCTTTGCAGGTTGCCATAGTTACGCTGTATCTCTGGCAGAAGATTGCCAGTACTTCCTCAACTGGTTCACCCTGTTTCCTGTCCTCAATCATCTCTTTTAAGGTTTCTTTAGCGTGTGTTTCGTCAACAATTTTTTTACTCATACAAAAAACCGTCCATAAAAGCTACTAGTACCGAGTTACGGCTACGCCTAAAAGTCTTTTGCAACAAGCATGACTTGGATATGACGTCCGAGAAAACATTTATTACAATTTACGTTAACAACAAACCATAGAATTCAGCGGCACAGGAAACAGACATACATGAAACCCATCGAGAGTTTGGTTAGAGATAACGTTAGGAACCTTAAGCCCTGTGTGCATGGCGCAGAGGTTTATGGCGCCGCTGAAGAAAGCGGTTTCAAAACCGAGGAAATCTTGGATTTCAGTTCAAGCGTAAACCCACTTGGGCCCTCACAGAAGGCGCTTGATGCGATCACTGGTGCTTTCGGCAAGATTGAGGCGTATCCAGATTCGAATTCTAATGCGCTGCGGCAGATTCTCGCTGAGCACTTTGGCGGCTCAATCACAAAGGACAACATCGTAGTGGGTAACGGCTCAACAGAGTTAATGTACCTTTTCGCTGAGGCGTTTCTGCGTAGAGGCGAGAAAGCAGTTATGGCTGCGCCGACTTTCGGAGAATACGAGAGTGCCGTACGCAAAACCGGCGAATGCGTAAAATTTGTCAGGTTAGGGGGTAATTTCCAGATTGAAGCTCAAGCTTTCCGGCAGGAAATGCCCGGATGTAAACTGCTGTTCCTTTGCAACCCGAATAATCCCACTAGCAAACTGATTCCTCAAAAAACACTCACAGAGATTCTTGATACAGCATTAAGTCAGGATATGCTTGTTTTCCTTGACGAGGACTTCTTAGAGTTCATCGATGACGAAAAAAGTCGAACTATGATTCACAGAATCGATCGGTACCCAAACCTCTTCATCCTGCGTTCATTCACAAAAATCTTCGGCTTAACAGGCTTACGCTGCGGCTACGGAGTAGCTAATCCAGAAATCATCAACGTATTGCTCTGCAGCAAGATTCCCTGGAACGTTAATTGCCTTGCTCAGCCAGCCGCGATTGCCGCGTTAAAAGACGAAGAGCACCTTAAAGTCACACGTGCATTAATCAAGCAGGAGAAGGCATATCTGCAGAAGGAGCTGGGCCAATTCAGCGGCTTCTGCTTTAGCGAGCCAGACGCGAACTTTTTCTTCATAGACATCCGAAACACCAACCTCACAGCCAACGCGTTGAAGCATCGGATGCTAAAGCAGGGAATCTTGATCCGTGACTGCAGTAGCTTTGTGGGGCTTAACGAGTTCTACATTCGAGTTGCGGTTAAAACCCATGAGGAAAACGTGCGGTTGATAGATGCGTTTAAGAAGGCGCTTAAAGCGGTTTAGGTTTGGCTATGTTCGCATTTGACCTGTCCTGGTTCATCGATTCGGTCTTCATATTCACCTTAGCGGTTCTAATCGACCTCGTCGTAGGCGAATACCCAGATAGGATTCATCCCACCGTTGCTATAGGTAAATTGATTCTCTTTTTCAAGAAGAGGGCGAAGTCGCCTAATCCGCGCATTGAGAAGGTCAACGGCATCTTGATGGCAATTGCGATTATGCTAATCTTTGCGTTACCGGTTGGCGCTTTGCTTTTTGGTCTACGGTTCTACTTCGGCTCAATCCCATACATCATCGTTGGCGCAATCCTATTCAAAGCAACCTTCGCAATCAGCGGTATGGGGCAGTATACTAAACCGATTGCCACTGCGCTTAAGAAGCGTGATCTGGATGGCGCACGAAAGTGGCTGCCCTACATCGTTCGCAGAGACCCAAACAGCTTAAATGAGCGGCAAATAGTTTCCGCAGCAGTTGAGTCAATCGCTGAATCTACAACTGACGGTATCACTGCACCATTCTTTTTCTATGCGTTCTTTGGGGTTCCAGGTGCTTTTGCTTACCGCGTGATTAACACGTTGGATTCGATGGTTGGCTACAAGACTGTGGAGTTTAGAAATATTGGCTGGTTTAGCGCTAAGATGGATACATTAACGAATTGGTTGCCTGCGAGAATCACGGCTTACTTAATGGTTGCGTCTGCTTTTCTGCTAGGGGAGAATTGGCGTGAAGCGTGGAGCGTGCTGCAGCGTGATAAGCATAAAACGTCTAGCCCCAATGCGGGGTTCACTATTTCGGCAATGGCGGGTGCGCTATGCATTCAACTTGAGAAGCAGGGTAGCTATTGTCTCGGGGATGATCATGGGCACATTTCGCATGAGGATATTGGCAAGGCGCTGCGGATGATGACTTTGACTGCTGTGCTGTTTGGTTTAGTTCTGGTTTTGCCTGTTGCTGCGCTGCGTATCTACACCGTTGGACTCTAAATTACTCTTTTAGGAAAAAGGTTGTTTAGGCTGCTTGGGGCATTTCTGGCGTAATCAACGGCTGTTTTTGCGCTTGTTCTTGGTCGTGTAGTAGAATCGAAATAAGCAGGGATATGACGCCGACGAAGATGTATGGGATAACCTCGATGAGCACCGAGTAAAGATAGAAACTTGGTGGTGCGCCAATTGTTGTTAAATCAAGCTGCAGATACTTTAAAAAGGCAGTGATTAGGGTGAAGAAAAATGATGCTACAGCAATAAAGAACGTTAATTTACGGATGGTTTGTGCTGTGATCATATGCTTGCACTTTAGGGTAGTTGTCTACTTAGAATTTTAAGGTATGCCTAGCATCGGGTTTGGGCTTCAACTGCAATTTTTTTCTAGACCCCCCTTTATCAGTAGATCAAAAATTTCTCTATGTAGCCTGTGTAATTTTGCTCTATGGAAGAACAACAAGAGTTTTCCCAGAGTCTGTTGTTTTTCTTTCAATCTTTCAAACCATAACTATTAAACCAGAAACAATAAAGAAAAACCCACACATAGAACCGCAAGAAACAAACCCAAATTTTGATCCACTGTTAAAGGCTCAATAACTGTGGACAGATGGAAGCATGAAAGCTGCAACTGTCAGGCGCATTTGTCGGGGAGTGTTTGGTTGCATGGGGGGTTTTGGTTGTGGCTACGCGAGTGTTTTTGGTACTTTAGGGTTTTCAGCGGTTTTTGAGGCTTTGTTGCTTTCCAGCTAGCTCCCTCCCCTTATATAAAGCGCCTAAATAGGACCTACCCGTCTCAGAGTGACCTCCCCCTCCCTATCAAAGATTTCAGGTACCCCCTCTATAGTTCCAGCGTAGAACTGCTAACAGAGCAAATAGGCAAACTACTAATGAGTTTGGGCACTATCAGCTCATTACATCGTAGCCCATCACACGGCATAACAGCAGCTGCTATCGTTGAGTCACTTTTTATTCCGTCTATAGAGCAGATATCCAGTGACTATTATGCTGTAGATGATTTCTACTACGGCTGGTGCTTTGGGGATTCCGGGTACGCTGGGTAAATTCATCAGTGTTAATGAATCTGCTGCGATTACGAAGGCTGACAAGGCTACTGTGCCGACCTAGCCTACCCATCTGCCGCGCCAAAGGTAAACAGCGAAAACCAGCACAAGCAGACCGTAGGCGAGCGTGTAGATGTCGTATGCTGCTGTTGCTGGCAGGTTTGAGAAGTCCTCGTAGGCAAACAGCAGCGTCCCCGAAACTATGTGGATAACGCCGATTAGTAATTGTGCAACCGTTAAAGCTGTAACGACCACGCTGCGTCAATAGATTAGGGCGGTTTAGGTTTGTTCTTCATCGATTTGCCTCAAAGCGGTTCTGGCGCTTAGCCACTTCTTGCGCCACAGCCAAACAAAAGGCAGAATAGTAGAAGCAAGGATCGCCGCTATGATTATTGCATAGTGGGTGCTGCCGAATTGGCCGATTCCGAAAAACGTCGCCACCATGTTCGGAAAGGAAGTCACCGTCGTAATAATAGTCAGATAGAATATCACGATTGTTAAGCTGTTGATTGAGACGTTGATTTTATTCGATGTAGCAGATAGGTGCACATTGATGGCGTCTGAGAGGATTTCGCGGTAGGTTTCAGCGATATCTATCTGCCGAGTTAAATCCTCATGAGTTGTATCAAAGAGGTCACGGATTTTCTTCGGCATCACACTCTCATACTTACGTAGGTTAAAGACTAAGCCTCGTTCATACCAGAGGTTCTTGTTAAAGCTGATAAGGTTGGATTTCAACGAAAGTATCTTCTTAAGAATCTGGGGGTTGGGTTTCTCGATGATTTCTTCCTCGATGTCTGAGGTTACTGTCTCAATGTTTTCCAGATGCCCAAAATGGCTAGAAGCGATTTCGTCGACAATGAAGTACACTACATGGGCTGGCGGGTCAATTTTTGTTCTGCTCATACGTTCCTTAGCCAGGTTCACTATGTACTGGACTTCTTTGGGGGCAACGCTGATAAGAAAATCTTTAGAGAAAGCAAGATTCACGGGGTAAGTATCTTTTGTAGAAGTTACATCCTGCATCACGATAAAGTTGATTACGCCATAGCCCGGCTCAAGCCGGAGATCAATCTGTCTGTCTTCGGGCAACCGCAGAAAACTTATAGGTATCTGGGTGCAGTCTGCCACCGCATGCAACTCGTCCTCTGAGGGATCCACCAGCTCTATCCACACGTTGCTTAATTCCTGGCATGGCAACTCTTTAGTCGAAATAATGCTTTCGCTGTTGCTGCCCAATTGGACGAGTCTTATCATAATTAAAGTAGCCTTACCCTGTGGATATTAGAGTTACGCTACCCGTTTATGCAACAAACCTAAGTACTCTTTGAAGCTATTACCTTTTGGTGCCAGCTTTGAGTGTTGAACTCCCCGAAGCCTACATATTAGCCAAACAGATGAACAGTGAACTTAAAGGAAAAGAAGCCGCCAAATGCAAACTGCAGAACTGCACAAACTATCAGCGACTCGGTTTCGTTAACACTTACCTCTCGGACTTCAACCGACTGCACACACGCAAAATCGAGGGCGCCTCATCCCGGGGCAACACGATTAGAGTAAAATTCGACGGCGACATGAACCTATTACTGGCGCCTGAGTACGGCGGAATAACCCTCTACCATCCACAGGGAAGTATACCGCCAAAAAAGTACACGCTAAAACTCGAATTCACAGATGAATCCGCATTAACAGTATCGCTGACCGGAATGGGATTAATAAAAGCACTAACCGACCCAGAGCTGCAGGACAACTACCTTTACCACAGGGACTTCTCATCCACCGCCTCCCCGCTGGACCTGGATTTCACGTTTAAGCGATTCTCAACCGACCTCAACAGGAAGAACACTAACTTGAAAACCGCACTGGTCGGCAAGGAAGCAGCCGTGGTGGGCCTAGGCAACGCTGCGTTCCAAGATATAATCTACAGAGCAGCCCTGCACCCCAAGCATAAAACAGGGGAACTCAACGAGGCTGAACTGAAAGCCCTCTATGAAGCAGTCAAAAACGTTGTTGAGGACCGAATTAAGTCAGGTGGTAAAGAGCAGTTTGTAGACTTCTACGGTAACCAAGGTACGTATGTGGCTGCTATGGGGCCAAACATGAAAGATCAACCCTGCAAAAGATGCGGCCAAGGAATCGCAAAGATCAGCTTCGGCGGCGGACAAGTCTACCTCTGCCCAGCCTGCCAAAAGTAGAGCAGCTGAATGGTAAGGGATTGTACCTCAAGGGATTTATCAATTACCCGCCAGAACCTCTTTGGCGATATGTGACTTGAAGAGAGATAACGTCTATGCCTTGGCAGCGGTCCTGTTGCTTGTTGTTGCCGTTTCGGTTTTCGCTTCGGTTATCAGTAACAGTCTGCAGCCAGAAAAAGAAGATGCATCAAAGAAGCCCTTCTACCTCGGAGTAACATACTGTGGTTCATCAGTAAACGAAGCATGCCAGTTGGTGGATAAAGTAAAAAATTACACGAATCTCTTCATTGTACAGTCATATTATCTACAGACACACATCGACGAGTTAATTCAAGTCTGCGACTACGCCGTAAACGAAGGCTTAGATTTGATTGTTTACTTCGGCGCCTACCACGCTCAGGAAAACACCGTTACCAGCTTCCTATGCACCGCGGAGTCGCGGTGGGGCAGCCACTTCTTGGGGCTCTACTACAATGATGAACCAGGCGGAAAAATGCTTGATTTACGCTTGGAGTTAGGAAACATTACAAAATACGAAGACGGGGGAATAAAACAAATTGACAAAAGCATTGACACAAGCATCAGCGCCAGTGATAACTCCGCCAGCCAGTACAAAGAGACTTATTTTCAGAAAACAGGCGTAATAAGCACCGAAACCACCGAATCACTCCATCAGAATAACACCTCCAAATATTTCGATACAAAAACCACCTACCAGCTTAACGGGACAATCCAGTACAGCATAGAGAACCGGACCTTCAATTCAGCCGCAGCTGCCGTCTACAGCACGGCACTGCTGTTTTACCATCCAGACGGAAGCGTACAGGACGAAAACGGCATCTACGTGACCGACCAAGGCGACATAACCCAGTTTACGCCCTACCAGCAACTCTGGGACAGCAGACCAATCCAAACCTACAGCGACGCCTCCAAAGTATACACGGATGGCATGCAGAAATGGGTTGACTTCGTAAAGAACCAATCAACCTGCAAGGTTTTCACCTCGGACTATGCGCTATATTGGTTTGACTACGAAGCCGGCTATGATACAGTACTCGCCCAGCTTGGCCCAAATGAAAATCCTAAACAGGAAATCGCTTTAGTACGAGGCGCCGCCTCCATGCATGATAAGCCATGGGGCACTATTCTAACTTGGAAAAACGGCACAGACCCCTCATCGCTGATGAGCGGAGACGAAATGTTTGAAAACCTAAGACTGAGCTACCAAAGCGGCGCAGAATATGCGGCTGTATTCAACTATTCCCCTGACAACGGCGCTGGGCTGTTGCAGGACGAGCATTACTTGGCTATTGAGCGCTTTTGGAAGGAAATAATCCGAAACCCCGACATTACAAACAACATAAAAATGCAGACCGCGCTGGTTCTGCCGGCGGATTACGGTTGGGGTATGCGAAGTGTAAACGACACGATTTGGGGTTTATGGCAACCCGATGACAAAGCCGCGCAAATCTGGAACGCTATACAGAACCATTTGGACAGCAAAGACGGCAAACTAGACATCATTTATGAAGACTCTGCCGCCCAAGCAAATAGTCGGTACTCCAATGTATACTACTGGAACAACACAACATAGAGATTTCCACTACATCATCAAAACATTAACTTTTAAAAGGAAGACCCATAAACTATTCAGTCAGGTACTCTAAACCCACATTGGTGGTTAAATGGGAATAAAACTATCAAAATCCGATAAAACATTCATCTCTGAATTGCCAGTAGGACGCTTAGCAACAGCAACTGAGGACTGCGAACCAGTAGTACGACCAATCTGGCCTGTCTTCGACGGCGTATACTTCTATTTTGCCTCTGACCCAGACACACCAAAACTGGAGCACATCGAAGCAAACCCGCAGGTTTCACTTGTCATTGACGACTACGACAAGAACAACTGGTCAAACATCAAAGGCATACGCATCCAAGGCGAAGCCGAACTTATGTGGGATGGCGAAGAATACCGCTATGCACATGAACTGCTAAAAGAGAAGTACCCAGAGTACCAGACAGAAGATGGCGGATGGAAAGAAGGCGACCTCCCGATCATCAAGATCACGCCGACAAGCTTCTATAAGTGGGCTTCTGGCAGCAACTGGAAAAAGTAAAAACCGCTTTTTTTTAGCCAACAACTTATTCCTTTTCCCTCAAATCTAAAAATTATAGGTATGAATTATTCTTTGGTGGCTATTTGACTGCAGACGCTATCAGGGTAAAAAAGCCCAAGTTACCCAAGAAACGCTTACTTAAAAAAACTCCACTGCGCTAAGCCGTAACTAGACAAATCAGAGAGCGTCAAAGAGAAAAACCAGAAATCGCTAAAAAGTGTCGTGCGCGTTAGATATAAAAAAGAAATAATTGTTGGGGGGAAGCAAGCTTATTGTTGCTTCAGAGAAGATGCGAGGTACTTGAGGTGGAACGGCTTGATCATTATGCCGCCTTTAAGGTCAGCGTTGAAAGTCTGGCTTTCGATAACCCAGTCAGATAATTCTGAGTCATGTGCACGTATGAAGTCAGCGAAGTTTGCAAAGTTCTCATGTAATGAAATGCATACTGCATCCCAACCCATACCGCGGCCGTCCATGACCATGATAACGTTGGTTTGCTTCATGTACCATTCTTTCATCTTCTGTAATGCCTGAGTTCTCTCGTCGCCGGTCTTGGTCTTTACTTTGCTCTTCAAAAATGTTAAAGCTGCAATCTCAAATCCGATTTGTCCAAATTTGGGAATAACAGTGTATCCTTCGATAAAGTTTTCCTCAAGCATGGCACGTCTTCGGGTGACGGTCGGCTGAGATACACCTAAGGCTTTTGCTAGTTGACGATCGCTTCTGTGTGAGTCCTTCATGAGCTCGAACAGAATCTTGTAATCGATTGGTTTTAGTTCTTTCATAGTATTCAACTCATGAATATTTTTTTAACCAATAGCAATTTTTGCCATAATATATAAACCTACATGTTGAATAAACAAAAAATCCATCCACTTACCACAGTTAACAGCAACAGATACTCTTAAGAGAATACAAACTAATAAAAGAATGCGGAGCACAAAAATATTGACTATTCAAAATTTTAATAATATTGAATCAGAAATAACATCATTCCTGTCTGAACTAATCCGCATAAACACAACTAACCCGCCCGGCAACGAAATCAATGCAGCCAAATACATACAAGATTTTCTGGCGAGAGACGGCTTCCAATCAGAAATCCTAGAGTCAGAACCCCAAAGAGGTAGCCTAATTACACGCTTAAAAGGCACAGGAGAAAAACCCAGCCTGCTTCTACTGGGCCACCTTGACGTGGTCGCCGCAAACGCCAAGGAATGGTCTGTGCCCCCATTCGACGGACTCGTAAAAGACGGCTACGTCTACGGACGGGGCGCGTACGACATGAAAGGCATGGTCGCCATCGAAATATTCACATTAAAACTGCTTAAACAAAATAAGATCCCAATAAAAGGCGATATAGTTTTGGCGGCTACCGCTGATGAGGAACGCGGCGGTGAAAAAGGCGCAGAGTGGCTACTGCGTACCCATAAAGACAAAGTCTGGTGCCCCTACGTAATTAACGAGGGTGGCGGCTTAGCCATACCACAAAACGGCGTCAACGTGTACCCAGTCCAAACCGCAGAGAAGGGCATCTTGTGGTTTAAAGTGAAAGCTAAAGGCACTCCTGGACATGGCTCAATGCCAAACACCGCCGATAACGCTATCCTACGCATAAACAAAGTCATCGCTAAACTTGACAGTTACAAACCTGAAATCACCTATGTACCAACCCTTAAAGAGTACCTAGCCGAAATATCCCTAATCAACCCAGACTTAAAAGAAGACTTCACAAAGCTGCTAAATAACCCCACTCAAAGCGAGCAGATAATCGATGAAATCGCAAAGAAAGATAAAGCCTTAGCCGAGGAAATACGTCCAAGAACAAAAACCACCATCACCCCAACAATAATCAGCGGCGGAGTCAAAGAGAACATCATTCCATCAGAAGCAGAAGCAGTTTTCGATTGCCGAGTACTACCGGGGCAAAGCGTAGAAGAAACCCTCGACACAATCAAAGGCTTACTCCAAGACATCGGCTTCGATAAGTTAAGCTTTGAAATCATCCAGAAGCACGACGGCAACGAATCCACCACCCACACGCCGCTCTACAGCGCTATAACAAGCGTACTCCGCGAACTAGAACCCAACTGCGGCATCACACCAACTATGACTACCGGCGGAACAGACTCACACTTCTTCAGAGAAACCGGCAGCATAGCCTACGGCTTCCACCCAATGCGCCCCGACGAACCCATCGATCTACTAGAGAAGCGTATGCACGGCATCGATGAACGAATAACCATCGAGAACCTAGTTTTCGGCACAAGCGTACTGTACGAAACGGTTAAACGGTTTATGACTTAAGCAAGTCAGCTTTTTTTAAACCGCCGCTTTTTTATTACTAAACTCACATGTGTCTATCAGTCAATCGCCTGCTTGAGGCACACATAGCATGTTTAGTGGAACCTCTTTAGTATCAAAAGAATTGCCAAACCTTAAACCAACAAAAACCGTGGGGTTAATCTCCGACACTCATGTACCTAAAAGAGCGCATCAAACCCCAAAAAAAGTCCATGAAGCCTTCCAAGGCGTCGATTACATCATCCACGCAGGCGACATAGTTGAGTTATCAGTAATAGACGACTTAGAACAGATCGCACCCGTTTTAGCTGTTCAAGGCAACATGGACGGCATAGACGTCGGCAACGCGCTCCCTAAATTGAATTCTTTAAGGGTGTTTAACTGGAAAATCGGTGTAATGCATGACCCTGACATCGCATTTGGCTTTAACAAAATCCGCGAGTTAGTGAGGGAAAACGGATTTGACGTTTTCGTCTATGGACATACGCATGCCGCCGACATTAAATGGGAAGGTCAAACGCTCTATATTAACCCGGGTAGCGCAACCGTACCCGCATCGCCGCTGGGTAAAACGACGGTGGGTATACTGAGGATAAGTAAAGAAAGTATCGAGCCGGAAATTATCGAAATCTAGCCAAACAGCGTCGTTCCATAGAATGTTATATACAGTAGAAAACCGAGGATTAGCGAAGCAAACCAGACAGATATAGTCAAGCGCATAACATTTTTCCGCTTAAAACAGCCGTTAACATTTCTGCGAAAAGCCCAAGCCGCCACCAAATAAACCCCCAGCACTATAGCAACGATACCCAGAACGCCATGGATAACACTCGCCAGTGAAATCACCATTAAGGGCTCAGGAATAACATAGTAGGGTATAACGCCTAAAACAAAAGATGGCACCATAACGGCGAAAACCGTTATTAGATGCAGCGCAACAGCAACAGCCATAACAGCGCCATGCATGTAAAACTTAAGTTTACGCTTGTAGAAGTAGCCGAGAACAAGTAATAGGAAAACAACTATCTGGACTATGAGACTTACCGCTGTAACCAAGATTATCGGGTCCAATTGAAAAAACACCGCTATCTAGTAAACTTTGCAGATTCTTAAGCATTACTTTCAGTCACCCCTCCCCCACACTGCAATGTCGATTCTGCATCCGCCTTAAAAGCAAAAAACACAGTAACGCATCTTCGATGATTAAAATGGAACATTGTAGAAACCCCACAAACGGCACCTGTAAAAGCGAAGATATCAAACTCTACATACAGGTCAGAGGCCAAAACCTTCCGATATGCCAGCAATGCTGGAACAAAATAGCTGAAGAGGAATGGTAAATGGAGAGCTTCAGTGCAAACAGCGCCAAATCATACATCGGTAGAAACGTTAACCTTCACCTTAAAGACGGCGCTGTAATAGTGAACGTTCAATTGACCAAGCTTAAGAAATGCGCTGGAAAAAACAACAACCAGATCGAGTACACCATGAGAAACCGAAAAGCAACAAGGATACCGCTCAAAAGTGTGGCCTACGCTGAAATGCTGAATTCAAATATTATGAGGATAACCGCATAAAACCGGGTTGTGGAAGTAAAAATAGAAATACAGCCAACATGATTCTGCGTTTATGGATTGCACACACTGCGGCGTATGCTGCACAGAAACGGAAATGCTGCTGTCAAAAAAAGACATCAAACGCCTAGAAGCACGAGGCTACAGCCAGAAGCAGTTTGTGCGCTACGATAAGCAGGGTTACGCTACGCTAAAGAACCGTGATGGTTACTGCGTATTTTATGACCTGACAAATCGCAGGTGCAGCGAGTACCTATATCGGCCTTCAGGCTGCAGGGTTTACCCCGTCATCGTCGACGAGGAGGTTGGCATAGTTCTAGATACTATATGTGAGTCACGTGGCTCTATTTCGGATCAAGAGAAAGCGGTTAAGGGTAAACGTGTGGTTAAGCTTCTAGAAATTATTGATTGCGAAGCAGCTGACAGGCGAGTTTAGGTTTTTGCCGCTTTTTTGCATTGACAGCAAATGAACCGTTGGTTTTGCTGTAAATCTGCTTCCGCTTTTGAAATTAGTCTGGTCTGTATTAATTTGGAGCAGACATCACAAATGTATTGGACTTCAGCGACACGGTCATTACTTTGGATTAGTCTTGTTGGCAATAGCCCCTTACCCCTCCTTGGTCGTGTTCCTTCTCAAGCAAATTGCTGTATGGTGTATTTACTTGTTTGCTACTACTGGGCGGATGGCGCCTTTTTGGGCGTACTCTTTCCAGCGAGGTTCCTTCTCCGTACAGTACGGTAATATCTTGCAATATATAATTAACGGAAAAAACCGATTATCCGGTAAAGTACCTAAGTCTTGTTAAACCTTAAATAAATGAGTAAGCGCTAACTATTCTCAGAGGGAACTTGACACGCCAAAGAAAGGCTATAAAACGATTACTGTAAAGACTGAAGTTTATGACTATTTTTTCAAAGAATGGATGAAAGTCAAGGATGAATATGCAATTAAACGGGGCATACGTAGCTTTTCCGCATATGTGACTTATCAGCTTGCCGCGCTGGTAAGTGATGACAAGACATCAAAGAGACAAGAAGTTTAATCTACAACTTTAAATAAGCCCTAAGATGACTTGTAGAAGGTAATAGCCATGCCATGTTCAGTAATCGTCGGCGCCTTCTGGGGAGACGAAGGCAAAGGAAAAATAATTTCTTATCTAGCACTCAAAGATAACGTTGATTTTTGCGTTAGAACAGGCTCAGTGAATGCAGCCCACACAGTGTGGTATGAAGGCAAAAAATACGCTCTTCATATGGTGCCAGCGGCGTTCATCAATCCGAAGACGCGGCTACTCATATCTGCAGGCGCCAACGTTCACATCGGCCAATTTCAGAAGGAAATAGAGTTGACACAGGTTGACCCTAAACGGGTGGGCATTGATCAGAACGCTTCAATCATCGAGCAGAAGCACAGCGAACAGGACAAGGCTTCAGCAGTAAACAAGGGCATAGGCACTACAGGTTGGGGAGTCGGTCCCTCACTTGAAGAACGCGTCAGACGCACCGCTAAACTCGTTAAAGACATGCCTGAACTAAAACCGTTCCTCTGTGACGGTATACAGGAAGTCAACGACGGCTTAGACGAGGGCAAAAGCGTTATCCTAGAAGGCACACAGGGCTTCATGCTCTCGCTATTCTTAAGCGGCGGCTACCCATACGTCACTGGCCGCGATACAGGCGCATCCGCCATTGCTTCAGAAGCAGGCGTTGGCCCCACAAGAGTTGACGACGTAATCATAGTCTATAAATCGTTTATCACACGCGTTGGCGCTGGGCCATTACCGGGTGAAATCAGTAAAGAGGAAGCACAGAAACGTAACTGGTTCGAGGTCGCCGCAGGTACGGGACGAGATAGACGTGCAGCGCCCTTTGATTTTGATTTAGCTAAGAAGACCGCTAAGATCAACGGAGCCACACAGGCCGCTATGACCAAACTTGACGTGTTGTTCCCAAGCGTCACAGGTGCACGGAAGTTTGATGACCTTACGGCGGAGGCAAAAGATTTCATTAAAGAAGTCGAGAAACGCACTGGCGTGCCAGTGACTTTAATTGGAACTGGTCCTGAAGCGTTAGATATTATCGATCGTAGATCATAGTAATACTTTTGGGAAAAGGTTTTTTTCCTTTAATCTTTATCTTTTTTCAGGCTTAACATATGTATACCTCTGACTCTGCAAGGAAGACTTCAGGCAGCATCCTAATCCTAGTTCTTTTAGCGGGGCTCCTCATGGGCGGACTGTTAATGTTCTACCTCAATTACCGCCAGATTTCGGGTTTAAGCACTCAGGTTTCAGAGCTTAAAACCAAGGTTTCTGTCCTTGAAGGAACGCAGAACGCCACCTACCAGAACATCACTATTCTACAGAACGGCACCTCGCTTGCGCAGCTCTACAATAACGTACGTGACTCTGTAGTCTTAATTACGGGCACGACAAACGATGGCTCAGTGCAGGGTTCAGGGTTCGCCTACCAGTATCAGGGAATGAACCTCATATTAACTAACCATCACGTTGTAGAAGACACCACAAGTTTGGCAGTGACGTTCTCAAACGGCAGAGGCTATGCAGCCAACATTGTTGGTCAGGATCCATATGCGGATTTAGCTGTTGTAACAGTGCCAGATGCGCCTGCCTCGGAATTTAAGCCAGTAACTATTGTGGAATCCTCCGCTTTAACCGTCGGCGAGGAAGTTATCGCCATCGGCAACCCCTATGGATTAGTCGGTTCAATGACCACGGGCGTCGTCAGCGCAGTGGGCAGAAGCATAACAGAGGATGCAACAGACAGGTACGCGATTGCGAACGTCATCCAGACCAATACAGCTATAAACCCCGGTAACTCCGGCGGGTTACTGCTTAACTCGTTGGGTAACGTTGTGGGCATAACCACCGCGATCGTGAGTGACTCGCAGGGTTTAGGATTCGCTATACCCTCAAGCACTATTCTAAGAGAGATCGATTCGCTTGTCAAAACTGGAGCCTATCGAGGGCACTCGTATCTGGGGGTATCAGGCACTGATATGAGTTACAGTTTGGCCCAGGAAAGCGGTGACAGCGTAACGTATGGCTGGAAATTAGCCCTCGTTAACAGTACAGGGCCAAGCGCAGGCAAGCTGCAGGTAAACGATATCATAATTGCACTTAACGGTCAAACAATCAGACACAACGATGACCTTGCAAGCTACCTTGAGCAGCATACACTTCCAGGAAACACTATAACGGTGACAGTCATGAGAGGCAGCACTGAGACGCAAGTCGATGTTACATTGGGTATTCGGCCATCACCAACTTAGCCTCAAGCGCTCTCTTGCTAGCCTTATTTACCTGTTTTTTGTCGGGCAACAATGCCGCTGCTGAGACGGAAAGGTAGATATTAAACCCAGCCCACTGCAAGATAACAATCAATGCTTAGCTCTAATGCTGAGTGTTGCGGCTAAATTGTTAGCCAAGGGAGGGGAACATGCATTGGATGAGCTTAAGGGTTTACTCAAAGGACATAAAATCGCTTATTTCTCGATGGAAGTAGGTTTAACCAGCGCAATTCCAACATACGCAGGCGGTTTAGGCACCTTAGCGGGCGATGCTATCCGATCCAGCGCTGACCTTAAGCTACCTCTCGTCGCAGTCACGTTAATCAGTAAAAGAAACTACTTCAAGCAGAAACTTGATGCGAACGGCCGCCAGACTGAACTCCAGAACCTTTGGGTGCCCGAGAAAATGATGACTCTCCTGCCAAACGAAGTTAACGTGCAGATTGAGGGGCACACTGTGAAGGTTAAAGCTTGGCTGTATAAGTACCAGAGCGTCACCGGCGGAGTCGTCCCAGTTCTTTTCTTGGATACGGATTTTGAACCGAACGCGCAGCAGGACCGTGAAGTCTCGTTCTACCTCTATGGCGGAGATGAACGTTACCGCTTAAAGCAGGAAGCGATCTTGGGCTTTGGCGGCGTACGCATGCTTGACGCGTTGGGTTTCAGCGTACGAAAGTACCATACGAATGAGGGTCACTCGAGTTTTCTTGCAGTTGAGCTTCTGCGTAAGTATGATATGGATGAAGAGAGAGTCAAGGAACTCTGCGTCTTCACTACTCACACCCCAGTAGAGGCGGGGCACGATAAATTCAGCTACGACTTAGTGCGTTCTGTGCTTGAAACCGTCGATTTAGAGTTGCTTAAAAAATACGCTGGACACGATAAGCTGAATATGACGCGTTTAGCACTCAACCTCAGTGCATATGTGAACGGCGTGGCTAAGCGCCATCAAGAAATCTCCAGTAAAATGTTCAGTGGATATGAAATCCATGCAGTCACTAACGGTGTCCACTCATACACATGGACAGGTCCATCGTTCCGAAGAATCTTCGATAAGTACCTGCCGGGTTGGGCTATCGAGCCTGAACTGCTGGCGCGGGCTGACTTGATTCCTGACGGCGAAGTCTGGCAGGCGCATAAAGAGCAAAAGCAGCTCTTAATCGACTACGCTAACCAAGCCACCGGCTCTCATCTTAACCCTGAAGTTTTCACGTTAGGTTTCGCGCGGCGTGCAACAGAGTACAAACGTGCTACGCTTCTCTTCTCGAACTTGGAGCGCCTACGCTCTATCGGTCACGGTGCAAAACTGCAGGTTATCTACGCTGGCAAAGCTCATCCTCGTGATGAGGGCGGCAAGAGGTTAATCGAGCAGATCTACAGTTATGGCCGCCAGCTTAAAGGCGACATCGAAGTTGTTTATCTTGAAAATTATGATATGGACATCGCCGGGAAGATGGTCGGCGGAGTTGATGTTTGGCTGAATACGCCCATGAGGCCGATGGAGGCGTCAGGTACCAGCGGTATGAAGGCAGCGCATAATGGCGTCATGAACTTCAGTGTATTGGACGGCTGGTGGATTGAGGGTTGGATAGAGAATCTAACCGGATGGTCGATTGGGCCGCATCCCAGCGAGAACCTAAGCGATGAAGCGTGTCTCAGAAAAGAGCTTGAGGACCTCTACAATAAACTCGAATACGTCATTATGCCCATGTACTATGACCGGCGGGACGAGTGGGTTTGGCTTATGAAGAACTCGATTGGTAAAGTCGCGTATTACTTTAACAGTCACCGCATGATGCGCAGATACGTGACTGATGCCTACCTTTGACCTACCTGCCTCAGCGGTACCTCCCCCGCCCTTATTTAAAGGCAAACTTTTGCTAATTTTCGACCCCTCTGTTTCTCATAGAAGCCCTTGTTGTAGCTACAATGCAGTCACAACCACTAAAAAGCACCATAGTCCACCAGTAGATGAGGCGACTTTTTGTGAAAATTGCAATAATCGGAAAAGGAAACGTGGGCACTGCACTGCAAAATGGCTTAAGTCGAGGCGGACATGAGACAAGGTTCGGTCACAGAGACCCCAACGAATCGGTTGTAGACGCCGCCAAGTGGGGTGAAGTCATTATATTAGCGGTTCCTCATGATGCGGCAGATGACGCTAGAGGGAACATCAAAGCGTACGCTGACGGCAAAACAGTGATTGACGTTATGAACGCTATGGATAAGAATATGGAGCTGGGTATAAGCTGCACTACTTCCACTGCAGAGGAAACGCAGAAGCAACTGTCTAAAGCTCATGTGGTGAAAGCGTTTAACACGGTGTTTGCACCCAACCAGAGCACCGCTAAAGTTGATGGCCAGCAGTTGACGGCGTTCTTTGCAGGCGACGACGCGGGCGCTAAGCAGACGGTGGCACAGTTAACGCGTGACATGGGCTTTGACCCGGTAGATTGTGGTCCCCTTAAGAATGCACGCTTTCTGGAAGCTATGGGTAACATGCTGATTAATTTAGCCTACAAGTATGGTATGGGCAGCGGTATCGGGTATAAGCTAGTCAAAGCTTAAAGTGTAATCCGCTTCTCTGCCATTACGCTTCTATATCGGCTGCAGCATAGTTTTTGTGGGTTTTTTGTATGAGTCACAGGCATGATGAGGATGAAGCTAGAGGATCAGGCAAACAAGTCAAGGGTAAAATTAAGGAAGCAGCGGGCGTTTTAACGGATAACAAGCGTTGGCAGGCAGAGGGCAGAATAGAGAAAACCGAGGGCAAAGCACAGGAGAAGATCGGGGAGCTGAAACGCAGCTTAAGGGACGATACACACCGACACCGCGACGACGACCTCTAAGCATGCTTTTTTGAATAGACAACACAGCTAAATTTCGCTTAAACAAGCGAAAACCAAATTTTCTCTATCTTCACTCTTATTGTAAAGAGAAAAGTTTAAGGGTAAATAACTCTTTTACATGCGAGTATTCCTATTTGAGGGTTTGTGGTTTGAGTACTACTAAACAATTAACAATCGAGGAACGGAAAGCTGAAGTCCTCATTAAACTAAGAAAATATAAACTAATTGAGAAGCAACCGTACGAAGGCACAATTGCCTACATCATCGATATTCCACAGGATAAAGAGAGAGCCATCGTCTGGTGTATCCTTGGCGAAGCAACAGTCGGTATCGCAGCCATGAACACCCTCTACAAGGTGATGAAGGAAAAAAGCCTTGAACGAGCAATCGTCGTAACCGAAGGACGATACACCCACGCGGTAAAGCTCGGCGCAAAGAAGAAGAACGTTGAACTCCTGCCAAAATCGTTCCCGGTCTTTGACATATTTGAGCATGCACTTGTGCCATACCACGAAATCCTAACTGAAAAAGAAAAGGCTGCGTTGCTTGATCAATTCAAGGTTAAACCGTTCCAGATGCCACAGATCAAATCTGGCGATCCAGCAGTCAAAGTCATCGGCGCACAACCTGGCGACGTGCTTAGAATCACAAGGAAAAGCACGACTGCAGGCGAACACGTAACTTACCGCTACGTGGTCGAATAAACAACCTTTCCTTTTCTTAATTTTACTTTTAGTTAAAAGTAAATAGTAGTTTCAGTTTTTTATTTTCGAATTAGAAGAAGAGAACTCAGCCCTGCTACTTCATCTTCTATAACTAGTTGCAGAAACAGCTGTTCCTGGTTCAGCGTCTGGTTTAGGTTGCAGGTTGGTTGTGGGCTTGGCACAAGTTGGCAGTTGCTATTTAGGCTGTGCCGCTTGGGCTTTTTTGGCTTCCGCCAACTCTTCAAGGATAACAATGCCTTCAGCAATCGGTATACTGAGCCGCTCTGCAAGTTCAAGCGCGGAAACCTCGGGTTGGCTGGGTAAAATCGAGTCTCTGACGTAGGCTTTGTGACTTGCATACATAAAAGAGCCATGAACCGCGTCAACAAGCATCTTCCAAAGCTGCTCTTTACTGTACTCATCCAAGTTCAATCAAATCACCCATTGACTGCATATACAGTGCGGTGGGATAAAAACAGTAAACATAAATCCGCGCAATACAGCCTAGCAATTGAGGTATGTTTTTTGAAAGCGGCAGTCTACCATGGACCATACAATATTAAACTCGAAGAAGTCCTGGAACCAGAGGTTAAAGCCGGCAGAGTACTCGTCAACTTCAAGGCAGGCAGCCTATGCGGAACTGACATGCACTTCTACCGCGGTGACTGGCGATGGATGAAGCGGGGCAGAATCATCGGCCATGACGCATGTGGAGTAAGAGACGACACTGGCGAACGCGTAGTTATGGTGCCGATTGTTAACTGCGGCCACTGCTTCTTCTGCCTGCGTGGATTGCCCACTTACTGCCTGCGCGGCAAATTCTATGGCTTAACACGCGACGGCTTCTTCGCCGAATCTAAAACCATGCCGCCAAGAGCATTAATCCCTATATCCGATAGCATCAGCGATGAGGAAGCAGCGGTGGTGGAGCCCGTTGCGTTGGCGCTCAGGGTGCTTAACCATCTGCAACCGAATCTGGGCGACTGGGTTACGGTAGTCGGGCAGGGCGCAATTGGGTTATTGATGACGCAGGTGGCTTTGATGAAGGGCTGTCGCGTAATAGCAGTGGACATAGATATCGACCGACTGGAGAGGGCGCAGAAGTACGGGGCAGACGCAGCTATAGATGCAACTAAAGTAGACGTTGCTAAAGCCGTCCGTGAAATCACTAAAATCGGCTCTGACCACGTCATCGAAGCCGCCGGAACCAAGCAAACAGTTGAGCAGACGCCGTTTCTGGTGCGCAAAGCGGGGAAAGTAGCGTTAATCGGAGAATCTAAAGGCTACCTCAACCTCGAAGACGCAGACGAAGCCCAGTTTTTAACCATGTACATTTCGCCGGTCGAGTACCCCGCCGCCGTGGAGCTGATAGAGCGCCATCTAGTTGATGTCAAAGGGTTAATTACTCACCGTTTTAAGCTAGAGGACTTTGAAGCTGCACTGCAAACGGCTGCTAACCCACAGGAAAAAGCGCTAAAGGTAATCATTCAAAAGTAAGCTACAAACAACTATTCAAATAAGTAAATAGCATGCATTAAATAAATAATTTGAATGCGAAGTATGAAAAAGGACGGCGCCAATGTAGCATGCACTAATTAGGACCTCACTATCTTTCACATCATAAACTAGCAAAATACTAGTCGCAAAAACGGCATTAACATTTAAACAGGCATAATTGAATCGTAAGTTAATAGATTCCGCTCAAGGTTTAACCACAAAGTATATCTTGCATTCAGGGAGTGTAAACCCCCAAAGTATCAGCCAATAGGTGAATTCTGATGGCCACTGAAGCAGTCATATTCGATTTAGACGGAACAATAACATCATTCAACCTTGACTACAAAGCGCTACGCGGCGAAGTAAGAGAATACCTCCTAAGAGCAGGTGTCCCCGCATCGCTGCTAAAGGTTAACGAAAGCGTATTTGAGATGTTGCAAGAGGCAGAAATCTTCTTCAGAAACAGCAAGCCGTCGCAGGTATTTAAGGAAATCCGAGCTCAATGCCTATCGATTGCAGAGAAACATGAGATGGAAGCCGCCGCGCTCACCAGCCTGCAACCCGGCGCCGTCGAGGCACTCAAAGAATTAAAGAAAATGAAGCTAAAAATCGGTTTATGTACAACCAGCAGCGAAACCGCCGTCAACTATATCCTTCAGCGCTTCAAAATATCGGAGTACTTCCAAGTTGTTGTCTCCCGCGATAAGGTCAAGAATGTTAAGCCCGATACGGAGCAGTTTGAGCTGACGCTAAAAGCACTGGGCGCAAAGCCCGCTACCACGGTTATAGTAGGCGACAGCATAGCGGACATGCAAAGTGCAAAAGACCTTAAAGCAGTAGCAGTCGGTATACCCACAGGCTTAGCTACACAGAAGCAGTTGCAGGCTCATGGAGCCAACTATATCATAACATCGCTGATTGATCTGCCGGTTTTAATAAAAAAGATGGATAAAGTTTAGGCGACGACTACTACGCCGTCGTCTCTCTGAACCAGTTTACGCTCTCTTATTAGGCGGCGGAGTATTTCGCTGAAAACCTGCTTTGCGTCGTCGCCTGAGTGGTTAAGCCCGAACAGTTTTGCTGTCTCTGAAATTAGTGAATCTTCGCTTATGCCAAGAGCGTACTGCGCCACTGCCTTCATGGCTGCCTCGACTTCTTCTGGTGCAATGTACTGTGCTTTACGTCTCGATTCAGGCGTGCCTTGTGTTGGGATTCGGATAGGGACTTCTTTTAGCCCTGCTGGCCAGAGGAAGCTGCCTTTTATGTTGACTTTCTTTTCGCGGATAAGGTTGTTTAGTGCTTCTTTGACTGCATGCGAAATTTTTGGGTTATGCTGCTTTATGCCCCAGGTTGCTACTAAGCGTTCCACGGCGTAGTCGAAGTGCACTGGGCCCTCGTTTGTGATTAGGTCTGAGAGCATTTTTGTTTGGTTTTCGCGGTTTTCTGGGTAGTGGAACTCGTTTTTGGTTTTTGAGTCGACTGTGGTTCTGCCGTTGGCGACTTTGATGTAGGGGTTGTATGTGGCTTTAAGCGGGTGAACCTTGTAGGGAACGGCGAGTTTTTCGACACCGCCGAAGCTGTTCTTCTGCACGTCGATAACTGTGGCAGTTGCTGGCTTCTGTGAGTCGCTCTCTATCTGCTGCTTCTGCGCCTGTTCAATCGCTTCTTGTAAGCGGCGGATTTCGCTGTCGCGTCTAGCAACCCATGCGGGTGCCCATATGCGGTGGATACGCCAGCCCAGTTTGCGCAGTACCTGCTCGCGGAGACGGTCGCGGTCGCGTGCGCTATTGCTCGACTGATATGTTGTGCCGTCGCATTCTACGCCTATGAGGTAGTGGCCCTTGTTTACGGGGTCAAGTATGCCTATGTCGATTTTGTAGCCGCTGGATCCGACTTCGGGAGTGATTTGGTAGCCCAGCTTTTTGATTTCGTTAGCTACGTCTTCGTCGAGTGCGGAGTCGAAGGTGCCTTGGTTATCTTTTGCTTTATATGTGCTTGTGCTGTGCTCGGCGTAGTCGAGGTATGTCCGTAGCGTCTGTACCCCCAGTGCTTTAGCGTCAGGGTCAATGTCTGAGCCTTTAATCGAGGTGATCAGCACCACTTTTTCCCTTGCGCGCGTGACTGCTACGTTTAGTCTGCGTTCGCCGCCTGCCTTGTTTAGCGGGCCGAAATTCATCGATATGCCCCTGTTCTGGTCGTAGCCGTAGCCGACGCTGAAGAATATTACGTCGCGTTCGTCTCCCTGCACGTTTTCGAGGTTCTTGATGAAGAAGCCTTCAAGGCGGTCTTCTTTGAAGAACCGGTCGAATTCCGGCTGAGCTTCGAGTCTGCGGTCGATTGCTTCCTGCACTGCATCCATCTGCGCGATGCTAAACGTCACCACACCAAGCGTCTTCTTTGGATAGTTTTTGAAGTGCTCAAAGACTAAGTCTGCGACTTTCTCTGCTTCAACGGGGTTATCTCGTTTGCCTCCTCTGTCGTATACGCCGTCGGCGACGTAGACCAGTTTTACACCTAAGCTATCTGTTTGCGCCTTCGCCGCTGGGAAGGTGATCATGGCGCCGTCGTAGAAGCGCTGGTTAGAGAACGCGATTAGGTCTTCGTGTTTGCTTCTGTAGTGCCACTTCAGCGTTTTAACAGGTAAGCCGATGCCTAAGCATTCGTCTAGGATGCTGTCAAATACTTCAACGTCTTCGTCGGCGAGTTCATCCCAGTCTTTATCGTCAAGCAGGCTCTTCTGGAAGAACGATGTGGGCGGCAGCTGCTTGTTATCGCCTGCGACTACGACTGTTTTGCCGCGGTAGATCGCGCCGATTGCGTCTTCGGGTACAAGCTGTGATGCCTCATCGAAGAGTACCAGGTCGAATTTGGCTTCGGGCGGTAGGAACTGGCTGACTGAGATGGGACTCATTAGCAGGCAGGGTTTAAGTTTAACGAGCAGGTTGGGGATTTTCTGCATTAATGTGCGTATGGGCATCAGGCGCCGCTTCTTTGCGGCTTCCTTGGAGAGTACTGCTGCTTCGGTGTCTGCGGCTTGGATGAGGATATCTTGGGGTTTTCTGCTGTTCACTGAGTCTATAACCATGCCGGAGGTTAAGGCGATGAGTTCCTGATCGAGTTTCCTGAAGTCAGCGATTAGCTGTTCATGGTTTTCTCTTCGGAACCTGCCGAGTTTGGGGTCTTCGTTGTAGAGGTTGTTTATCCATTCTTGGTAGACGCCTTTGCAGAATGTTGGCTGCAGATCCGCTGCGGGCAGCTTGAGCTCCACCAGCTTGGCGAAGAATGGGTCAAGCCCACGCAGAGCAAAGCGGTTCTTTGTGTCATTGTAGTCTATCCAGACCTGTAAGTCATCAACCCTGTCCCTGAGGGATTGTATGCGTTCTTCGATAGCTTTGATTTCACAGTCGGTTAATTTCCGGTTCTGGTAACGCATCTCAGATTCAAAGCGTCTGCCAAAGTCCGCTAGCACTTTAAGTGAGGCGTCCCGTCTAGCGACTAACTCTGTGCTTGAAGGAGCCGCATCTGGGCCTTTTGCTGCAAGTTCAGCGTACGCTTCGGGCACGGGCATATCGCCGAAGGCAGCCTGAACCTTAACAACCCACTCCAGCACTGACACGATATCTTGCCAGTCGGTTTGGAGCTCTTGGAAGCGGACACCATATTTCTCTGCTAATTGAGCTTTTTCGCCCACTATCTGTGCCTCTTTCTTGCGGATTTCCTCAGCGTTTTGAAGGTCGCCGATTAATTGGCTGTAACTATTCGGCTCGGCTTTTGCTACGCTTAAGGTGTCTTTGGTTACGTTACACAGCGGCGTTAGCAGGCGATCTACGTCGTTTGCCCACTCCTCAACCAGTAGAAGCTCTGTGTCAGCGAGTGCCTTCTCAGATTTCACCATAACCTGCGGCACCAAAGCAGTGAATTCTTCCGCTTGGCTCTCCCACTTTTCCACGCCGTCACGGAGTTCCTGACCCAGATTCTTAATCATAGGTGAAGGAGCAGCTGATGCCGTTAGCAGTTTAATAAGTGGTTCCGGTACGCTTGTCGCCCAAGATAACTTGCGGATTTCCTCGGCGATCGCCGCGGCCTTTTCTGCGCCGTTGAAGTCTGTGCGGCTTTTGTGGTAGTAGTGGCCGAGTAGATTCTGGACAGTTTCCGCTGAGGAGTCGATTTTCTTTTTTAGTTTTAGGACTTTTCTGGCGTCGATGAGGTCTTGGAGTACTTCTTTGGGTACTTTGCCGTCGTTGGTGACTTTGGCGATGCGTTTCTGGTCGTTGCGGTAGTCGCTATTGAATAGCTTGATGCCGTTCTGGTAGGGACCACTGTAGTTCGCGATTAATGTGTCTAAGTCGAGGCTGTAGAGTTCGTCCGTGTAGGTCTGGTCTAGCCTACTTTTCAGCAGTCCGTATTCCTGGTAGATTTGGCGGGCATCTGTGATGGTTTCCTGTACCTCCTCAAGGTATTTTGCGTCAAACCATTGCGGCTCTGGCTTGTCCTCGGCGAAGCACAAAAGCGCCATACGTGCGAGTTGCTTGAGTTGCGTGATTGTTAGGTCGCCGGTGTCTAAACCAAGCAGCGGCGTAAGCTGCCGGGAGAGGTCCTGCCATTTTTTCGTAGTTAACTGTGTATTTTTAACGAATGTAAGGAATTTTTCGCGTTTTGCGAGGAATTCGCCGCCTGCTATATCTGGAATGGCGGAGATTTTGCCCAAGGTTGTTATTGCTTGCTGCAGCTCCCCTGAGCGCGACAAAGGCAGATCGAAAACTGCGGGGCTGTATCGTTGTAGTAGTTCTGTGCGGGTTTGCTTTATCCAGTTCATGGTTTCTAGGTAAGCTTTCGCTTCAGCCAGCAGTTTATCTAATGTTTGGTCAGTCATCCATGCCTGCTCCGGCTTGGGGCTTTCAAGCAGTAGTTTGCTGACGTCAAGTAGCCACTGGATGCGGGCATAGGATTCCGGTGGGAAAACGCCGAGTTTGGCGGAGAAAGCCTCAGTTTCCAGCTCTAAATCGTGTAGTGACTGGTTGATTGCCTCAAGGGTTGTGAGTAGTTCGCTGCGGATTTCAAGGTTGTACTTGTCAGCGCGGTAACCCACCCACGGGAAATCCTGCTCTTCAACAACTGCCCAGACTTTGCTAAGTTGGCTTACGAGCTCTTCGAGTTCACGCATCTTCTGCGGTGTCAGGGTGCCTACTTCGGGTAAGCCGACGGGTACGAAGGGTACACGTTCAAGGCTGGATATGATACTTAGGACTTCGTATGCGCTTCTCTGCAGATACTGGCGTTTGCCATGCAGTGCAGCCACGTAACCGTTAAGTGAATCACGATACTCGGTTAACCGGTCGAATTCGTGGGCGGATGGCAGTTTGCGGGGTACAAGGTTCTCGTCTAAACTGCGCTTCAACTCGGCGACGACTTGCTGCTTGTTAGCTTTACTGCTGTGCAACTCTAAGCAGAAGTGAGCTAAACCCACTTCGCTGAGGCGTTTGTAAACAACTTCGAGCGCAGCCATCTTGTCACTGACAAACAGCACGGATTTACCGTTGGCTATGCATTCTGCGACCATGTTGGCGATTGTTTGGCTTTTTCCTGTTCCCGGCGGACCCTTCATCACGAAGCTCTGGCCGCGCAGGGCGTACTCGATTGAGACGCGTTGGCTGCTGTCAGCGTCGAGTACCTGATAGGTTTTAGCGGGTTGCTCAATCTTGTCAACGTCTTTCTCGTCTGGAAGCCCAGAAACAATGAGGTTATCTTCTTTTAATCCGGCAATAGCCCGGACGATTGGGTTTTGTGTAACTATTTGCGCGTTAGCTTCAAGGTCCTTGTAGATGACCAGTTTCTGGAAGCTGAACAAGCCAAGGTTCGTTGATGCCTCGGTTTTCCACTTCAACTCAGCAACAGCAGCCTCGACTTGCGTGTAGTAATCGGCAAGTTTAGCTTCATCCCACTCCTCAGGCAGCGGCGGCAAATCAATCCTGAAGTCGTTTTTTAGTTTAGCCTGCAGAGCGGGGTTTAGGACAGCTTCGTCTTCAACCGGTGGCAAGCCGATGCTGTATGGTGCGCGGATTGATTCTTTGCCTATCTCCAGCGGAACCAGAATTAGCGGTGACTGGACGGCTTCTTTTGTTTCTGAGTCAACCCAGTTGAGTGTGCCGAAAGCTGCATAGAGGATGCGTACACCGCGTTCGCGGTAATCGAGTAGTGATCGGCGTTCAAGTAGTTTTATGGCGCGTTCGAGTTCCTGTCGACTTAGGCTGCCGCAGACAAGCTGGTTTGCAGATGGCTTCTTTGGCTGCTCTTCCATTGTGGCGGCCTTGACTGGTCCTTTCGCCACTTTAGCTTCAGGTTGCTCTTTCACTTTGGCTTTTGCTTTACCTCTGGATTTTTGTTTCTCAGGCGATTCTGTCTCAGTTTTAGCAGGTTTTTTCTCTTCAGGGGGTAGGTAGAATTCCAGCCGGCTTTTTTTAATTATAAGGGTGTCGAATATTTTCTGTGAATCGGGTTGTGTGATTGTTAGGTTTCCTCGTTTGCCTTTTTTGAAGTAGAGTAGATTGTTCTTTTTGGAGAGGTCGATGAGTCTGGATTTCCAGTCTTCGACTCGCTTCATTGCTGAAGAAGTAAGAGTGAACTCTGTTTGTTCAGTCATGAAATGGCACATCCACGCGAAATACAGTAGTGGTATTGTCGTGATCATTCTTTAATACTTACGGTAGTTCCCCTGTATCTTTGGCAGTCAGACAATGTGTAGAAAAGACAGGTATATGTCTAAATTTGAAAGTTAAGCCTTTTCGATTGCTTTTTTGGCGACTTTAAGCATGTGCTGGTTTTGGTATACGTGGGATTGCTTGTATGTGTTAATCGTTTTTTGTTTTGTGTGGTTGTGGTGTTTTGGGGGGGGTGGGGTTTTTGGGTTTTGTTTTGGGTGTTGTTGGGTTGTGGTTGTTTGTGGATTGTTGGTTGTTGGATGTGTGTTGGGTGCGTGTTTTTGTTGTTTGTTAGTTGATGTGTTTGGATGAATTGTTTTCTGTGTGTTTTTGGTGATGGGTGGTTTGCTTTGCTTGTTTTCTTCTACTATTGTCGCATATGTGTAAACGCTTTTGTCTTGTTGTGCTTGATGTGGGTTTGGAGGTTGCGCTTGGGTATCAGAACCAATCAGTAAGCTAAAAAACCTAACTCTGTGTGGGTATTTCTCGTTTGTGCTGTGGCTGGTATTTTACCTAATAGGCGGAATAGTTACTGCCTAAATAGCTCCATTAACTTAGGCATTAACTCGCAGCCCCGTGCAATCGTCCCCAAGCTGCCCAAAGAGGCGTTTTTCTCGCTGAACTTTACAGCTCTGCCTTCGCCTGCAACGCTGCCGCCTGCGATCAGCACCGCAACCGGGGTGTCACTGTGCACTTTGAGGATGCATGGAGTCGAGTGATCTGAGGTTACGCAGATGATTGTGTCTTTGAGGTTGATCTGTTTTAGCAGTGGCCCAAAGAAGTACCTGTCGATTGCTTGGATGATTTCTATTTTGCGTTTATAGTTGCCGTCGTGGCCGGGTTCGTCTGGGCCTTTGAGGTGTATGTAGAAGCAGTCGTGTTTTGGAAGGTCTTTTAGCAGCATTTCAACGCGGACTTGCATGTCTGATTGCAGGTTGCCTGAGGGCGGCGCAAGAAGATAGGACTCCATCCCCGCCATTTCGGCTATTCCGCGTTCGGTGTTCATGTCTGCGAGGCATTCGAAGCTTACGTTGTAGCGCTGGTTGATGTTGAAAAGTTTGGGGAGCATGTGGCCGGCGTCGCGGGTTAGAATGACGTTGGCTTTGAGTTTGCCTTCCTCTGCGCGTTTCTTGTTGATTGAGTGATTCTGCCATATTGCGTGCGATTTCTCTATGAACTCGTTAACTAAATCCGCCGAAACCTTGGCGGCTTCTGTGTCGTCTGTGGCTTGGACGGTTTTTACGACCATTTCGGGGTTTGTCTGCGCCACGCCCAAGCCGTTTATGATTGCGTATGCGGGGTCGCTGTTTGTTATGTGGCTTGACAGCGGCTTGTCTTTGCTTTTGATTAGCAGGACTGCGCGGTGGCCAAGTGTATTTTTGAATTCAAATGTGGCTGGGTAAGATGTTAGTTTAAGTTCTCTGTTGACGGCTGCTGAGAGCTCAGTTGCTTCCTCGTTGGTAAGGTTGCGTCCCACTCTGCGGTCAACGATGTTTTTGCCTTCGCCTAGTGTGGCAAAGTTGCAGCGTAATGCGAGGTCGCCGTCATGCATGTCAAGTCCAGCGCCGACTGCTTCCGTGACTCCTCTTCCGGTGCTGTACACAAACGGGTCATAGCCTAGTAGCGATATGACTGCCACGTCGCTTTCCGGCGCAACACCCTCCTGTACGGTGTACATTACTCCTGTTTTACCGATTTTTACAAGCGAGTCAAGGTTTGGTGTCTGGGCGGCTTCAAGAGTGGTCTTGTTACCCAACGCCGGAATCGGGAGGTCGCCCATTCCGTCTATGGCGATGAAGAGTAGTTTCACGGTTTATTTGCCTCTCTGGCTATGGCTATCCTGTCTGCTTTATTATACTTTGCACTAAAAACGCAGATTTTATGTTCAAAGTAGCGGTTTGGGGTCATAAAAAACAGGTTCCTGTCCATGTACTGTGTTGTGTTGTTTGTTTTTTAGGGTTTTGGCCTCAAAGATCCAGCGGCTGACTAACATTTTTTTACAAATTTGAAGAAAAAGAGAATTCGGCCTCGCTAACGTCATCTTCCATAATTTTAAGCTAAGATTTCTTTTTTAAATTGGCAGCTGGGAAGCGTTGCAGGTTGGTTGTGGTGACAGCGCAACAACCCCTGGGTAAATGCATTTACAAAAAAAACTTCAGTTCTGCATGACATACGCTGATACATAACTTTTAAACCACCAGGACATGCTATTGTTTACTCAGTCCTTGTAGTTGGAAATACCTTTCGTTATGAATCTTGGAATTCGCGATGAAATGGTTAGCGAATGTACACTATATGCTCTTAAAAGTGAAGTGACTGTAGCTTGTTTGGAGATCCTAAAAAATCTTGCCAGTAGTCTTAACTTTCAATTAAAGGAAAACGCTCACGATTATGTAGTGTCCAACCAGTTAGCTGTACAATAATCTGCTCGTTAATTGCCTATCTATGTTGTTCGGCTTTCGAGCGCAAACCATAAACATAACCAGTCAATTCCCCCTCTAT
>JAAYYI010000111.1 GCA_012515445.1 Candidatus Bathyarchaeota archaeon | reverse complement strand
GTAGGTCATGGCTTTTAATTGAACTCTTCGACTATTTAGTTGTTTTCCCAAAATATGATCTCTGTTCAGGCAAAGTTCTGATTCAACTAACATACGCACCAGCGTCATCGATCAAGTAAAATCAAATAGGTAAAAAGTGAATCTAAACAAACAAGCGCAAGCATAAAAAGTCAAATAGTCGTTAAATATGGTGATTATTGTTTAATAGTTAAACTGTGCCATATAAAATTCGTAAGTATTATTAGTTAGGCACCCCCTACTCATTATAGGGCAGGTTAAGCCCACTATCTCTACAATTATTTCTAAAAAAACGTAAAACTGTAGTCATAGTTCGCTTTCTTGCCTAAAAAAATAAGAGGAAAAGAAAAAATGCAGATTTTAAAGCAAAAAATGATTTCGACGCTTACGCTGCTTCTGATAGTGTCTTTCGCAGTCTCTTCTATTGCTGTAGTATTGCCGCTTCAGCCCGCAGCTGCTCAGGAAACAATGAGAACTTATGCTATTTCTGATTCGATTCCAAACCCCATAGGTCTCGGAGAAACAACGCTGCTTAAAGTCGGTATTTCGCAGGCGGCGCCATCCGCGTCTTTCGGGTGGACCGGTATAACTATCGACATCGTTAAACCAGATGGAACAACCGAGCAACTGGGTCCATTTACGACTGACTCCACCGGTTCAACATACACGACATATACACCTGACCAAGTAGGCACCTATAACTTAACAACTAATTTCCCTGAGCAAACTGTCCCAATAACTTTCACTGACTCAGAAAGAGGCCAAGTTATCACTGCCGGTACAATACTGTTAGCAAGCACTAAATCAAGCAATCTAGTTGTTACCCAAGAGCCAACTTCACAGCAGTATCCAGGTCACTCTTTGCCAACTGAATACTGGAGTCGACCAATCGATCCACAACTCAGAGAATGGTACGCAGTCGCAGGCAACTGGGTTGCCCGTCCAGACAACTCTATTGCACTCTTTAACGATGACGCACCTGAAACTGCGCACATACTATGGGCAACTCCATATACAACAGGCGGTTTATCGGGAGGATTATTTGACGGTGCAAATCAAATTCCCGCAGCGGTCTTTGCAGGCGACGCTTATGAAGGCAAATTCTCAAACTCCGTGATAATTAATGGCATCCTTTACTACAACACAGAAGGTTCAGGCACATATTCAACAGTTGGAATACCTGGTATCCAAGCAATTGACCTGCACACAGGCGAAAAACTCTGGTTCCTCAACAACACAGCTCTATCATTCGGCCAAACTATGTTCTTCCCAAGCTACAACGTTAACGGTGTATGGAATTATCTCTGGTCAGTAACTGGCAACAATTACACAGCGTATAATCCATTTGATGGCTCATTCCAGTTCATGTTCTACAATGTCCCTTCAGGCACTAGAGTCTTTGGTCCAAACGGAGAAATACTCATCTACCAAATCAACACAAACGCTGGCTGGATGGCACTCTGGAACTCCACACTTGCAGGACAACAGAACGCAATCATTGGTCAACCATCCTATGGCAGCTGGACTTTCGGTGTCATAGGCTTAAACAGCGCAGGCGTCAGCACTGCTAACCCAACAAACCCACAAGGTCAACAGGTAAACTCTGCCTTCCCAGTGGTACGAGCGCTTAATGGATCACTACCAAAATGCTACTCATGGAACGTTACAATACCCCAAGGCTTAACAGTTACCGCTTCATTGGGTGCATCTGCTATCAAAGTCTATCAGGACAACAGAATAGTTGGCGCATTCTACAACCAATCTATGGTTAGACTCTGGGCGTTACCACTTGACTCTATAACTGCAACCAGAAATGCATCAGTGAATACCCAAACATTAACGGCGATTTTCGATAAAACCTGGGCATCCCCCGCTGAATGGACAGAGGGCAAAAACACAATACACTATACAGGCGCAACAAACTACGTAACTGATCCTACATTCGGCAACGGTGTAATAGCGATCTGGGATAAAGAGTTAACCACGCACTATGGCTTTAGCGTTGTAGACGGATCCTACCTATGGGCAACGGCTTCTGAAAACTACTTAGACATGTACGGTTGGGGGAATGCTGAACATACCTGGTACTTTGCTTATGGCAAACTGTACTCAGTAGGTGTCGCAGGTATACTCTACGCGTATGATCTAGCTAACGGCAACACGTCATGGACCTATAACTTGACTGATCCCTATGGCGAACCTATCACCGGCGAGAACTGGTGGGGCTGGATTGACTTAATTGCTGACGGAAAAATCTACATTGGCACACTTGAGCACTCAGCTAACAACCCGATTCCGAGAGGCGGACCATTCGCTTGTGTTAACGCAACCGACGGCAGCGAAATCTTCCGTATTAACGGTTTGATGCG
Source organism: Candidatus Bathyarchaeota archaeon (assembly GCA_012515445.1). Classification (GTDB taxonomy): domain Archaea; phylum Thermoproteota; class Bathyarchaeia; order Bathyarchaeales; family Bathycorpusculaceae; genus Bathycorpusculum. Next base: position 1,891 of record JAAYYI010000111.1, on the reverse strand, counting down.
TGAAACACGTTGGGGTGGTAACCCAGTAATCGGCGACAGCATCATCGCAGGCTTAGACACATATGACTTACAAGTGTATGCAATGGGTAAAGGTCCCTCGAAGATAACTATGACAGCTTCGCCAAGCATTGTAGCCTCTAACGGTGGTGTAATGATCAGTGGCTATGTTACTGACATTTCACCCGGCACACAGGATACCGCAATAAAACTACGCTTCCCCAACGGCGTCCCAGTGGTAAATGACGCTAGCCAAAGCCAATGGATGATGCACGTCTACAAGCAGTTCGAACGCCCAACAAACGTAACTGGAGTTCCTGTAGAAATCTCTGTTATCGACGCCAACGGCAACTTTAGAACAGTTGGAACCGCAACTGCTGATACAAATGGATTCTTCAGCTTCGCTTGGGTCCCTGACATCGCTGGTATGTACAGTGTATATGTCACTTTTGCTGGCAGCAACGCATACTACGGGTCATCTGCACAGGCAGCGTTTTCAGTAGGTACAGGCGCAACAGGTTCACCAGGTCCAACAGGCACTTCAACACCAGGAAGTTACGCTGACCAGATTCTACTGCCAGGTATCATTGCAATCATAGTCGTCATAGTCATAGTCGGAGCAGTATTAGCCATATTAATGCGTAGACACTAAGCAGAAACCGATCAAACACCTTCTCCCCTTTTTTTACTTTTTTCAAGTGTTTAGGCATTCACAGTTTCAATGCTTCAATACATTCTTCTGCTGTTTCCGCGAATGCCACCAGTTCTGCGCAGCAAGCAATTTTGCCTTCACTTCTGATTTTTTTGCTGTAAACTGGTTCACTTTTTAGGCAACTGACAAGTGGCTCCCAGAAGTAGCCGAAGAGAACAATCGGTTTTGGCGCCATCAATCCTTTGTTGATGTACTCCAGCAATGTGGATAACTCCATCATTGTTCCGGTTCCGCCGGGAAACACCAGAAAAGCATCTGCTTCCCTTAGCATAATATTTATTCTCTGCGATGGGCTATCAGCCACTATTTCCTCGTCAACATAATCGTTAGGTTTCCTGTAAGAAGCTTTACCATTCAAGTAATAGGTTACGCCAACTGTTTTTCCGCCTGCTGATTTAGCGCCCCGCGATATATCTTCCATTACTCCGCCGAAACCCCCTGATATGACTGTCACCCCGTTTTTGGCGAGCATTTGGCCTAAGCGGATGGTTTGCTCTTTAGCTTCGGGTTTTAGGTCTTTGTAGCTGCCGAATACGCAGACTTTCTTAATCATATGGTTTCTCAGGGTATGCTTTGGTTTTTCCCTTTAATATGAGCATTGCTAAACCGTTAGGAATGATCTTTACGTTAATTGATGAACTTTTGCGGTTTGAATACGGCATTTATATGAAGTAGTATACGCCTTAAATCAGACTATCACATGCAAACGCGCGGTTAGAGTAATGTCAGGCAAAACAAAGAAAGAACCCTCACTTGCATTAGGCGGACAAGCATTAATCGAAGGAGTAATGATGCGCTCCAAAAGACACGTTGTCGCCTGCGTAAGAACACCCAGCAAGGAAATCATAACCGACGTCAAACCAGTAAAGCCCTTCTCGGATAGAAACCGCGTTTTAGGCTGGCCCATAATCCGGGGTGCAGTCGGAATGATTGAAAGCCTCATCGTAGGCTTCAACGCACTGATGTTTTCCGCGAGCAACGCTTTTGAGATTGAGGGTGAAGACGGTAAAGAGCCTGAGAAGATAGAGTTCGGCTGGGGTGAAATCGCTTTCATAGTTGTCGCTTTGGCTGGTATGATGGCGGTGTTCTTTTTGGTGCCTTATCTGCTTTCTTCATGGCTTGGGCTAGAATCTGGAACTGTACTGTTCAATATAGCTGAAGCCGTTATCCGTTTAGCGATGT
>JAAYYI010000019.1 GCA_012515445.1 Candidatus Bathyarchaeota archaeon | reverse complement strand
TAAAGGTTTATTCAGAATCACCAGTTTGAATCCACCGAATACTTTTGAGCACTTTATTTATTTGCCCCCCTAAACAGGTCTGCAGGGGCGATTGTTTTAAAAACCACTGCATCTTCAATATGCTATCCACTGGAGCACTACGCATGCCAACCTTTCAAACAGTCCGCGGAATGAGGGACCTCATCGGTGAAGAAGCACAAGTCTTCACATTCATCATAACAAAAGCACGGCAAACAGCTGAACTCTATGGCTTCAAAGAAGTAATAACTCCACATGTTGAGCCTCTTGAGCTGCTTAGTGCAAAAAGCGGCGAAGAAATCCGCCAGCGTATGTTTATCTTTAAAGATTTAGGTGAGCGTCAGGTGGCGCTACGCCCAGAATTCACCGCTTCAGTGGCGCGACTCGTAACCACGGCAATGCGTAACGAGCCTAAACCGCTCCGCCTGTTCAGTGTGGGCACTGTGTACCGCTATGATGAACCTCAAAAGGGACGATACCGCGAGTTTTGGCAGTCAAACTTTGAACTTATGGGCTCAGCTCGGCCAGAAGCAGACGCCGAAGTCATACTCGTAACAAACAACATCATGGCTTCCCTTGGCATGCAGGGGTACGCTTTCAAATTAGGCCACATAGGCGTAATCAAGGGCATCCTAACACAAGACGGAGTAGACGAGAAAACACAGAACACAATCTTCCAGCGCATGGATAAAAAGAACTATGATGAAGCACTCCAACTTATCGAAAACCAGAAAACCAGAAGTATGCTGGAAGGCCTAATAGAAATCAAAGGTAGAGACTGGCAGGACACCGTTACCCAAATCAAAAACCTTGCCGCTGAATACCCAACTGCTAAAGCAGCCGCCGAAAACCTCGAGGAAATTTTAAAGCTCATAACACAGAGCACCAACATAACCGTTAACGTGGACGCCGCATTCGCCAGAGGGCTGGAATACTATACTGGAATGATTTACGAGATCTACATCCCCGAGCTTGAGATCGCTCTGGGAGGCGGCGGAAGATACGATCACTTAATTGAAGCCTTCGGCGGTCAACCTACGCCGGCAGTGGGCTTCGCAATTGGCATCGACCGCGTTGCGATCGCGCTACAGGAACAAAAAGCAGTAATTAGCGAAAAAGGTACTAAACGGGTTGCAGTTACAGCAATCACCGATAACCAGAAAGGCGACGCACTGAAAATTGCTCAGCAACTCCGCGCCGCTGGGATAGCGGTGGAATTTGAGGTTATGGGGCGTAAGATGGCTAAGGCGCTCGAGGATGCAGATAAACGTAAAGTTGATTTCGCGGTTATCGTCGGGGAACGTGAACTCAAAGAAGGTACTGTTGTACTCAAAAACTTGGCGGATAGGACACAGTGCACCGTCGCCATTAGCGAGTTAGCTGATAAAATCAAGAACTAATTAAAAACAAAAATGTTTGGGAAAAAGCCAAAAAGGCTCCCCCCGATTTCTATGTTTTAGAGTCGTTTGATGTAGCGGTTGACTTCCCATTCGGTAACCTGTGTCCGGTACAGGTCCCATTCGCGACGTTTCTCTTTTAGGAAGTTATCAAAGGTAACTGGACCCAGCGTCTCTTTCATCAATTCGCTGGTTTCAAGTTCATCAAGTGCTTCCTTGAGGCTTTCTGGTAGTGAAATGATTCCGCGTTCTTTGCGTTCGTCATAGCTCATGTGGTAAACGTTTAGTTCAACTGCTTCTCCGGGGTCAATCTTGTTTTTGATGCCGTCTAAGCCTGTTGCGAGTAATACAGCGAACTGTAGGTATGGGTTGCCTGCACCGTCGGGGCATCGGATTTCCATTCTTGCAGCGCTTTTTCTTCCGCCGAAGTTTGGTACACGGATGAGTGGGCTACGGTTTTTGTGTGCCCATGCAAGATAGACTGGTGCTTCGTATCCCGGCACGAGGCGCTTATAGCTGTTTGGCCAACTGTTAAGGACTGCTGCCATTTTGCGGCCGTGTGCGAGTTGTCCGCCGATGTAGTTACGTGCTAGGTCGGATAGGTAGCCGTATTTTGCGTCTTCGCTGTAGAACAGGTTCTTTCCATCTAAGGTCCAGATGCTTTGGTGTACGTGCATGCCGCTTCCGTTGATGCCCTGGAAGGGTTTAGGCATATAGGTGGTTACGTAGCCGTTGCGTGCCGCGACTACTTTGCCGCACAACTTCATTGTGATTGCGCGGTCGGCGGTTTCAAGCGCCTCGCCGTATTTGAAGTCGATTTCGTTTTGGCCCAAAGCGACTTCGTGGTGGCTGATTTCGATATCTATTCCGAAGGCTTCTGCGTAGTCAGCGATCTCGCGTCTGAGGTCGTCTGTTACGTCGCCTGGGTGTGCATCAAAGTAGCCGGCAAGATCGATTGGTTTTGGTAAGCCGCCGTTCTCTGACTCTTTAACTATGAAGAATTCAAGTTCGGGTGCACAGATGAATTTGTATCCAGCTTTGGTTGCTTTTTCAACGGCGCGTTCAAGGATGTATCTTGGGTCGCCTTCGAAACGTTTGTTCTGCGGTGTGTAGACGTCGCAAATTAATCTGGCTGAGGCTCTCTCTTTTGGCCGCCATGGCAGCATCGCAAACGTGGTTGGGTCTGGGTAGAGAATCATGTCTGATTCTTCGACTGGGCGGTATCCTGTAATTGAGGAGCCATCGAAGGATTGGCCGTTCTCAAAGATGCTTTCTATGTTCTTTGCGCTTACAGCTAAGTTCTTTAGGAAACCGTTTATGTCGGTGAACTGTAGCCTGACGAATTTGATTTCGTTCTCTTGGATTTGCTGGACTACTTTAGTTACTGCTTCTTTCCAAGCTGGATTCTTAAAATCTTTCATCTTTTTGATTTCTCCTTGTAACCTGACACGTTGCTCTCCAATTGTTATGGAAAACAAATTAAACGTAAACATATTTAAGCTTATCGCTGCGAAATAATGGATGAATGTTCATTATGTGAGATAAAAATTGGATTAATGTACCATAATTAAAAAGGCTTCCAAGACGGAAAAACCTCCAAAAAACAGTAACCTATTGAACAAATAACTGGAAAAAGCTCGCTTAACGCTCTCTACGGAGAAAATCGCCAACATCAGAAACGTTGCGGACTGCAAGTTCATCGATTTTCGATTTATCGGATAGGTTTCCAACAATTCTGCCAAAACCTAAACATTCACCGAATTCGTTAAGTACCAAAACGTTCGTATGTTTCTTTCCTGAACCGTAAACACGCAAAATGCTCTTAGGAAGGATATCTCGGCCGCAGATGAACAGCCATGCGCTCTTCTTGTCCACAACTATGCGGTTAGCGTTCTTTTTCGCAAGCATCGAAAGCAGATTAAAGCTTGGGAAGAACTTGCCCTCCTTAGCTTTGCCCAGGTACACGCCTGCATAGTAAAAGTCGGCTCTGACCAGCGGCTTAAGCTGCGCATTAACGAGGTAGTATCGGCCGCCCTTTTCCATAATCAAATCGGGGTTTAAGCCGATGTCGATTTCGAATGTTGCAGCGAAGTTAGTGATCACTTTTGCTTTCACGCGGATTGCCTCCGTTTGAGTTTAGCGGCGAAGAAGCCCTGTGTCTGGTCAGGCCAGAACCGGCGGCAGCGTGCAACCGTTGGATCAAGCAGTTTACCGAAAACCTTAGTTAAACCGTCCTGGCCAATGCAATCAACCGGCTGAATTTCCAGATCCAGCGCTCGAATTGCCCAATCCATGTTTAATTCGTCTTCTTCAGGCTCTAATGAACAGGTAGAGTACACTATTTCTCCATTATCAGTTAGGCACTCTACGGCTTTAGTGAGCATTTCACGCTGGACACCGGCGTTGCGTTCAACATCTTTTATTGTGCGGTTCTTGAACCAGTTTTTGTCAGCTGCAAAGTTGCCGCTGCATGGCGCATCGACTAGGATGCGGTCGAATTTCATTCCCAATGTAGGCGCTCGTCGGGCATCAAGCATGTACACTGCTGTGTTAGCAACGTGGCAGCGTTCCAGGTGGTTACTTAATGCGACTATTCGGCGCTTATCCACATCCAGCGCCACGATTGCACCTGTATTATCCATTAAGTCGGCCAGCTGAGTTGTTTTTCCTCCCGGAGCGGCTGAAGCGTCAAGCACCTTTTTGCCCCCTAAATCGCTGAAAAGCGAAACCGGAATCTGCGCGGCGGCTTCTTGAACAGAGTAGAGCCCAAGCAGGTACTCAGCTGTTGCACCCGCGGAAACTTTGGAGTCAACTACCCAGTAGCCGCTTTCCAAGAAAGGAATTTTTTCCAGTTGTACACCGAGTGCAGAGAGCCGATCGATTAGGTTTTTTCCCTTCGAGTTGGCGTTATTGAGGCGGATAGCCTGCCGTAGCGTAACTTCTTTGAGTTGCCAACCCAGCTGCTTATAGCGGTCTTGGAAGAATTCTCTGCCTGACAATCGACATCAACGAGAACATCAACAGTGCTGGATAAAAGCTTTTCAACAAACAATAGCTGATCGGTTTGAGCAAGACTTAAACTATAAGAACCCATAGATGGGAATTAATGAATCAGCGAATACTGGCTAACCTTGGATTCCTACTTCAAACCGCTGGATTACTCACTCTGCTTCCAGTCGCAGTGGGACTAGCATTCAACGAAACTTTAGCATTAATACCGCTATTCATAACCTGCATAACATTCCTAGGAGTCGGTTTTCTACTAAATGCGTTATGTGAACGCAAAGACCTAAACGTGAAATCTTCGAGTTTACTGCTTTTCTTGGCTTTTATCATTCTTCCACTGATTGGATCAATACCATACATCTTTGTTGACCCATTCAACAGCCCAAACATTCTGGACCTGTTTTCTAACAGCTACTTCGAAAGTGTCTCCGGATTCACAACAACCGGTTTCAGCTTTATAGCAAGCACCGAAGCCTTGCCTAGGTGTATCCTTGTTTTCCGAAGCCTCACTGAATTGATGGGCGGCGTCGGCATAGTTTTCTTAGTGCTGGCCTTTTTCCAGTCTAAACGGGCGCTGCCAAGATTGGGCGGCGTGCTTGGCATCGAAAAGCTAAACAAGAATCTCAAGAGGATGTTTCTGCTTGTTTTTGTAATTTACAATGTATTCATCATTGGTTTTACGTTGCTTTTCTATGCTATGGGTTACTCGAATGTGGTGGCTACGTGGGCATTTGTGGTTGATACCCTAACAGGCGGCTTTGCGCCTGATGTACAGCAGTTCGAGCAGTACCTCTATTTTGCGCCGAAGGCACTTATGATAATTATGATGTTTATTGGTTCAGTGAACTTCGCTTTCAACTATCACCTAGTGACTGGGAAAATAAAAAAGGTCTTTTCACTGGAAGTAGGCGTTTACCTATCAATAATTATCGCTGCAAGTATAGCATTCGCTGTTGCAGCAAAAGTGGATGGCCTTGACGCAATATTCCACGTTGTCAGTTTGTCCTCGACTGCGGGCGGTACCTATCTTGATCTTTCAGGTTTAAGCGCCAACGCTTTACCCATTCTTACCACGGTTATGGTGATCGGAGGCTGCGCTTTCTCTATGGCGGGCGGTATCAAAATTTCGAGACTGTTGACAGTCGGTCAAGCTATAGGACACTACCTTAAGATGGCGTTTACAAGAACAAAGAAAAACAAAAAAGAAAAGGAAACCCCCGAATCCCTTCAAGCAGTTACGTCTATTCTGCTGTTTATTGCGGTGCTCGCTGTTTTTGCGCTCCTTTACTCTACGATTGGAATCTCATACGAGAATGCATTGTTTGAGGTGGGGTCTGCTTTGTCAACTACGGGGGCATCATTAGGTTTCGTGACAGTCAGCATGCCGATAGCCTACAAGTGGCTACTCATAGCAGCAATGACTATCGGCAAAGTTGAAATCCTCACAATCATAACCATACTGGCGCCATTAACTGTAAAGAAACTTAAGCGCAAAACCTTGGCTTAATGGTTTCTTCTAAAAGCTTTTAGGAGAATACCGCGTATTAGTGGTGATTCGAAATGTCTAAAATCGTGCGGGTAGGCGTGACTTTTCCTCCAGATCTGCTTAAAGACTTTGATGAAATCATCGGCAAAATGGGGTATGACAGTCGAAGTAAAGCCATACAGGACGCCGTTCGTCTCTACGTTTCAGAGCGCAAGTGGCTACAGGAGGAAACTGCTAACCAAACTGGAGTAATTCTGATGGTTTACGATCACGAGAAACGCGGCATCGACAGCGACTTAACCGACTCGCAGCATCACCACCAAGATATCATCTCATCGAGCATGCATATACACTTAGGTGAGCATGACTGCCTAGAAGTTATAGCGGTAAAGGGTAAAGGTTCAGAAATCCGCCACTTAAGCGACGAGTTAGCGACTAGGAGAGGAGTAAAAATCCTCAAGTCAATGATAGTAACCGTCTAAGCCGCTATTTTACTTGGAACATGCGCTCAAGCGACGTGCGGGCTTTCTCTGCCACCGCAGCTGGAACCTCAACTATGGTTTTCTCTTCTTTAAGCGATGCATAGACGCGGTCAAGAGTGGTTAGCTTCATATTAGGGCAGACTGCTCCGTTGTATGAGACATAAAATTTCTTACCCGGGTTTTCCTTTTGCAGGCGATGTATTATGCCGTTTTCTGTTCCAACAATAAACTCTTTAGCGGTTGACTCTTTGGCGTACTTACACATTTTAGATGTGCTGCCGATGAAGTCTGCAACCTTGCGCATTTCATGGCTGCATTCGGGGTGAACTATGACTGTAGCATTGGGGTGCTCGATTTTGAGTGCTTGGACATCTTCTGGCTGGAATAGGAGGTGGGTTGGGCAGAAACCGTTTTGTGGGATCGGTATTATGTTTTTGCGGGTTTTCTCAGCCACGTAGTCAGCTAGGTTGCTGTCTGGGCCGAAGAGAACGGTGTCGGCGTTTAGCGAGTTGACGACTTCTACTGCGTTGGCGCTTGTACAGCATATGTCTGCTTCAGCCTTGCAGGATGCGAGTGTGTTAACGTATAGAACAACAGGCGCTTTAGGGTACTGTTTCTTGGCATGTTTTATTTCGTCTACTGTTAGCATCTGAGCCATAGGGCATCGTGCACCAGTAGAGGGCAACAGCACCTTTTTCTGTGGATTGAGGACCGCTGCGGATTCAGCCATGAAGTCAACGGCGCAGAAAACGATGAGCTCCGCGTCTTTCTCCATCATTGCCTTGCGGCTTAATTCAATGCTGTCGCCGGTGTAGTCTGCTATGTCTTGGACTTCGGGACGCTGATAATTATGAGCCAAGATTACGGCTTTCTTCTCTTTTTTTAGTTCCTGGATTTTCTGCGCTAAATCCATAGTGTGTTTTCGCCTAGGTACGCCTTAAACGTGGAAAGAATCAGGATAGGGTATGAAATATATGCTTTTACCTTAGACACTCGGGCTTTGTCCTTAAAAACGCATAAAACAAACACAAAAGCACCAATAATAATCAGGCGAGATAGCGTTACCTCAGGTAATTGATATTTATGCCTGGAGTTAAGGCTAAACCGGGTTTGGCAAGCAACTCTACGAAGCGGAAGCCCCTTGTCGGGTGATACATGTTTGCTGAAGCGCAGCTCTTGACTATCCACGCCGTATCTAAACCCATCTCGGTACCTGCGGTAACATAGACCAGTTCATCTTCGGGGATTACCCCTGCGTCTGTAGCCATCATAACGCATTCCATACAGACCAACGTGCCGGTTGATATCAGCTCAAGAGTTTTTGCTACTACATCCAGGTCAGTTGTTTTACGTAGATGCAGCCGCATTGAGAAGCTTGGGCCAAACAGCGGAATAGTACCCCTCACAAGTTCAACGCCGAGCGCACTGAGTTTCTGCTTGTTCGCCTCAGTAACGCCAAGTGGCACATGGGATAGCTTCTTCTTTACCCACTCCTCTCGGCGTGCGCGCAACTCGGGGATTTCGTTGAATAAGTCGGCGTTCATTGCGTTGACTTCCCAGAACATTCCCTGCGGGGTGGTGACGCAGACGACTTTGCGGTTCTTTATCCGCTCGGCGGCTTTTATGGCGCTGTCGCCTGACACGGAAGCGACAATTAGGTACTTTAGGTCTGCTGATGCGTTCTGCAGGATGCTTATTGTTTCGTTTGTGTTTACTGGTCCGGGGCGCTGGAAAGTCTTCAATCAGGTTGACCTCAGCTTGAATTCAGTGCCGAATTGAAACTTAAAGCTATGCCAAAAAAAGAAAAGGGGGTTAGCTGCGTCGTCTTCGTATTAGAAGGTAGAGCAGCAGCGGTCCACCCAGAAACGCCGTAATCGCACCGACAGGTAACACGATGGGCGCAATCAACCGCCTTGCGAAAATATCCGCTACCAGCAGCAGAATTGCGCCGACGAGGCACGAGGACACGATTAGGAGTCTCTGGTCACCGCCGACGAATGCACGGCAGATATGCGGAGCGACAAGGCAAACGAAACCGATAGCGCCAGTGAAAGCCACCACCACAGCCGTAGAGAGGCAAGACAGGATAAGGGTGATTCTTCGGGTTCTATCAACTTCTACGCCGAGGCTTTTTGCTGTGTCGTCACCCATCTTCATGGCGTTGATGTCCCATGCCAGCCACAGGTTAACAGCGAAGCAGAAGATTAGCACCCCGAAAACGTAGGGTAGCTGGTACCAGTCTGCGCGTGACAGGTCGCCGACCAGCCAGAAGACGGTGGCGGCTACGGCGTTGGAGTCGGCGAAGTACTGAAGTATAGTTGTGCAGGCACCGAATATGTAGACCATGGCGACGCCGGCAAGGATCATTGTTTCAGGTGAGGAGCCGTTGCGTTTTACCAACAGCAAAATGACCATGACGGGGATGAGCGAGAAGATGAATGCGTTGCCGATGATTGAGATATCGCTGCTGCCTCCGAACAGGCCTTTGCCAAGTATGATGCCGATGGCTGCGCCTAAACCTGCGCCGGCAGAGACGCCCAATGTGTAGGGGGTGGCAATTGGGTTGCGTAGAATTGCCTGCGTGGAGCAGCCGCCCATGGCTAATGCAGCGCCGGCGGCTATCGCCAACAGAATACGCGGAAGCCTAAGTGTCCAGACGACAGTGGACGCAAGCGGAGTAGCGTTAAACCAGTCTGGGAAGAACCGGTTGAAAACCGCGGCGTAGGCGTCGAATACAGACATGTCTGCTGAGCCTAAAGCCAAAGCGACGCCTGCAATGACAATAAGCGCCACCACAGAGGCGACGATGAAGAGGGCTCTTTTAGCGACTGTTTTACGGTACTTTACCTTCTCTGCAGCTACAACAACGTCAGAGCCGGTTACTTGTCTTTTGTCCACCATATCGTTGCAGCCTTCATTTTACGTTTATAATAATAACCGCCGTATTCACAAGCCAAGTTTGCCCGCAGGTATTCTATGAGGGGGCTTCTTTTTTCGGTTGGCAAACTGTATTTCTGGATGAATGCTTCGGCGGCGTCTGTGAGGGTTGGGTAACATTCCTCAAAGGTGTAAGTGCATGTTTCTACATTGGCGATTATGCCGACGTCATGGAGGATGTTGTAGGTTAATATGAAGTCAGACCACTGGTTAGAGGTGCCATAAACTGCTGTTTGTATGCCTTCATCTATCCATGGTGATGCTGACATGAACAGGTAAACCCCCATCGAAGCCAGTTTGTCCATTTTAAGGAGTGAATTCTCTAGATCAGACATGAAAAGCGAGAATGAAGCAACAACCAGATCATATTGAGCCGCTGTATTTACATTCTCGAGCGATTCGTTGAGGTAGTTTATGTTAAAAATTTGTTGCTGTCTTGCGTTCTCCTGCAGAACTGATAGCATGTTTTTAGAGGGTTCAAGCGCGGTTACATGCCGGACCTGTTTAGCTATTGGCAGGGTTAATCGGCCGGTTCCCGCGCCGACATCTAAAACGTTGACTTCTGGAGAAATAGGCAACGTCTTAACTTGGTACTCGGTTAAGCCGGATAGCTTCGCCATGTTCTTGTTGACGGAGTTGACTTCTTTATCCCAATAGCTTACGTTGTAGAGCTTGGTTCGATGAGAGGTTTCCAGTAAGGTCTGGCGTATAACGGACCAATCTAGCGAGGTAGCCAATTAGAAACAGCCCTTTTGGTGAAAAAACGAAAAAGGTAGAAGAGGGAGCAGCATTGTTTAGCTTGCTCCGTTTGGAATACCGACTGTATCCCCGTTGACAATTATCGCTGGGTAGAGAAATACGCCGCTAACGTCCAGGTTGTAACTGAGGTGCATGTATTTAGTAATGTACTCTTGGTGTATCGCCTGTGGGTTTATGTCGCTTAGTAGGTCGGGGTAGAGGATTTTGGCCATGTAAACTGCGCCTAACGCGCCGCCCATAGCGTTGTTTCTGAAGTCGCCTGCGATGATGTAGACGTGGCTGTTCTTGACTGCGGTAAGGTTGGCGAATTTGGCTTGTGAATTCCATTGCTGGAGGCAGTTGCGTATGCTTGTTGCGTCGTTTACGTCTAAGCCCTGTGCTGGGTCAGCGTATGTTACTCCGCTGTAGGTGTAGCGGACGGTGTGGAGGAAGATGTAGTCGGGGTCCTGTTGGATAATCCATTCTGCATCAACGTTCGCCGAAGCTGCGGTGAGGTAAGTTGTGAGGTTTGAAGCGATGTTGTTGCCGCCTGCTAATATACAGACTTGCCCAAGTGCGTCAACAGTCAGGTATGCTTTGAGGGTGGCTGAAGTCGTGTAGGGGTAGTTGCTTATGAACACCGTCTGCTTCTGATCAGCAGTTAGAGTTGTGGTTTTGGCGCTGATTGTGCTGGTCATGTTGAGCAGCCAGTTTGCGAAGTCTGTGGCTTGGTCAACGCGGTTGAACATGTAGCCAGCCTTCAGTATGGCTTGGATGTACTCCGAGTGTACTGGGTCAAGTACGTTGGGGTAGTATAATCCTAGGTAGACTACGTCTACGCCGGGTAGTTTTGAGGCTTTTTCAGCTGTCGCGTTAGAGAAGGTCAATAATATGTCGGGGTTGAGGTTGAGGACGGCTTCGTAGTCGGGTGTGTACATGTTCCCAACTGAAGCTATGCTGGCGCTGTTCTCTGGGAAGTAGATCGATTTTAGCTGATTAACGCAGAAGTCTACTCCCACAACTTTATTTTGCAACTCTAAGACTCGGATGAGTTCAGCATTCTGGATGTACTCGATTATTATCCTATCTTCCGGAAGCGTTAAACTGATGTTCTTTGCATTGCCGTCGAGAAGCTTTAGCTGGGTAGCGGTGCCGGCGATTATAGCGTTTATTTGGGTTACGTCCGCTTGGTTTATGGCGCCGTCGAGGTTGGCGTCGGCGAAGGCTGTTTTGGTTTTGCTGCCGCTGATTATGTCTTGAACATAGGTTACGTCGTCGCTGTTTACTCTGTCGTCCATGTTGGCGTTGCCGTAGATTTCAAGTGTTAAGTCCATTTCGTCAACTGAGGTCGGGGTTGTTGTAGGGGCGACTGTTGGTTGAGTAGTAGGGGTTGTTGTTGGTTCTGTGGTTGGGGTGTCTGTGGGTGATGTTGTTGGGTTGCTGGTTGGCACAGAAGTAGGTGCCACCGTTGGAGATGGTGTGGGGGTAGCTGTAGTGGTTTGTTGGAACCAGTTTTGGCTGTAGCCAATTACGGCTGAGGATACGACAATTATGGATATGAGCAGGATCGCTGCAATTGTTATTGTTTTCATAGTTAATTCACGGTAATACCTTTTTTTAAAATAGTATTACTTATATGTTGTGTTACTAAAATTAAAATAGGTAACACTCAAATACTCTAAAAACCACTCACATAGCGAGAGACCCAAATGAACATCACAGTGCAAGGCATAACCTTCAGCTACCGCAGCACACCAACCCTAAAAGCAATATCCACACAACTAAACCAATCAGAAGTCCTCGGCATGGTAGGACCCAACGGTTCAGGAAAAACAACCCTGCTAAAATGCATCAACAAAATACTCGAACCCAAACAGGGCAAAATACTGCTCGGAGAGCAAGCGCTCAACAAGATGAGCCGATTGCAAGTAGCTAAACAAATCGGCTACGTCCCACAGAGTACCGCCGGAAACAACGAAGCCACAACGGTCTTCGAGATGGTGCTTATGGGAAGAAGGCCTCATGTTACGTGGCAGAGCAGCGAAAAAGATGAAGAAAAAGTGTGGCAAGCGCTAAAAACCCTAAGCGTTGAGCATTTAGCGATGCGTAATTTCTATGAGCTCAGCGGCGGTGAACAACAACGCGTCCTTGTGGCGCGATCTTTAGCGCAGGAAGCCAAGGTGCTGCTGCTGGATGAGCCGACAAGCAACCTCGATATAAGACACCAACTAGAAGTCATGAGCCTCACCCGCAAGTTAGTGTTGAAGGAGAAGCTTGCCGCGGCGGTCGCTATTCATGACCTCAACCTTGCAGCCCGATATTGTGATAAAATAGTTATGATGAAAGAGGGAAAAATTTTTGCAGCAGGGGATTCCGCCCAAGTTTTGACCGCTGAGAATATCGGATTAGCCTACAGGGTTGAGGTTGAAATAAGCTACTGCAGGAATAGCCCATACATAATCCCTATTGCCCCGATCTATTGATTGGGTTATGTTGTGGCCATAACTGTTTTTACCAGTTTTACGCCTTTTCTTGTTGCTAATTCGTCGCTTAGGTGTTTTACTTCGGAGACTTGGCCTTTGATAGCGATTACTTCTAGGCAGTCTTTGTCGTTAATGTGTATGTGCATTGTTGAGGTTACTATGGTTTTGTGGTGGTGTTGTGTTTCGGTTAATTCTGCTTTTAAACCCCGGGTGTCGTGTTCGTAGACCATCAGTATTACGCCTGCGTGTTTTGCGCCGTCGTCTTTTTGTATCCAGCTTCTTTCGGTTACGAATAAGCGGATGACGTCTTGGATTGCTTTGCTTCGGCTTTCGTACCCCATTTTCTGTGTTATGTTATCGAAGTCTTGTAGGAGGTCTGGCGGGAAGGTTACGCCTGCGCGGGTGATTGTTTGGTTGGTGTCTGGGTTTTGTTGTTTGTTCATTTGGCGCCCTCTAAGTCAGTGTCACGTTTTTAATAAAAAGTAACACTTATATTTAAGTAACACCTTTCTAATAATACGTGCTACCAAAAGTGCGGGACAAAACACGCCCCGAGTGTAAAAGGGCCAAGAACCTGTTTGGTTGGCTGTAAACAACCAAAAACCCCCAAAGGCAGCTAGGGAAACCCCCACTAAGTTCTAAACTTCCCTAACCGGGTCAACTTGGCACCTACCCCCTACACAATAGCGCCTTTAAGTAAGGGAGGGGGAGGTCACTGTGAGACGGGTAGGTCAAGCCTATCGGTTCTCGAGCAGGAGTTCAACCTATCGTGGCTGCTTTAAACAGTAGATCAAAAAAAACGGCTGCTTTGTCTGCTATTGCTTGTACTGACGCCACAACCAGCAAGCAACCCAAACCAACTGCAGAATCAAAAAAGCGTTTTTCTGCAAAAAGTTATGGAAGATGAAGTAGCAGGGCGGCATTCTCTTCTTCAACTAATTTAAAAAATAAATTTTAACCTACTGTTAAATACTGGGGGTCTAGAGAAAAATCGCACTCCAGTAGCAGACTCCAAAAAAGGAATAACAATCAGGCAATAACGCTTTAATCGCTTGTTTGGCGCCTATTCAGATTTGGACAAAGTATATAATCGCCTCTTTCGTTGCTTCACCTAAATCTTAGGTGCAAAACCCGAGTGCAGCCGCCGAAAACCAACTTCACATACAAGACAGTACTGTTTCCACTGCTTGGCATCGTAGGCTTTCTACTCTACATCTACCTCTTCAAAGTAGACATACTCGGAATCATCGAAACCGCGAAAACAGCCAACCCGCTTATCTTCTCCTTAGCGGTACTCTGCGGTTTTATAGAAATCTTTTTCTTCACAGCCTCCTGGCATGCATTAACAAGCCACATAAACATTAAACTCTCAATAAAGCGGGCATTTCTCTATGTCTGGTACGGAATCTATATTGACACTGTGATTCCAGCTGAATCAATAAGCGGCGAAGTAACAAGAGCATACCTTATTGTACGCGATAAATGCAGCTCGTTCGGCAAAGCCATGGCATCACTGTTCATGCATAGGCTGCTCGGCATGACGATGAACGTTGTCATACTCATCGCCGGCATCGCACTCTTAACAGTAGACGGCGAAGTCAACACAATCGTCTTCAATACAATAATCTTTGTAGCCGCAGGAATAACAGCCGTAACCGCTGCATTAACGGTACTTGCGTTCAAGAAAACCTGGATGCTCAAAGCAATCAACTGGGGAACAAACATAGCGAACAAAATCACCAGAGGAAAATGGAGCCTAGACAAATACAAGAACACAGCTATCGAATTCGCTGACCACTTCCATGACTCCATGACAGAGTACCGCCATAACCTCAAACCAGTCGCGGAATCCTTCATCTACCTCGCAGTAACATGGTTCTTTAGCCTAGCAGTACCATACCTCGTTTTCCACTCACTAGGACAACCCGTTCCATGGGGCATAGTTTTCGTTACAGCCGCCATAGTCTTAGCTGTCAAATCCATCCCAGCAGGCATTCCATTCGAAGTCGGAATTCCAGAGGCAACAATGACTACACTCTACATCGCCATGGGCGTAAACGGTGCATTAGCCGCGACGGCAACCATACTTACAAGAATCATCACATTGTGGTTCCGCTTCTTCGCAGGTTTTGCAGCCCAACAATACCTGGAACTAAAACCCGCCGCAACGCCGACAGCCGTGGATGGAAAAAACTAAAAACAAAACCAACCTATAGAGTAGTAAGTCCTAGATTATGGAATTTCAAATCGAAGCAGCCAGCATCAAGTACCTCGACATATTCTACCGCATCGAGCTGCAATGCTTCAACGAAGAAGCTTTTGCTAAACAGCAAATCGCCTATCTACTAACAGACTTCAACACCATCGCGCTTGATGCCAAATCAGGAGCAGACATCGCCGGCTTCATTATAGCGCAGATAGAATTCGAAGATCAAGAATACGGCCACATCATAACGCTCAACATTGCCCCAAAATACCGCCACAAAGGCGTCGCCACAAAACTGCTGGCCGAAATCGAATCCTACCTTAGGCGGCGTGGAATCCGAGAGTGCCGACTAGAAGTTCGAGAAGATAACCACGCCGCAATAAAATTGTACCATAAACTCGGTTACCAGACCATCGGCAAACTTGAGCGTTATTATGGTAAAAAACACGGTTTTTACCTTAAAAAGTCGTTATAAACCCGAAAAAGAGCCTTTTTGTTAGTCGGGTATGGAATAAATGTTTAAATCGGTTTTTTAGGCTAAAAATGGGTAAGTGGATGAGAGAGATGGTAGAATCACGTGGAAGAAGAACCAACGAACAAACTCTTGTTCAAACCATAGTTGTTTTAGTACGTAACAGCACGTGGCGGTGTGGTAAACTGGAGAAATCCATAGTTAATCACCTCTATAGGCGACACCAAAAATTCGCTAAACCTGAAGCGTCAGTCAAAGACCTCATGGCAAACCTAAACATAACTGGTGAAAAAAGAGACGAATGCCTCGATGCGCTTCATCGGCTTGAGAAGCGGAACATCGTGGAAATAAAGGCTCTTGCTTAAATAAAGTAAAAAATGAAGATTTATTTTAGCAGTTCTTGCTCATTTGGCGGCTGCTTAATCAAGCCACCCTTCATCAAAAGCTCTGTTGATTCTCTTGCGTTGCGAATAATTGCGGATGCTCGCTCATAGAGTTCAGCTCGGCTTGGCTTAATGCGGGCAACTCCTTGCTCGATCGACTTTAATGCGCAGGCGACTGCTTCTCGGGGGAAAACTTCCCACTCATCCATCCTTGGCAGAATATCGTGTTCATTAATACCGCGTTCTTCAGCGTACTTTGCAAGTTCTGATGCTGCAGCGATGCACATATCATCGGTTATCGTTTTCGCTTTAACATCAAGGACACCTCGGAAGATCGCGGGGAACCCTAAACTGTTGTTCACTTGGTTTGGGAAGTCGCTTCTGCCCGTTGCGACGATGCGTGCGCCTGCCTCTTCAGCGTCCCATGGCCAAATCTCGGGAATAGGATTAGCGCAGGCGAAAACTATTGAGTCGTCAGCCATGGTCTTTATCCACTCCTTCTTTATGGTGTCTGGACCAGGCTTGGATGCAGCTACCACTGCATCGACACCTTTTAATGCGTCTGCTACGTCGCCGCGTCTGCCCTCGCCGTTGGTGACTTCGGACAGGTACTTGAGCCAGCGGTTGTCTTCTGTGATGTCTTTTCTGCCACTGTAAACTATACCGTTTATGTCAGCCATTATTATGTTGGCGGGTTTTACGCCCCAACGCATAAGCACATAGGCGGTTCGCGTGTTAGCGGCGCCTGCACCCACTAGTGCGATTTGGCTGTCTTGGGGTTTTTTGCCTACGATTTTAAACGAGTTAATGAGTCCCGCCAAGATCACGGACGCCGTTCCCTGCTGGTCATCATGCCAGACTGGAATCTCAAGTTTCTCAGCTGCCTTTTCCAAAACGTCAAAGCATTTGGGAGAGGCAATGTCTTCTAGGTTGATGCCGCCGAATGAAGGCTCAACAAGCTCACATGCCCTAACTATTTCGTCTGGGTCTTTTGTTTTGAGGCATATTGCTGTGGCGTCAACGCCGCCTAGGTATTTGAAGAGGAGCGATTTTCCCTCCATAACAGGCATTGCCGCTTCGGGACCAATGTCGCCTAAGCCTAAAACGCGTGTTCCGTCGCTTACGACGGCGACGTTGTTCCAGCGGTTTGTTAACTCGAATGATTTATCGGGGTTTGCTTGGATTTCTCTACATGGCGCAGCTACGCCTGGTGTGTACCAGATGGCGAAGTCATCTACGCTTCTTATTGCGCATTTGGGGATTACCTGCATTTTTCCCTCGTAGTACTTGTGCATGGGTGGCGACAGCTGAGCTGGTTTTTTTGCCTTTGTAAGTAGTTCTTCTACGGTTGGTTTGGTTTTTTCTGTTGAATCCAAAGCAATTTCTCCTGCTTCGAAGGCTAGTGGCTGCTTGATGTTTTAAGTGTTTTCTAAAGAATAACTAAGCACACAAGGACTGCCAGAAAGAAATAAACCTGCAAAAGCAAGTATTGAACATCTAAAAAAAATAAAAAAGAAAAAGCTTTTTGTATTCTAGCAAGCTTTTGGCTTAGTATCTTGGCCTGTAACCGCCGCCGCTTCCGCCGCGCCGATCGCCGCCACGTCTGTCTCCGCCGAAGCCGCCTCCGCCACGTCGGTCTCTACCGCCGTAGCCTCCGCCTCCGCCGAATCCGCGTCCGCCGCCTCTGAATGGTCTGCGTTCTTGCTCGTATGTCTTGCTTGAGACATTGTTTTCTGTATTAACTTCTGCTTCGAGCGGGGCTTGTGCAGGTTCGAGTTTTCCGTATTTGCCGATGTTTAGGCGTATGTTTCCTTTGAATAGGGTGACATATCCGTTCTCGATACGTACGGTGTCTCCGTCGTTTACCTTCTCGATGTTGTCATCCCATAATGTTAGGTAGACTACACCTGTTTCGTCGCCGATGAGTGCATCGCTGACTTTGTGTGGTGAGCCGTCTCTGCCCATTGGGATTTCGCGTATTTCAGTCTTTGATACTACCTTGGCCGTGACATTAACTGCTTTAGATTGTGGGGTTAAGTCGCCGACTTTGGCTTCTACTGGTTCCTTTTTGTTTTCGAAAAAACCTTCTACAGCCAATTGATTTCAACACCTATTTTGTAGTCTGAGGAAGATGTTAGATTCTCTGTGCACTTAAGCCTTTCGCTTCGCCGCATTTTCGGGTATAAGGGTTGAACATATTAATCTCTAGTGTGGTATGATTTTTGTATGGAAAAAAGATGGGTTATCACCGTTTCAGCCCTAATAGTAATCGTATCCCTATCTGCCGTGACGGCATTACTTCTGAATGACGAACAAACAACCAATCCGATAGCACAGCAAGCGGCCAACTACACTTACAGCGTAATAAAGACGTATCCGCATGATACTTCAGCATACACCCAAGGCCTGATTTTTATCGATGGCGCACTTTATGAGAGCACAGGCGAATATGGCACCTCAACCCTGCGTAAAGTTGACTTGGAAACAGGAGGAGTGCTGCAAGAATATAGATTATCAAGCGACTACTTCGCTGAGGGCTTAACGGCAGTTGATGACTCGCTTATTCAACTCACTTGGCTTGAAAACCTCGGCTTCGTCTATGACTTAGACACGTTCTCTCTTGAGCGGAACTTTACTTATTCAACTCAGGGTTGGGGATTAACCTATGACGGCAGTAGCCTAATCATGAGCGACGGCTCCTCAAAATTGATCTTTCTCGACCCACAAACCTTCCAAGTCACACGAGAAGTCAACGTAGAAGACCAAAAACAGCCTGTTAAATACATTAACGAGCTAGAATACATCAATGGCGACGTCTACGCCAACATTTACTTGACCACAAAAATAGCGATAATTAACCCCGAGACTGGGCAAGTTAAAGGCTGGATCAACCTATCCGAAATCTATCAGCCCACTGAGTTCAACTCGGTACTAAACGGAATCGCCTACGACCAGCAGACCAACCGACTTTTCGTAACGGGCAAAAACTGGCCAAGCCTATATGAAATCGCCATAAAACCGCTAAAATAAGCTCATGGTGCCCGCTTGTTTAAAGGGCGTAAACGAAAGCTCAACTTGTGTTGCTCTCAGAGGACCCCACTCCCCTTATATAAAGCGTCCAAGCGACTGGTCTTTGCACTGAGGCTCAATATGCACAGTAACCACAGTGTTAACGAAGGCTTCGCGGACTTGTTTCTCTAGGAGCGATGCTACTTGGTGTGCTTCTTTTATTGGTACTTCTTTTGTGAAGCAGCAGTCGATGTTTATGTATCGTTTGCCCTCTGCGATGTAGGTTAATTGTCGCTTGATTTCTAGGTTTCCGCCGAGTTTTTTGGCTATGTCGATGACTTCTGTTTGCATTTTTACTTCACTAAACTGCTCCGCAGCTATGGCTTCCCCGGCTGGTTCGATGTGCACGGTTATGTTTTCAAGCGGCTTAATGCCCGATCGGATTTTACCCTCGATGGCTTCTGCTATTTTGTGTGCTGCTTCAACTGATAACTCTGGATCAACGTATGCATGCAGGGTGATGTAGAGTTTATCGTTGACGTAATTGGCTGCAACTTCATGGACTTCCCTGACGCCGTTTACTACAGTGGCTAATTTCGTTACTTTTTCCTGTATCTTCTTTTCTTTATCCGAGGGTTCAATGTGGATTGTTGCATCGACGTTGCCCAAGTTGTCTTTTAAGCATGATTCGATCTTTGACGCTAAATTATGTGCGTCCTCAAGCCCCATCCCGTTAGGTACGCTAACTGAGGCATCGATGAAGACTTTAGAGCCTACTTTTCTGACCTTAAGGTTCTCTGTTTTAAGTACACCTTCGCATGAGAGGATGGCTTTCTGCGTTTTAGTTACAATATCCTTGGATGCTGTGTCGCTTAATTCGTTGATGCTTGCTCGAGCGAGCTTTAGGCTTAAGTAGGTTAACATACAGCCTAGAAAGATTGAGGCGAATGCGTCTGCTCCTGCGAAGCCAATTAGGGCTAAGCCGAAGCCGATTAAAGCGATTATAGTTGAGCCTAAGTCTGCGATTGCGTCATAGAATCCTGCTTTCATGGACTGGCTTTCTGATTTTTCGCCTTTTTTAAATACTGTAACCCGTAGCATCGAAATCGATAGTGCATAGGCTATCGCTATGAAACCCGCGTATTCGATGCCTCCGTCAAGTACAGTGCCCGCAAGCAGTCGGATAGCCGCTTCATAGAATATTATGCAGGCAACCACAATCAGCACTATACCACCGATTAATCCGCCTATGGACTCGAATTTTTCGTGGCCGTAAGTGTGCTCTTCGTCCGCGGGTTTAAGGGAAGCCCGTACCGCAAAGAACAGCATTACACTTGAAAAAGCATCTAGCAGCGCATGTAAACCGTCGCTTATGATGGCTAAACTGTTAACTAATGTACCAATTGTAACTTCGACAAATACGACACTAAAAATTGCAAATGCTGAAATTTTTAGTGCCCTTAGCTTTTGTTTTCCATCGAATTCGCTTTGCATCTAACGATCTATCTTAGCTCTTTGCAAGGGCGATTTAAGAATTGCGTATGGCAAATAAACGTTTGAAGGTTGCAGAAGGTTCTTGCGCCCAAGCGGAATTTAAGTAATCGCCAATTAAAATAGAGTGCAATCAAGTTCTCGGAGCTGTTCAGAGGCGACCAAGTCGTCTCTAAAGGCAACTTCCTACAGAGTGCATGAACCCATCGTCAGAGAAGCATAATGCTTAGGCTATTCCTAGGATATCCTCATTTTTCCATAACTCGATTGCCTTTGGGTTACGCCACGCTTCCTTGAAGCACTCTAGATAGGTTTCGATAATGTTTAGATCGTTTGTCCAGAGAATCGATGGGTACTCATCAGACATCTTCTGCTGCGTTGCAATCCAGGCCTCACAGCTATCCACAACCAGATAATCCCTAGAAGCGCACTTCTCGATGGCTCTTGCGCTGAAATAGCAGTCTTTAGGCGCTATCTTATCGATTGCCCTTGCCAGTTCTACAGAGCTTTCAGCTCCAACCAGAAGTAGCTGAATTTTTGTCTTGTTAAGCGCTAACATCTGAAAGAACTTCATGTAGAATTGACCCACCTGCCCTTTGAGGTTCTCTGTAGAGCTGACTACTCTAAAGACGGTGGGTTTCGCGGTTAATGTAATGTTTATTCTGTTTCTTAGTGCCACATTGGTTGTTAGGAGTGTGAAGCGTGTTTCTTTGGCTATTTTCGGTTGTTGGTTGATTTCTTTGGCTATCTCGCTTAGGTTTCTTTGTAGTTGAGCTATTCTTTTGTCATTTGTTTCTTTTTCTTTGTTGATTAATCGCTCAAGAGCTTTCTCGATTGGTAATGCTTCAATCATTACAGGTTTATCTAAAGTGCGCGTGATCAGCTCCATCTTTTCGAGCTTTGGAAGTAACTTGTAGATGTCTTGTCTGTGTAGCAGGATGTACTTTGAAATTTTGGTCACATATGTTTTTCCTGATTGAGCGATGCATAGGTAAACTTTAGCTTGATTTTCAGTGAATCCGAATTCGGCAAGTTTACAGATTAGTTCTTTATGCATAACTGTTTGCCCCACCCTTGAGTTACCCATATTTCTCTTGATGGGAAGTACACATAAAACTATGGGTTCCATGCTAAGTCCGATTTGAGGCATTTTATAAAACATGCACAGTATCGATAGGCATTTAGGTTTGAATAGAAGTATATCTGCAAACAGTTGATGCACCATGGCACTGGTTAAGATAAGCCAAATACTAGATGGCGACTGCAAAGACCAAAAAGTCACCGTCCGCGGCTGGGTATACCGCAAACGCGAAGGAAAATCGCTCATATTCCTATTAATCCGAGACTCAACAGGAGTTATCCAATCAACTATCAAGAAAGACAGTCCCTGCTGGGAGCAAGCACAGAAAATCACAATCGAATCTTCACTTGTTCTTGAAGGAACCGCCCATGAAGATACACGCGCGCCAGGCGGCTATGAAGTCAGCGCAGAAAATCTCGAAATAATCGGGTTAGCCGAGAACTTCCCAATTAGCAAAGACAAAAGCGAAGAATTTATCCGCGATATGCGTCACCTCTGGATGCGTAGTCGCAAGATGAACCTCGTTATGAAAGTCCGCGCTGAAACTCTCAAAGCTGCACGCGAGTACTTCGACAAACAGCATTATACCGAAGTGTCACCGCCAATGTTCATTTCTGCGGCAGTAGAAGGCGGCTCAACCCTATTCCATCTCAAATATTTTGAGCAAGACATGTACCTTACGCAGAGCAGCCAACTTTACCTTGAAATCCTCATGTTCGGCCTGGATAACGTTTACTGCATCGCGCCCTCATTTCGCGCAGAGAAGAGCAGAACTATCCGCCACTTAACCGAGTACTGGCATATGGAAGGCGAATGGGCATTCGGTACCATGGATGACCTCATAAAGTTCGAAGAGGGCCTCATGGAGTATATCTGCCAAATCGTCGCCGCCCGATGCGAAAAAGAATTCAAGGAACTCGGCGCAAACATCGACAAACTAAAAGCCGTTAAAGCACCCTTCCCAAGAATCACATACAAAGAAGCAATAGAGCGTCTAAAACCAAAGAACCCCGCCTTAGATTGGGGTGCAGACTTAGGCTATGAAGACGAGAAAGTTCTCGCTGAAGACTTTGGTAAGCCATTCTTCGTCTACGATTACCCAACAGCGATCAAAGCGTTCTACTGCAAAACACAGAAGGACCACCCAGAAATCGCTCTATCCGTAGACATGATGGTTCCACGCATTGGCGAAATCAGCACAGGCGGACAGAGAGAAGACAACAAAGACATACTGATACAGCGCATGAAAGAACAGGGATTAAAACCCGAAGACTACGAATGGTATCTAGACCTCAGGCGCTACGGCACAGTACCGCACGTCGGCTTCGGCATGGGATTAGAGCGATTGCTCGTCTGGATGTGCGACTTGGAAAACATCATTGACGCGATTCCGTTCCCAAGAACCACAAGACGGTTCTACCCCTAAACCCTTTTCTTATCTCTATCTAAATTTTTTCCTATTTGTTTCTATGGCAATAGATCAAAATTTCACGCCGGTTGTATTTTTTAATTTAGAAGAAGAGAACACGGCTCTGCTACTTCATCTTCCTATCTTCCTAAACTTTAAGCTAAAGATTGCAGTTTTGAAATAGCAGGTGGAAAACGTTGCTGTTTGGTTGTGGCGACAGTACAACCAATCGCAGGCGAAACAGGCCTTTCTTGATTTACTGTTAATGAAGAATATAGCGTGCGTTTTACGAACAAGTTCCGCCGATGACAGACTACTCCATAGCTAAAATTCTAAATTTGGTTAATGACGGACTTTTTGTTAGAACGCCCACCAGCCCAGCGCAAAGAGCACAGTGAAGAAGCAAAGCCACACAGCAGAAAACGCCACAATAGCTGCGTTAACCACTTTCCTCCTCGTTAACGTCGCAAGTACCAGAAACATCGGGAACATGGCCATTATGTATCTGGGTACGCTTATCCACCAAGAAGTCGAAAGCGCAAGCCCCCACGACATGAACATGTAGAGAATATAGGCTGGCCTGAACCTTTTGTATACAGCGATGCCAATCATGACTAACCCAAAAACGCCAAAGGCTATTGGTGCAGAGCCAATGGTTATGCTATCTGTAGGCGATTTGTTAAGCGCCCAGTACCATGCAGCCTCAAGCCCCGCTATGGGGTCGAACCTGTTATGCCAATGTTGCGCTTCAACGCTCATGAAAGTCAACGGGTTACCCGTTACTGTGTTGTTGATTGCAAGGTAAATCAGAAAACCCGTCAAAGCCGAAAACACGAACACAACATCTGGCCTGATCTTTTTCAGTTTCCACCCCGTCTGATGATAATATTCCAGCAGCAGTGCAGGAAGCACCAGCAGCCCAGCCAAACGCGTCAAGGAAGCAAAGAACCCCAGCAAACCAGCAACGGCCCATCTGCCCAGCCGTGCGTAATAAAAGCAGGCAATGGCAAGCGCAAAAAAGAGCCCCTCAGTATAGGGTGCGGACAGGAAATATGCTGTGGGAAAAACGCTCAGGAACAGCACTGCTTTCACCGCTTCGCCATCGCCAAACTCTAGCTTTGCAAGCTTGTACAGGTAGAGCGCAGCGATGAAGCTGCAGACGTTAGCAATTACTAGGGCGGTGAGGTTGGCGTAGGCGAAATCCCACGTGAACGCCCTAATCAGTAGTGGATATAGCGGAAAAAACACGATGTAGTATGTTTCGTCTCCGGTTGTGATGTATCCATTCTTGGCTATTGAGACATAGTTTGAGGCATCCCAGCGGCTAAACATGTCTAACCCAGAACCGCCGTTTAGAATGGTTACAGTGTAGCCTAAAGCTAAAACCAGAAGCTTCGCCGCGACAAAGACGAGGAATGCTGTTTTAGCAGATTTAGGTATCTGTTTAAGGCTTTTTAATGGATTCAACCTGTATTCTAACGGTTAATCGCTTCAAGGCTCTTAAGGATAACTCATTTTAGATGTACCCTGTAAAGTACTCGATTTTAAGCTTCTCCTTTGAAAGCCCTAAACTCTCAACTAACGCTTGCATAGCTTTAACCATCGGTGGAGGCCCGCAAGCGTAGAAAAGGTATTCAGCAAAATCAGGCAGTTCCTGCTTAATCATGTCAGCGTTAATTCTTCCAACTTTGCCCTTCCAGTCCGCTTGGGCTTCACTTACAGTAAAAACAGTTCTAAAATTGCTATTCTTCTTCTCTAACTCCTCAAACTCCTCACGGAAAACTATGTCGTTGGGCGTGTTACAGCCATAGAACAGAACAATTTTGCTATCCAGCGCTTTATCCGTAGCGTTTTTGACGTAGCTCTTAAACGGCGTAATTCCAATTCCGCCTCCTAGAAGCGCGATCTTCGAGTATTCGCCTTCAAATGTAAATTGGCCATATGGCCCATCGATTTTTGCATAGTCACCCGGCTTAGCAGTTTTCATGGCTTGGGAGTATTCGCTGTCACTTAGTTTTTTGGTAAATTCGATGTGGTCAGATTCAGTGGGGCTGCTGCTGAAGCTGAAATGGTGTGTGAGTTCTTTGTCGTCTTTTCGAAGGGTAACAAATAGGAATTGACCCGGCTTATAGTTAAGCTCGGCTGCTCGTGGAAAACGTAGGCTTAACACATTGGGGGTTCTTTGAATAATCGTTTGCAGTGTTGTTTCGTATTTCAATTAAAACCGCAACCACTCTCTAGTGCTCCTGAAGCTTTTAGAACCTTTGCATATGATATTGGAAAGTAATATATGGAAAAGGCCTTACATATGCCAAAGAGAAATGAGCGCAGATGACCCAGACCTTCAATGCAAAAAGCTACGTTAAATCGCATCTGGCTTCACTGGGTACACTGCTAACAGTCAGCGGCGGATTCTACCTTTATTCTGTTATACGAACTGGCTGGGTGCCCACAGACGGGATCTCTAAAGTTCAGGGCTTAACATCTTTGGCTCTTGAGGCACCAATCCTTAATCCTTACATGATTCTGGCCTTTTTCGTTACAAGTTTACCGGTTTTTCTTATCGGGGTTATCATGCTTTTTTACTATACAATGAGCGTTTTACGTAATGGTCTAACAGTAGATAGTGAACATGTGGCTATTCTATTGACGGCTATGGGATTTTCCTATCAGGTGCTTGGTGCGTGGCCGCTTCAGGAGGCTGCTAATTTTCCTTGGACTTGGCAGAAGCAGATAATGGATTACGGGTCTATTTTTGCTTGGCTGCTTTATCTGTTGAGTATTGTTATGCTGCTCTTGGGGGTAGTGTCACTTTTTATCCATAGTCGAGCGTATCATAGGGTGCATCCAGAGCTAGCAATTGGCGAAAAGTGACATCTTTACCGTTTATGTTGTATGTTAGTGAATTATTGCTTTTATATTCTGTAGTTCTATCTTGTAAACGGTTAATATAATGGTCATATGGTTAGATGATTGTTTGATAATTGATCAAGTGTCAATTCGGATAGATAAGCAGTGAAAAACCTATATACTTGCGACTGACGTACTATTAGAAAATCGAGGGAGCAAAATTTGGCAAAAAGTTGGCACAGTCAATCACCCGAAGCGGTAATGACTGAACTGAAAGTTAGCCCCAATGGGTTAACAACACAGGAAGCAAAAGAGCGACTCACACAATACGGTCCTAACTCGCTGAAGAAAGAAAAAGGCATATCTGCATGGAAGATCCTCGCAGGGCAATTTACAGACATCTTGATGATTATTTTGCTCATCGCGACGGCACTTTCTATCGCGGTGGGCGAAGTAACAGATGCAATAATTATATTGCTCATTGTATTCGCAAGTGCCGGCTTAGGTTTCAGCCAAGAGTACCGAAGCGAAAAAGCAGTGGAAGCATTAAAGAAGATGACTGCCCCCACAGCAAGCGTACTGAGGGACGGCAAAGAAGTAAGACTTCCCGCCGAGGAACTGGTGCCAGGCGACATTATTCTTCTCTACGCAGGCGATAAAGTCCCAGCAGACGCCAGATTAATTGAAGCTTTCACTATGAAAGATGATGAAGCTCCCTTAACAGGTGAATCTAACCCCGTCGATAAATCATCCGAAACCCTGCCTGAACAAACACAACTCAACGACCGCGACAACATGGTATACAGCGGTACAGTCGTAGTTTACGGTAGAGGCAAAGCGGTCGTAACCCAAACGGGCATGACAACTGAATTCGGCAAAATCGCCCAAATGGTACAGTCAGCCCCAACAGAACAAACTCCCCTAGAAAAACGGTTAGCAGGCGTCGGTAAATGGATCGGTATATTCGCCCTAACTGTCGCGGCAAGCGTCGGAATTATCGGCGTCGTAGTTCAGGGTCGCCCAATAATTGACATGCTACTTTGGGCAGTAAGCTTGGCCGTAGCCGCTGTGCCAGAAGCGCTACCCGCTATCGTTACAGGTGCCTTAGCTATCGGCATGTACCGCATGGCTAAAGTTAACGCCATAGTCAAACGGTTACCCGCAGTCGAAACCTTAGGCAGCACTAGCGTCATATGTAGCGACAAAACAGGCACCATGACTAAAGGCGAAATGACTGTCCGAAGTCTCTATGTTAACGATCAATCAATAAAAGTAACCGGAATCGGCTATGCACCAGAAGGAGAATTCCAACTAAACGACAAAGCCTTCACCCCCGACGACAACATCAAAACACTCCTAAAAGCTTCAGTGCTATGCAACGATTCAGGCCTCGAAAAGGACGAAAAAAGCGGTAAATGGATAGTCAAAGGCGACCCAACCGAAGGCGCACTGGTTGTAGCTGCACAGAAAGCAGGCTTAAGCAAAGCAACTCTCGATTCAGCGGAACCACGCGTTTATGAGGTTCCCTTCTCTTCCGAACGAAAACGAATGACAACAATACACACTACTGACGACGCAAGAATCGCATATATGAAAGGCGCTCCGGAAATGGTCATCGAACGCTGCAGTAAGATACTACTCAACGGCAAAGTCCAACCGTTCAACGAAGAAAACCGCAACAATTACTTTAAAATCACTGAAGACCTTGCCAAACAAGCTCTCAGAAATCTTGCATTCGCCTATAAAGAACTCCCATTAGAGGGCAAATTCACCGAAGAAATGGAGCAAGACTTCGTCTTTATTGGCATAATGAGTATGATCGATCCACCGCGTCCCGAAGTTAAAGATGCCATAGCAGTATGCAAGAAAGCCGGCATCCGCGTTGTAATGATCACAGGCGACCACAAACTAACAGCAACCGCAGTAGGCAAAGAATTGAAACTGATCGACGAAAACCACGTCGAGGAACAGGTGCTAACAGGCGAGCAAATAGAAGAAATGACTGATGAGCAACTCTTGGCTGTAGTAGAGAAGACAGTGATCTATGCACGTGTAGCGCCGGAACATAAAGTTCGTATCGTTAAAGCTTGGAAGACAAAAGACCAAGTTGTAGCAATGACGGGCGACGGCGTCAACGATGCGCCAGCACTAAAGATGAGTGACATCGGCGTAGCCATGGGCATCTCGGGAACCGAGGTCTCAAAAGAAGCTGCCGACATGGTACTGGCAGACGACAACTTTGCAAGCATTGTTAAGGCAGTCCGAGAAGGTCGAGAAATCTATGACAACATCAAGAAGTATCTAACCTATCTGCTGCAATGCAACATCATGGAAATTTTGGTCATGTTCGTGGCTGTGGTCAGCGTACCTTATCTTGCGGCTTGGCTCTCGCCGGGTTCAGACCCACTTGTTGTCAGTGACGCAGCAATCGCTTTAACCGCGGTTCAATTGCTATGGATGAACCTTGTAACTGACGGTCTACCTGCAATCGCCTTAGGCGTCGATCCTGGAGACCCAGATTTAATGGAGCGCAAGCCTCGCAAGCCATCTGAGAGCATCTTTAGCCGAGAAGTTAAAACCTACTTGATCGGCGGGTCCGCACTGATGTCTGCAATACTGCTAGTGTCATACTTCATGCACATGCCGTGGACAAGCGGGTATCACCTGCTAGAAGCCAGAACACAGCTGCTAACAGTGATGATCGTAATGGAGTTGGTCGTAGCTCTGAGCATGCGTTCGCTGAAGTATCCGCTCTACAAAGTTGGGCCATTCAAGAACAAGTATCTCATATACGCGATACTTGGCTCCTTTGCCTTGCAGTTGGTGATACTCTACGTTCCGGGACTGCAGGTGCTCTTTGATGTGCACCAGCCTGAAATGATCGATTGGGCCGTAGCCGCTTTAGGCGGAGCGATAATCTTCGCCACCATAGAAATAGGCAAATACGTTACTTCGCGCAGAAAGCAGTAACTGCGCAAGTAAACCTTCTTTTCTTTTTCTCTTTTTCCATTCTGTATCCAATACTGGTTTCGCAAGATTTATAATGAAAACGAATCCAAAAAGGACAAGCATTAACTTGGGGAAAACTAGAAAAATGAGTGAAAAAATCGTAGCAAAATTGGCAAATCCAGCGCCACTCGGGCTCTTAGGTTTTGGTTTAACAACAGTTCTTCTTAACCTGCACAATGCCGGCCTCTTTGGACTTGACACTATGATTCTCGGTATGGGCTTAGCTTACGGTGGTCTAGCACAAATCATCGTAGGCATCATGGAGTACAGAAACGGCAACACATTCGGCACAGTAGCTTTCACATCTTATGGCTTATTCTGGTGGTCACTTGTAGCTCTAATTATCCTGCCGAAATCAACGCTATTTATGGGATTAACGGCGCCGTCAAACGCGGCAATGGCTGCTTACTTCTTTATGTGGGGGCTATTCACACTGGCGATGTTCTTTGGAACACTAAAGGGTAATCGTGCAATCCAGTTTGTATTCATGAGCTTAGCAATACTATTCTTCCTGCTGATGGCAAGAGAACTGCTTGGCAACCCACAATGGTTCAACACAATCTGCGGCATCGAAGGCGTCATTTGCGGCGGCAGCGCTGTTTACCTTGGATTAGCTGAAGTGCTAAATGAGGCAAACAAGAAAACTGTTCTACCGATTTGCCCCGTAAAGTAAAACCTTTTTTTATTTTTTTTCCATCTTTCCCTTATGAGTTATCGTCAAATTTAATTTATTATGGCTATTTTATTGCTTTCCTGTAATTATATCATGTACTTTACATTGTGCCTTGAAAAAAGAACACTAATGTCAACTATTGATGGAATTTTTGCCGATGAATTATTTAATATTATTTTATTGACTTAATTGATCGCATTAATAGAAAAAAATGCTGGCATAAATGTTGTAATAGCGGGTTGCGCACCATCCGTATGTTCACAACCTTTTTGGCGATGACGTAAAAATAGCGTTTATATCTTTTCAATTCATCAATATCATTTACAAAGTTTTATAAACAAATCGCAGCCAAGTTTTTTAGTATACAGATAGGATGAAGAATATGTCTGAAGCAAGTCTACCCTTTAATGAGAAATATTCTCCTAGTATCGCGAAAGTTTCTTCTGGTGAAATTCGAAAAGCGGAATGGGAGAAATCCATTAAAAACCCCCGTGAATTTTGGGCTGAAAAAGCCAAAGCAATCGACTGGTTCAAGGCTCCAACTCAAATTTTGGATGATTCGAACCCGCCGTTCTTTAAGTGGTTTGCTGATGGAGAACTAAACATATCATACAACGCCCTTGACAGGCACGTTAAGAGTTCTCGTAAGAACAAGCTCGCGTACATTTGGGAAGGCGAGATGGGTGAAGTAAAAACCTACACTTACTACCAACTCTACCGCGAAGTAAACAAAATGGCGAAAGCGCTAAAAGATTTAGGCGTTACAAAAGGTGACCGCGTAGCAGTCTTCTTACCGGTTATCCCTGAATTGCCAATTACGTTGCTTGCAACCACAAGAATCGGCGGCGTCCACACTGTAGTATTCTCAGGATTTAGTGCAGAAGCTTTAGCTGACAGAGTTAACGACTGTGGAGCAAAAGTCCTAGTAACCGCTGACGGTTCTTTCCGCAGAGGCAAACCAGTCGGAATAAAAGACACTGCAGACCGCGCAATGCCCTTGATGCCTAACATCGAAAAAGTCGTCGTAGTCAAACGTACGGGTCAAGCCATCCAAATGAAAGAGGGGCGAGACATCTGGTACAGCGACGCTTTGGCACAGGCAGGCGCAAACGCATATGTTGAACCTGAAAGCATGAAGTCAACTGACCCACTGTTCATTCTCTACACTTCGGGCACCACAGGCAAACCCAAAGGCGTCCAACATGGCACAGGTGGCTACCTCGTATGGGCTTACTGGACACTTAAATGGGCATTCGACCCCAAAGACGACGATATCTACTGGTGCGTCGCAGACATCGGCTGGATCACAGGCCACACCTACAACGTTTATGCACCACTCAGCCATGGCATAACCGCGTTTCTCTTCGAAGGCACACCAGACTTCCCCGCACAAGATCGCTGGTGGCAAATGATCGAAACCCACGGAATAAACATACTCTACGGTACACCAACCGCTGTTCGCATGTTCATGAAATTCGGCGAAGAATGGGTCAACAAGCATGACCTGTCTACACTCCGCGAACTCGGCTCAGTCGGCGAAGCAATCAACCCCGAAGCGTGGAAATGGTACTACCGTGTAATCGGCAAAGAACGTCTACCGATCATTGATACTTGGTGGCAGACAGAGACTGGCGGATTCATGATTTCCCCCGCTTCAGGCATAGAACTTACCCCGCTAAAACCAGGATCAGCCACGCTTGCCCTACCAGGAGTAAACGCAGACATCGTTGACGAAAAAGGACAATCAGTGCCACAAGGAACCAAAGGCTACCTAGTAGTAAAGTCTCCATGGCCAGGAATGCTGCAAACCATCTGGAAAGACCCAGACCGCTTCAAACAAACCTACTTCGGCAAATGGCCGGGAATTTACTACGTCGGCGACTACGCAATTCGCGACCCTGACGGATACTTCTGGTTACTTGGCAGAGCAGACGAAGTTCTAAAAGTAGCAGGACACAGAATCGGCACCGTCGAACTCGAATCTGCACTCGTCAGCCACCCAGCAGTCAGCGAAGCAGCAGTTATGGGCAAAGAAGACACAGTTAAAGGAGAAGTCCCAGTAGCATTCGTTGTGCTACGCAGCGGCTTTAACCCCTCAGATGAGCTACGCACTGAACTTACAAAACACGTCAGAACCACAATCGGTCCAATCGCAACCCCAGACGCCGTCGTAATCGTGCCAAAACTGCCAAAGACTCGCAGCGGCAAAATCATGCGTAGACTGCTAAAAGCCGTGTTGACTGGTGCACCCATGGGCGACACTTCAACCATTGAGGATGAAGGCTCAATCGAGGACATCAAAGCAACCTATAATGATCTGCGTAAGCAGCTAGGGCAAAAGTAAACTGCCCCAACCTTTTCCTTTTTTTGTTGCTGTCTTGTTAATGCCACATACGGTTATTTCTAAAACCTTCTTTTAGCCATCTGAAATTGATGCCAGAGATTATTTCTGTTAAGAACCTTGTTTTGGTTTATTCTGATGGGACACGAGCTGTCGATGACGTTTCGTTTGATGTTCATGAATGAGAATTCTTCGGTTTCTTGGGCCCAAACGGTGCAGGTAAAAGTACAACCATCAAAATATTAACTACAATTCTACGTAAGACTTCCGGGAAGGTAACGATCGACGGGCATGATATTAATCATGATGCGGCTTCGATTCGCAGGATTATCGGTGTTCAGAGTCAGGATACGACAGTTGACGGTGACTTGATTGGCCGCGAAAACCTCCTGCTCCAAGGCCACTTTCAGCAGATGTATAGTGATGAGCTTAAGCAACGTGTGGATGATGTAGTTACGTTGGGGGCAACTATTGTGCAGTTCAGAAAAGTCGTCAGCTAAAGGCTCGTTTGTTGCTCTGCCAAGTACCCCCCTTCCCTTATATACCTGAATTTTACCTCTATTTTATACACTATGCTTTTTCTCGATTTCCATGTTTACTCTTCCATGCTCGCCTGTTAAGCGATAGAAAGTTTCATTAACCTAGTGTACAAAATATACAC
>JAAYYI010000018.1 GCA_012515445.1 Candidatus Bathyarchaeota archaeon | reverse complement strand
CATTTCGTTGATTTGTTCTTCCATCGCGTGACCTCGACAGTTAACTGTCACTTTTTTTAAGCCTTCTACTGTTTTTGCTGCGTCTCGTAGGTCTGCGGCGAGTTTGAACGCGATTGGGCAGAATGGGCTTGTCGGTACAAATTCAACGGTGACTGCGCCGGGTTCTGTTTCTTTTACGCTCTGGATCATCTGCATCTCTTCGAATGTTTGACCGGTTTCTGGGTCTCGTACTTTGCCGACTTCTTTTAGTACTTTATTTTCTAATTCAGACATAGTGCTTGACCTTCCTTTTAATAAGGAAATTAAAGTGATAAATAATATAAAGATTAATCAGGTCAATTGTCAGCAGCAAAAAATCGGTGAACTATTTTGGCATCGGACATTAACTGCGTTTTCTGCAAAATAGTCGCAAAGCAAGCTCCAGCGAGTATCCTCTACGAGGACGATGAGGAATTGGCGTTTATGGATATTCGCCCACTATGGGTAGGTCACGCGCTTGTCATCCCAAAAGTGCACTACGTCGACATATTTGATATCCCAGCAAAAGAGCTTGCAGCGGTGCATGTCGCAGCTAAAGCGGTAGCGGCTGCGATTAAGAAAGCGACTGGCGCCGACGGAATCAGCATAATCGAGCAGAACGGCAAAGCAGCGGGACAGGACATTTTCCATCTGCATGTTCATGTTGTACCGCGCTTCAGCGGCGTTAAACTTCCAGCCTTCAGCGATCTCAAGATTGTTGAGCGCCAAGAGTTGGATACGATGGCGCAGAGGATCAGGCGGTTTCTCTAAAACCGCTAGTGCTTTTGTGAACTCCTTTGCGTTTTACGCACTGTTCCGCAAATGGCAGCCTACCCCTCTATAGGTTCTGAATACATCTGATATTTGGATCCTAATATGTCCGCGCAAAACGCACTATTGATACGTTTTACGCATGACAAGATATGTTTCAGTGCGATTTACGCGCTATCATGGCTTGACAGTTGTTTGGCTAACCCTAAAAATTATAAACTCCGCAGGCTTAATCGGTGCGACCCCAACCTGCACAATCAAGCGTCCCGAGTCGACGTCATTCTGCGTCATGGTGGTGCGGTCGCACATAACAAAGTACGCCTCCTGCGGCTTAGCGCCCTGCAACTTACCATCCTTCCATGTCTGTAACAGGAAATTTTCCACCTGCAGCTTCACCTTAGCCCACATCGTCTGGTTGTTAGGCTCAAACACTGCCCACATAGTGCCTCGCGTGAGGGATTGCTCAAGATAAATCAGCAGTCGCTTTACGTTGATGTACTTGTGCGCGGAGTCGATGGAAAGCGTCCTTGCACCCCACACTCGTATACCTCTGCCGACAAAGATTCTTATACAGTTTATACCGCGGGGGTTAAGCGTTTGCTGCTGTAGGTTACTTATGCTGCGCTCAAGGCCGGTTACGCCCTTGATTTCTTGGTTGGCCGGGGCTTTATTTACTCCCCATTGATTGTCTACTCTGGCGTAGACGCCTGCGATGTGGCCTCCCGAGGGAACCACAACTTTGGTGTTGGCGTTCTGCCTCACATAAACCCAGGGGTAATACAGCGCCGCAAAGCAGGATTCACGTGGTTTAGTAACGTCGGCGGGTTCTTGGCCTTTCATGGAATCGAAGATGGCGAATCTATTTCTAAGCCGCTCACAATGGTCAATGATTAGATCAGCTAATCCGGCTGTTGCCTGCGCATTAGGCGAGTAAACCAGCGAGATATCCTCGATTTGCTCGGTGTTCGCAAGTGCCGCTGCGTAGTCGCCGTTTATGACTCTGCACACGTAGCATTTTTGACCGCCGTTAGCAAAGAAGCCTTCAATCGCAAAAGGCAGATACTTATCCGCGCCATAGTAACCGCCGAAAATCTGCCGAAACTGAGCCCAACTCAATACTATAGTCGGCGCGTCGGGCCCTTTCTGCGTCTCCCCAAAGAATGCTGTAGTGCTGGTGCTTACGCCCTCGATCGATTTCGGAGCAATCTGCACCTCTTCTATGTAGACACCCGGTGTTCTAAAGTTAAAGCGGCTCATAGCTAAACAGTTGCCACCGCCTTTTTTGTGTATATTGGTGGCAATTAAAGTTTTAAGGGCAACGTCATCCAAAGATATTCTGGCGACCAATGTGAAGCTTACTTTTTGGCTGCTTGACATAAACCCAAAAGTCGATGGCGGAAAGGTTGAGCTTTGGCTGTGGGGAATCACTGAGTCAGGCGACCGTGTTCTGCTCGTGGAGCGTAACTTTGTTGCATATTTCTATGCTATTTTGCACGGAGCCGCTGATGCTACGCTTGTTTCGCAGAAAATCATGCTTCGGCACTCCAATTTGGTAGCCCAAACTGAGGTCGTGCAGCGGCGCTTTTTTGGCAAACTCGTAACCGCCATAAAATTCAGCTGTAAAGACGCCACCCAAACCGGTAAAGCGGCGCGGCTGGTGCGTAAAATCGATGGTGTGTCTGACTGCTACGAAGATGACATTAGAGCTGTAATGCGCTACTTGATCGATAACGGTTTAGCGCCGTGTAGCTGGCATGAAGTCGAAGTGACAGAGGAAGCAAACACGCAGGGCGTACGGGCTGTTAAAATTTACTCAATTAACACCCCGCCTGAACTCCTTGAGAACATAGCTGTTGCGCCTCCGCTGAGAACGCTGGCTTACTCTATGATCTCTTACAGTCATAAAGGTACGCCTAAAGCTGATAGAAACCCCGTTGTAATGCTTTCAGCAGTAACCGGAGACGGCGTAGAAAAACAGTTTATTGCAGGCCAAGACCGCGACGATAAACGTTTGATCCAAGCATTCATTGCATACGTCCGCGAGTACGATCCCGATGTAATCGTAAGCTACGGCGGAAACGCCACTGACTGGAGTTATCTGCTTCAGCGATGCCATATGCATGGGTTCCTGCTTAGTCTCGACAGGGCAGGCTTTGAACCTCACAGTAGCGTTTACGGACACGTCTCACTAACTGGCATAGTTAATTTGGATTTAGTGAACTTCGAGGCCATGTTCCCAGAAGTTAAAGTAAAAACCCTATCTAATTTCGCAAAAAAACTCGGAGTTACCGCTGGACAGGGCACCGTTGATGATGTAGTGTTCGCGGATTACTGGGACAGTGACGCTAAGCGTGGAGAACTGCTGATGTTCAGCTTAGATAGCGCTCATAGGGTCTACGGGGTGGCGTCACTGCTGCTTGACTTCGCCATCGAACTGTCAGCATTAACGAGTCTGCCCCTTGATCAAGTGATGAGCGCCGCAACAGGCTTCCGAGTCGAGTGGTACTTGATCAAGAGGGCGCAGAAAATCGGCGAAATCGTGCCCCGCAGAGTCGAGCAAACATACATGACCTACACTGGCGGGTTGGTGCTGTCGCCTAAGCCAGGGTTGCATGAGAACATCGCCGTGTTGGACTTCAAATCGATGTACCCAAACATCATGATAACCTACAACCTCTCCCCAGACACCTACATCCAGCCCGGCGACCCTGAACCCGCCGAAGGCATCAATGTAGCGCCCGAAGTCGGCTACCGATTCCGTAAAGCCCCCGCGGGATTCTTCCAAGAAGCCCTAACCTACCTCATAGACGTGAGAGGAGACATCCGCAAAAAAATGAAGCTACTTACCCCCAAAACGGTGGAGTATCAGGTACTGGATGCCCGACAGAAGGCAGTAAAAATCCTCACAAACGCCGCCTACGGATACGCTGGCTGGGTTGGGGCAAGATGGTACATTAAGCCCGTAGCTGAAGCAGCATCCGCATGGGGCAGACACATCATTTTAGCCGCATCACAGATGGCACAGAAAGCGGGTGTAGCGGTGATCTATGGCGACACAGACAGCCTATTTATCGAGTACGATAAAGCCAAAGCCGATCAGCTGCAAGCAGACGTTAAACGCGAGCTTAAGCTTGATGTAGAAATCGGAGAAGTTTACGTCAGAGTTTTCTTTACTGAGGCTAAGAAACGATATGCAGGTCTGCGAAAAGACGGAAGCTTAGACATTGTTGGTTTGGAGGTTATTCGGGGTGACTGGGCTGAGGTCGCTAAGCATGTGCAGGAGCATGTGCTCGAGATCATTTTAAAGGAGCAGTCGCCAGAGAAGGCGCTTGAGTACGTGCGTTCAATAGTGATTGATTTACGCAAAAGGAGGGTGCCGCTTGAGGATCTGGTTATCTGGAAGACCCTGATGAAGGCGCCTGAGGACTACGCTGTTAGAGCTCCGCATGTAGAAGCCGCAAAAACCCTGATTAGCCGCGGGTGGCACCTGTCAACTGGCGATAAGGTGGGTTACGTCGTTTTAGCAGGTAAAGGTCCGCTATACGCGAGGGTAACTCCCTATGTTTACGCTAAAGGTGACCAAATAGACATCGAATACTATGTTTCAAATCAGGTGTTACCTGCGGCGGCGCGGATACTCGCCTACTTCGATATAAACGAAAAAGAATTAGCGAGAACAACAAAAGAAGAAAAAACTAGAAGCCTAACAGATTACTTTTAGGCTTGGTCTTTTGGAATGACGTTTTGGAACGTCATCAAATCAACGTTTAGCGCCGGCTTCACTGCCTCGCTGACACGTGACGCAACAATGCGCTTTATGCTTTTGTCGCCTGCGATGTCAACGATGCGCTGTGTGATGATACCATCGAAGACTATGGTGTCAACGCCTGTTATTTGCTGTAGTTTCTCTGCAAGTTGGCTGACTGGTAGGCGCTCGATTAATTCGAGTTTGTCGCTTAGTAGGACTGCTTCAAGTGTGCCGATTAGTGCTTTTGCTGCTTGGATGATGGTGTCTGGAACTTCAACTTTGACTTTTTGGCGTTCTGGAATCACTGGCGCTGGAGGTGGCACTTGGACTTGTAGTTGCTGCTGTGGCGGCGGGGTCTTCTTTGGCTGTATTTGAGGTGTCGGTTTACCCTGAAGTTCGCTGACTGGGACTTTGCCTTCAATTGCTTCGTTGATTTCTTTGCAGTTGCATTCCTCGATTTCTTTTCCGCGTGGAGCGCGACCGACGAATTTAACGTTGGTTACTTGGAGAAGCTCTTTCTGGATTAGGTCTCCGCCGCGGTCTCCATCTAGCAGTGCGGTTGCGTTGCGTTCCTTTGTGATCTTCTTGATTGAGTCAGGTACTTTTGCGCCTTCGAGTGCTACGGTGTTAAAGATTCCGCAGCGCATCAAGTTGATGATGTCTGCGCGGCCTTCAACCACGTAGATGTCTCTTGAGCCTTCCAGTCCTGGGCCTGCTGGTAGGTCTTCTGGACCGTATTTTTCGACTTTGCCGACTTTCATCGTGTCGCTGATTTCCTTGTAGACTTCGTCTACGCTGGGCATTGACTCGATGTTCCAGCGGTGCAGGATTTCTTTGGCTCTGTCGATGATTAGTTTTCTGCGTGCCTCGCGGATGTCTTCTATGCGTTCCAAGTTAACTTTGGCGCTACATGGGCCGACGCGGTTTATGCTTTCGACGCTTGCGGCGATAAGTGCAGTGGATACGCGATCGAGGCTGGTTGGTATTGTGATGTTGCCGTTTGTGCGGTCATTTTTAGAATGCAAATCAATTTCGATTCTGCCGATTCGACCGGTTTTTTGCAGTTCCCGTAGATCAAGTTCTGGGCCGAAGAGTCCTTCTGTTTGGCCAAAAACTGCGCCTATAACATCGGGTTTCTCGACGACACCTTCAATTTCAAATTTAGCGTGTACAACGTACTTTATCGTAAAGGTTTGGGATTGTCCCGTAAGTATGCAACTCCTATAGTGATATTTATTATATGTTGATTATGTAATCGCACTTTTGCAGGTTGCTACCCGCAATGATGAGATTATAACTTTACTAACTAAGAATTAGGTTGCACGCAGTGATATAACAATTGTGGTGTTGTACTACAACCTGATAACCCGTAAAAAAATCCAATTCGAGGAGAAAATGTAAGCTTTACTGTTTGGTTCTTTAGTGCTCACACTTCTTAGTGATAAAAAAGGCTTAGCCTCCTTTATAATCAGTCGCCAGCTCCGAGTCTCCTAAGCGGCGCTTTTTACGCAGTCAACCCTTCAGCTTATATAATTAGAATTACAAAAGAACTGTGAATTCAGATGAGTCTGCGTATTAATCCAGAATACGATAGAATGCTTCCCCGCATGTCCGATGAAGAATTTCAGGAACTAAAAAAATCCATTGAATCCGAAGGTCAACATTACCCCATCATCGTAAATGAGGACCTAGAAGTCCTCGATGGACACCACCGTTATCGCGCATGCGTTGAACTTGGCGTTGACCCAGACTTTGATGTCAAACAATTTGAAGACAAACTTCTCGAGAAAAAATTTGTCATAGAAGCAAACCTACGCAGACGGCACCTAAACAATTTTCAGCTGGTTGAGTTAGCTGTTCCGCTGCTCGCAATAGAGAAGGCGCTTGCTAAGAAGCGTCAGTCGCAGGGCGGGAGAAACGGCAGAGACGTACAGTTGGGGTTAGCAGCTGAAACTGCGGAGCCCGAGCAGCCCGAAATAAAAGCAAAAGCCACAGAAGTCGTCGCTAAGAAAGCAGGCATATCCGCACGTACTCTCGAACGCGGCAAAAAAGTCTTAGAGAAAGCCGATGAAGAAGACTTACAGAAGCTCCGTGAAGGTAAAACAAGCATCTCTAAAGTCTACCAGGAAATCGTCAGCGAAGGCAAACCGCCCGCTCCGGAGCCTGAGCCAATCAAGCATGACGCGGAAACCGACCGACGCAACAACGAGGCGCTGCTTGAAATTCTGGAGCGCTTTGTAAACGAGGAACTCTATTGCCCAAGCTGCGGCAACACTATGTTTGAATGCGGAAAATGTCATAAAACACTCAAAGAGTTGCTGGCCAAGTACAAGGCGGATAAACTCGAATAAACCCCAAATTTTCTATTAAACGTAAAATACATAAACAAATCCTAATCTTCAACAATTTATGAAAGCTATCATCGACGCCGCCAAATGCACTCACTGCCCAAAATGCTACGTAGCTAAAGAGTGCCCGATAAAAGCCGTTTTCCGAATAGCGGACGACGAACCAGCTTTCATAGATATGTCGCTTTGTCATGGATGCGGAGTATGCGCCGCCGCCTGCCCAAAGCATGCGGTAATGCTGCGGGAGGGTTAACTTAGCGCTCTACCTCTATTATGTGCCTGATAAGTCGCTGCTCTGCCTTACGCAGGTGCTCAACTACTGTAGAATCCACCAGTCCAAGTTTCTTGGCGATGTCCTGCGAATTTCCCCGTCTTGGCACATCATAGTACCCCATCCTGTAGGCTGTAATCAGTACATCACGCTGCTTCTCAGTTAACCTGTTTAGCGGCGAAATAGGCGAAAAATTAAGGTCTGAGAGCAGCAGAATCCTGTAATGTACACCCACCGCGTCAATGCCCTCAAGGAAAGCTTTAATCTGCTGCTCGCTCCCCAAATAAGAAAACTTAACTTTTCCATCCCTGATACCCAACGGTGGAAACAGGTATCCGCTTTCAATACCCATCATGCTAAGAGTTGAAGACAGGCTTGGTCCACTGCGTAAAAAGACTATGTAGGCTCCATTTTTTTGCCTCTCCAGTACCTGAGCTTCACTAAGGTAGCCTCCTTCGAGGAGCTGATCTATTTTTGTGGATGGGTCTTTGAACTCAACCTGAGAGATTGCCGCGAATTCTTTATCGTCTTGTCTGAGGAAATAAAGCAACTCTAAGGTTTTTATCGGTCTAAAAGTGGGTAGTTCTAACCCGATTTTAAGTAGCTCTTTCTCAGTGACTTCAAGGATGAGTCTGCGCATATGTATGCATAGGGTGTTATGCATAAATTTCTTATGTATAGAGCCTAGTATACTCGGTTAAATATTAAAGAGCCAGGTTTCCATCCAATTGAGGGTTTAACCCTTTTACATTAATCGGAGAAACCTAACGTGAGCCACGGAAAACCAAATGTATTCGATAAACTTGGCCGATTGATTACTAAACGCAAGTGGACAGTGATTGCTGTTTGGTTACTGCTATTGGCGATTATACTTCCTGTAGTTTTAACTGCTTCAGGTTATACTAATATGACTTTGAGTAGTACAAGTGGTGGCACATCTGAGTCAAGTCAGGCTAGCGATATTATTAAAGCGCAGTTCCAAACCGCAGTTTCGAACAATTCACTGCTGCTGATTATATCGACCGATAACGCGTCGTCGCTTGAAACTCAGCAATTCATCGACGATTTAATTAATAAAATAGAAGCCGACTCCAGCATAACTGGCGTCGAAAACGTAACAAGTATCTACACAGTTCTTGTATCAACCCTGAACCAGACAAATCAGGGCATATACCTTGCTTATAACAACGGTAACTTAACCTACAATTTGCTTTACAGTGTCCCAATGGTTTACTCGAAGGTTTGGTCAGTAGCCTACGACACGGCACTCAACGATAACCTTGTGCCGGGCCTAGTCCAGATGAACCAAGGCGTCTACGCCCTGATTCCAAACGCAAACCAAACATTCCAGTTACTCTACAGCGTACCCACAATCTACCAAACAGTATACTCAACCGCCTACAACCAGACACGAGACACTATATTACCTCAATCAATTAACCAGACAAACCAAGGCGTCTATGCAGCGTTCAAAAACGCAAACGACACATATAACCTCCTCTACAGCGTACCCTCAATTTACCTAAACGTTTGGGGCCAAACATACGCCGCAACAGGCGATGTGGCAACAGCTAACACTGTGGCAAACCAGACCACCGCAGAAACCCTCTACGCAGCAGACCCAGTATCCTACGCAACATACACCGCCCCGTTACTGCAGCTCTTCAATAATTACTGGACCGTAAGCTTCTCCGACCCATCAACAGCCGCATGGACCCCCGAGTACCGCGCAACCTATGCCTCTAACCAGACAAACCAGTACTTCATCAACAACTTCCTCGCAGCAGACCCAACCGCACAAGCATTCACAACCGCACTAACAAACACCCTCACATTACAGGATTACCTCGCAAATAACCAAACACAAACAAACGCCAAACTAGCCACATTCGCGATTCAAACCGTAGTTGCAGGCTCGGCCGGGCAAGCATCAACCCAATTCGTACAAGCAGCATACAGCCTCGGTGCAAACCCATCTGCATCAGCACTGACGTACCTCGCAGAAGGCATCATCCAGAACCCAGCAGCCTACAGCATGGGCACCGACTTCATCGCCACATTTAACGAAGTTGCATACAACCAGACCCGAGACATACTATACGCCGCTGATCCTGTATCATTCACTCAGTACACTGGGCCGCTGCTTTCAGCTTTCAATACTACATGGGCAATGAGCTTCCAGAACCCTGCATTACAATCATATACCGTAATACAGCGTGCAGCGTTTGCCTCCAACATTACAAACCAAGCGTTCATCAACCAGGCATTCGCAGGCAACCAAACCGCAATGAACTTCGCAACGGAATTACTAAATAACTTCACGTTAAACGACTTCATGTTTAACAGCCAAGCCGATAACAACGCCAAAATCGTCAACTTTGCAGTCAACTACATAGCTGACCAAGGCGACGTCTCCGCAGACTTTGTACGTGCAGCATACAACCTTGGGCAGTCACCAAGCAGCAGCACAATCACTGCACTTGCCAAAAACGTCATTTGGAACCCAAGCAGCTACGGCATGAGCGAGAACTTTATCGCTACCTTCAACTTAGTTGCTTACAACCAAACTGAATCAATCCTTAAAGAAGCAGACGAGCAAGCCTTCAACGATTACACTTCTCACTTGCTTGATTACTTCAACACTGAATGGGTATCCAGAGTACCGTCTACGCCAAGCGATAACTGGATTAACAGCGTAGCAACAAAAGCAAGCCAAATAGCAACACAGGAATTCATCCAGAACTACTTCAGCGACAACGCAGACTTCGCCAACTCAATCACTCAAACCTTCACTTTACAGGACTATATAGACGCCAACACCACCTACACCAACGCAAAA
This sequence comes from Candidatus Bathyarchaeota archaeon, assembly GCA_012515445.1. Taxonomy (GTDB): domain Archaea; phylum Thermoproteota; class Bathyarchaeia; order Bathyarchaeales; family Bathycorpusculaceae; genus Bathycorpusculum. The sequence continues at coordinate 35,133 of JAAYYI010000018.1, read as the reverse complement.
CTCGAGAATTTCGCTGTAAATTACGTCTCAAACCAGTCAGGCATATCTCGAGAACTTATTAAAGCAATATATGACTTGGGCGAAAACGCGTCTAAAACATCGCTACAGACTTTAGCTTCAAACATTGTCTATAGCCCAGACCTATATAACGTCGGCGATGCACTCAACTCCGCAGTTAGCTCGTTTATTACGCCTTCCCAGAGCATGACTATCGTCTCCATTAGCCTCAGCGGCGAAAACACCGCTAACGTCCCCGCGCTACGCAACCTAATAGCGGAAACACTTAACACAAACCCAGATGGAATCAACTGGATTAAAGTCACCGGTGCAGACGCAATCAACTATGACATGATGGAGTCAACCAACAACGACTTAGACTTGATTCTGCCGGTAACGATAATTCTGCTGGTTGTAGCTACAGCCTTGTTCTTCCGCTCAATCGTTACCCCGCTTATAACGCTGGGCAGCATCGGCGTAGGCTTAGGCGTCTCTTACGTGTTCCCCTACCTTGTGGGCACCTACATCAACCAGATCGACTACACCATCCTAACGGTGCTTATGACCGTATTGATCGGCGTAGGAACAGACTACAGCATCTTCATAATTGCACGCCACCGCGAAGAACGCATAAACGGCTTACCGCTGCTTGAAGCCATTAAGAAATCTATTATTTGGGCTGGCGAGAGCATCGTGACAAGCGGCGCAACCGTTATCATCTCGTTCCTTTCGCTTGCGGCTACATCGATGATTTTCCTGCAGACTATGGGTTTAATCGTCGGTTTAGGCGTCATCGTAACGTTACTTGCAGCTCTAACCTTTGCGCCTGCGTTAACCGCTATTTTAGGTGACAGGATATTTTGGCCTAACTCCGGTGAACGCTTCAAAAGATATGCTGAGGATATCATAGAGAAGAATCGGCGGAAAGGGGGATACTTTGCCAGAAGCGGCCACTTCGCAGTCAAGCACAGCAAAGCAGTGATCCTTATCGCAATCGTGATCACTATTCCCTCGCTATACGTGTACGCTACGACAACTCAGACCTACAATTTACTTGGCAGCGCTTCATCTAGTTTAGAGTCAACCTCTGCTTACAACAGCTTAACTGACGCCTTTGGCAGCGGCAGAATGTTGCCCTCCTATGTGGTTTTGACGTTCGCGGAGCCGCTGATATATAGTAACGGTAGCTTTAACCGCGCTGAATTATCGGTGATAAGCGAAATCTCAAGCTACATCGCTAACCATGAGGGCATCCAAGAAGTCACTGGACCCACTATGCCTTACGGAACAGCCGTTGACTACTTAACCGTAACCAACGCGTCTGACCCGGTGAATTACAGCGGCATACTGATGGCTATAGGTGCAAACAACCAATCCGCATTAATAACCGTCAAATTCAACGGTGACCCATACTCAACGCAGGCGATGGATTCCGCGCAGGACATCCGAAGCACGCTGCACGCTAACTATGACGACACAATGTATATCACAGGCGTCTACGTCGGCGGAACAACCGGTTCGATGATAGATGTAAGGGACTCCTTCAGCGTTGAATTCAACCAGATACTGCCAATAGTTTCAATCTGCGTAGCGCTGGTACTGTTCTTTGTACTAGGCTCCTTGCTGCTGCCGGTCTTCGCGTTGGCTTCAGTGTTCATGAGCATCTTCTGGACGCTTGCCGTAACAATCCTTGTGTTCCAATCGGTCTTCAGCTACGGACTGCTATTCATGACGCCACTGATTCTGCTGGTGCTACTGCTCGGCTTAGGCATGGACTACAACATATTCATCCTGACCCGTGTACGAGAGGAAGCAGCAAAAGGACAAAGCCTCAAAGACGCAATCGTAAATGCCATCGAGCAGACAGGCGGAATCATAACTGCCGCAGCCATCATCCTCGCAGGCTCACTGGGTGCACTGATGCTATCAAGCAACGTAATGCTTAAAGAAATGGGCTTCGCGTTCGCCTTCAGCATCCTAATAGACGCACTTGTCGTGCGAACCTACCTTGTGCCGGCGGTGATGGCGGAGTTCGGTAAATGGAACTGGTACAACCCAATCAAGCGCCTGCAAAGGGTCAAAACAGAAGAACCCCAAGCAAGCGATAAACTAGACGTTACCAAACCCAAACAAGCGCAGAAGAAACAGAAAGATCAATAAACCTACTTGCGGAACTAAAAGTTCCCAAGCAACCTTTTTATTTTCCATTAATTTTTTCGCTTAAACTTCAAAACTATGCTGATGACTTTTATGCAGTACAAATGGGTAGCTCTCTCAAATACCACAATCGGAACCCTCATGGCATCCATCGACATGTCGATTGTTATTATTGCGTTGCCAGCAATCTTTAACGGTATCCAGATTGATCCCTTCACTTCCTTTCAGTATATGCTGTGGATAATGTTCGGCTACAGCATTGTAACCGCCGTCCTGTTGGTTACCTTCGGCAGGTTATCTGACATTTATGGCAGAGTTAAACTCTACAATCTCGGCTTCGCGATATTCACGGCTGGCTCAATTTTGCTTGCGATTACACCGCATACCGGGGACTTGGGTGCGATAGAGCTCATCGTCTTTAGAATCATTCAGGGTGTCGGCGCGGCGTTTCTCTTCTCCAACAGCGGCGCTATCATAACAGACGCCTTCCCAGAGGACGAACGAGGCAAAGCTTTGGGAATCAACCAGCTTAGCTTCCTCGCCGGCTCACTCATTGGCTTAGTCCTCGGCGGCGTATTAGCAGTGATCGACTGGCGCTTAGTATTCTTGGTTAGTGTACCAGTCGGTGTAATCGGTACAGCATGGTCATACTGGAAACTAAAAGAGCAACACATCGTGCGCAAAAAGCAGAAAATCGACTTATGGGGTAACATATGCTTCGCCGCCGGCTTAACCCTGGTACTGCTAGGCATAACTTACGGTTTAACACCCTACGGCGCTTCTTCAATGGGCTGGACTAACCCATGGGTCGTAGGCTCGCTACTCGGAGGCACCGCGCTACTAGTCGCGTTCCCAATAATCGAAACCCGCGTAGCTGACCCAATGTTTAACCTCAGCCTGTTCAAGAACCGCAATTTTGCGTCAGGCAACATCGCCACGCTCCTAAGCAGCTTAGCCAGAGGCGGCGTCATGATTATGCTGGTAGTTCTGCTACAGGGCATCTGGCTGCCGCTACATGGATTCAGCTACGAGGATGCGCCGTTCTGGGCGGGCATCTACATGATTCCCATGACTATCGGCGTCGCCCTAACTGGCCCAATCAGCGGCTGGCTATCAGACAAGCATGGCGCACGTACACTAGCCACGGCTGGCATGGTTATCAGCGGAGCCAGCTTCTTAGCGTTCATGCTTCTCCCCGTAAACTTCGATTACGCGGCATTCGCCATAATCCTATTCATAATGGGGCTGGGCAACGGCATATTCATGTCGCCAAACATGGCGTCGGTGATGAACAGCTGCCCCGCAGAGAATAGAGGCGCCGCATCAGGCATGCGATCCACACTTCAGAACGTCGGCCAAACCATCAGCCAAGCAATATTCTTCTCCATAATAATCATCGCGCTCAACGCTTCCCTGCCGCCGGCATTATCTTCCGCTGTCGCAGACACAGGAGCATCCCCTCAGGTTGCAGAATCGTTCGGTCAAGTACCCGCTTCCTCAGCTCTCTTCGCCGCGTTCCTTGGTTACAACCCGATCGACACAATACTCCAAGCTATGGGTTCCTTATCCTCTGGATTATCAGCTACGACGTTGGGTGTTCTGCAGGAGCCAGCGTTCTTCCCCAATGCAATCTCGTCGCCGTTCATGTCCGCGTTGATGATTGCGTTTGCGTTTGCAGCAGCCTTATGCTTTGCAGCCGCAGCATGCTCCGCATTACGAGGACCTAAAACTCCTCAGCCCTGCAAAGCTAAAACCGAAGCTGCTGTAGAGCACTGATTCTCTCCTTCTTTTTTATTGCCGGTCAATGCCAGCCAAAGATTACTAAAAAATAGAAAAATTGCTGGCCCATTACTTAGCTCATTCAAGTTAAAGGCAGCCTGCTTATCCGCTTTCTTTGAATCTATATTCGTCTTTTAGAAAATACTAGCATCGCAATTGATGCTGCTGCTGCAAGAGTACTGCTGCATATTTGACCGTGCGGTTGCCTGTTTCCTTTTTTATTTCCATGATACTGAACCAGCCATGTTTGACTTGTAGGTCAAACGGCGCTTCTTTTATGTGTTTATCAAATTGATGCACCAGTCACGATATGACTCAAAAGGCAGAAACGGTTTCTTGCACTTTCATTTCCTTGCGGATTCCCCGCTTCCTTGCTTATATAGGGGGGAGGTCACTCTGAGGTAGGTAGCCTCGTGGCTTGATTGGTTTGCGAGGTGCTTGTAGAAGATGCCTTAGCCAAATGCGTTGGTTGTACTGTCACCTCAACCAACCTGCAATGTTTTTCAGCTGCTGAACCAAAAACGCAATCTTTAGCTTGAGGTTTAGGAAGATGAAGTAGTAGGGCCGTATTCTATTCTTCTTCTAATTTCAAAAATTAAAACAGCGCAAAAACTTTATTCATCCACCGCTACTACACTCTACTGTACCAATAAGAACCCAATCGAGCAAGCAGACTGCAAAATAAGCAGCCAAGGTCTGCACCAATCTACCTCAAAGATACGTCGATACATGGGTTTTATCGGCGAAAATAAGGTAAGAATTATAAATTGGATTGGTACATCGTAGGTAAATATCTCCACTTTAGAAGGCTGACGTTTGACCGAGAAACAAAACCAGAGCCAAATTTCCAACATCAACCTCCAGATCGACAAGCTCAAAGAGACGATCCGCGAAAACAACGACCAAATCAAAAAGTCGATTGAAAAACGCGACGAACTTCACGAGAAGGTCCGAAAATCCCGCGATGAAATCAATCAGATAAAAGCAGAACGCGATGTCCTTAACGAAAAGGTCAAGCAGCTAAAACAGCAACGGGACGCAGTCCGCGTAAACGTCTCACCGATCATGACCGAAATCAATGCTATCAACGAGAAAATCGAGACCCTTAAAAAGAACATGCCCCGCATCAACGTCAAAGAAATTAAGAAACAACACGAAGATCTCGAGTTCAGAATCGCAACAACCACAATGGATGTCCATGAAGAAAAGCGATTAATCGATCAAGTTAAAGAACTCGAAATACAACTAAGCGGCTCCAAAAAAATCGATGTCCAGCATAAAAAAATCAAGGCACTTCTCGAACACAGAAAAACCTTCGACCAGCAAGCCGACGTTTACCATAAGGAACTAACCGAAGTCGCTAAGAAAAGCCAAGAATTGCACGCAGTCATGATGGAAAAAGTAAATGTCATGAAACGCGAAAGAGAAGAAGCAGACAGCCTGCACAAGGCATTTATCAATTATAAAGAGCAAAATAACCAGATTTACGATCAAATCCGCTTACTAATCAGCCAATCAACCGGCATAAGAGCATCTATGCACGAACAGTACCAGTCAAGACGAAAAGAAGACGACCAAAGACGCAAAGAATACGACGAAAGAAGAAAGCAAGAAGATGCTAAACGTCAACAGGAACAAGCTGAAAGACAAGCCAAAGAAAAAGTCCTAAAAGACAAAATCGGCGGAGAAGCACGCGAAAAACTCAACCGCGGCGAAAAAGTAAGCTGGGACGAATTCGCTTTAATGCTTGGCGACGAATCAGATGACAAGTCTGAAACGCAAGCTTAAAGTTAATATCCCCCATTAATCTGATAGAGAATCACAGATGGCTAAGCGGGAAACGCATCTACAGACGCAAAAGCGCATCCTAGTTTTATGTGTTGATAGAGATGGCGATCTGGAAGACAAAGCAGCCATCAAAACCCCGCTTCTAGGTCGACAAGCTAACTTAGACGGCGCAGTCGCACTCGCGTTATCGGATCCTGAAGAACCCGACGCAAACGCAATGTTCGAAGCCATTCGCCTCTACGATCGCTTAAGCAGCGAGAAACAGCCTGACGAGATTTTTGAGGTCGCAACTATCTCAGGAACCGATCTGGGCGGAGTCAGCGCAGACCGCAAACTAGTCAGTGAACTCAATTACCTGCAAGAAACATTCAGCCCCACAGAAGTCATACTTGTCTCAGATGGATTCAGCGACGAAGCAGTACTTCCGCTAGTCGAATCGCGCGTTCCTGTATCGTCAGTACGCAGAATAGTAATCAAACACAGCGAATCCATAGAGGAAACCGCTGCAGTCTTCACAAAATACGTTCGCCTGCTAGTCGATAACCCAAGATACGCCCGCATAGCATTAGGCATGCCTGGAATACTAGTATTAATCCTTGGTATACTATGGGGAGTAAACGCGTTCTACCCAATCGCGATCTACTGGTTCGGCATAGTAATCGTGATAGTGATCGGCGGCTTCTTGCTACTCAAAGGATTCGGAGCTGACCGAGCCACCAAAAACTTCTACAATTGGGCTAAAAACTATCAGCCCCCATCATTACCAATACAAATCTCAAACTACACCATCATCGCAGGCATACTCTGTATTGCCGTTAGCGTCTACTTAGGCATAGCAAACGTAAACCTATCGGCTCAGCCGTTCCCAATCGACACCGCCGGCTGGTTAGCCGAGGCGCCAACAATCGCAGCATACTTTATCAAAGGCGTCGAGAACCTGCTGATCGTGGGCATATGTATAATATTTTTGGGACGCTGCATCAGACTATACATTGAACGTGACTCCAAACTCCTGCGAAACGTTGCCCTGATCGTCACGGTAGCGTGGTTTAATCAGATTCTTGACAGCACCGCTGCACTATTAGTCGCTTATTCTAATCCTAACGATCCCGCGATAATCATGGGCTTAGATAACCAGTTCTTCTCAGCTTTCCTATTCACCATAATAGTCGGCATCTTGATCGGCGTTGCTTCGGTATTGCTGATTTACATAATTAACAAGTCAGCTAAAGGCTTCTTCAAAAAAGAAGAGCAACCCGAAGAACTCTAAAGCCCAGGCGTTATGGTTGCACTGTTTGGGTAAGCTTTAACTAAAACAGTCAGATTAGACTCTAAGGCAACAACGTTAAAGTGCAGAATGTTAACACGCGAGGACCATAAGTGCTTACAAGAATTCTATCAATCTTTGGTGTCTACAAGGCATACGAGAAGTGGCTTTGGCAGCAGGTAAAAAACGATACGCCGCCAGAACACATTGCACTGATTTTGGATGGAAACCGCAGGTGGGCTTCACAGAAGGAGATGAATCCTTGGCTGGGTCACCATAAAGGCGCAGACACGGTTGAGCAGCTACTTGATTGGTGCCTTAAAACTAACGTGAAGTCTATTACGCTGTATGCGTTTTCTACCGAAAACTTCACGAGAAAACCCACGGAAGTAGATGAGATCATGCATATCGCTGGCGAACGGTTTCTGAAGCTCTTAACGGATGAGCGTGTTCATAAGAACATGGTTCACGTAAAGGTTCTTGGAAGAACTAACATGCTGCCGAAGGATTTACAGAAGCGCATAAAAGACGTAGAAGACGTCACAGCAGCGTACAGCAAGCATTTCCTAAATTTCGCGTTTGCCTATGGTGGCAGAGCTGAAATCGTTGATGCTACAAGAATCATCGCTGAGCAGGTTAAATCGGGGCAGATAGAGCCACAAGACATCGACGAGAGCACTATAGAGAAGTATCTCTACACGGCGCATATGGATAAGCAGGAGCCCGATTTGATAATCAGAACCTCTGGGGAAGAGCGACTGAGCGGTTTTCTTGTTTGGCAGTCTGCGTACAGTGAACTTGTTTTTCTGGATGTTTATTGGCCTGATTTCCGCTTCATCGATTTGCTTAGGGCAATCCGAACATTCCAGAGGCGTAAACGCCGTTTCGGCGCTTAAGCGCGTTTTTTAGTGCTGACTATGGATATTACGTCTCTGTCTTTTAGGACTGCATCTTCGCCGATTCTTCTTTTATCGCGTGCATCCACGGCGTAGAGGAAGTTATCGCCGAGTTCGCTATGGATTACATAGGCGAATTGATGCGCAGTGGTGCCCTTCGGAACCAAATACGTGTCTGGGAGAACACGTCCACTGTGGTCTGAGAGGTGCTCGATGTCCTCAACCGGGTAAACAGTTATCATGTCGAGCAGTTTGAAGTAGGCGGTGTTCATTGCTTCCTGTATGCCTGTTGATCCGTTGGTTCTTAGGATTTTTTCCCGTATCTTTTCGAGAGCCGCGATTTGCCCTGCGGAGAGTTTCTCGGGCTGGTTTATTTTGAAGTCGGAGTCACCTGGTTTGTAATCAACTAATCCCTTTTCTGCTGCTCGTCGAAGTGCAAGTTCAGCTTCAGCGCTGGCGGGGATGACAATGTAGTCGAGTTTTTTGAGTTTCTCAATGTTGACCTGCGCCGTTGGTAGGTCTATCTTATTGGCGACGATCAGTAACGGTTTTGATATTTTGCGAAGCGTATCTACGAAGCGGTAGAAGTCGTCGTCGCTCCAAGTCGCAGGTTTATCCACGCTTAAGCTTGCTTTGCGTATGGCATCGTTTACAAGCGTTTTTCTAATTCCCAACCCAGTTAAGCGGTCTTCAAGATGATGCGCGATTCCCTTCTTGTCCTGTTCCGCTGTGCGACTGATGCGCGGCCAGTCTTTTTTTAGGATAGTAACCATCCACATGGTGATTTCTTTCTCGAGGAAAGTTATGTCTTCAAGCGGGTCGTGTTCGCCGGGTTTGCAGCTTTTGCCTTCACAGTCGGTACCTCCTGAAGCGTCGACTATGTGGATTAAGGCGTCTGCTCGCCGGATTTCGTCTAGGAACTGGTTGCCGAGTCCTCGTCCTTCCCATGCGCCGAGTACGATGCCTGCTATGTCGATGAGTTCAACTGGGATTAGGCGTGTGTCTTCTAGGCAGAGGCTGTTTTTGGGGTTGTCTTTTACGTTGAATTCGGTGTGTACACAGGGTTGGCGTACGTAGCCGACTCCGCGGTTGGGTTTTATGGTTGTGAATGGGTAATTTGCGATTTCTGCCGCTGCTAGGGTAGCGGCGCTGAAAAACGTGGATTTGCCGGTATTTGGTTTTCCGACTACTCCGAGTAGTCGAGAGTAGGATCGCTGCATGTTCTATCTACGCTTACTGTTGCTGCTATTTGAGCTATATTTCTTACGCTATTACGTTACTTGATTGCTTTGGTTTACCTTAATAATTGCTTGATTTTGGGGAGACCGCCCTTATTTGAAGACGCATATAAATGCATACGCAGAAGTCGCTTCAGGCGTCTGTTGCTATCAAGCTACCCCCCTCCCCCTCCTTATTTAAAGGCACGTAAGGGAGATTCATTTATGCCGTGTATTATTGATTGGGTGTTGCAATATGTTTATAAACGTGCAAGCACAGGTGTGCTTAAGGTGAAGCGGTGCAGTTTCACCGAATGTGTTGGTGAACAGATGCGTAGAAGTTTAACAGTAACCCCCGAAAACGACAAAAAAATACTACTCACAAAGGGACATTTCCTAAGCGGAGACGAACCATACGACATAGACTACACAACAATGGTCAACATCCTCGTCGAACTCGGTACCAAACTAATGTGGCAAGCATGGAACGACACCACAACAAACACAACCGTCACCCTAAACAAAGCAGAAATCGTAGAATCCTTCAAGAAACACTTCTTCAACGCTGAACTAAAAGAAGAAGCAGTTGGAGACCAAGTAGCAGAAATCATATTCCGCAAATTCGTCGAACAAACAAACTTTGCAGCAGCAACAGGCCGCCAACTAGAACACAAAAAAAGCCATGCAGAACCAATCGACGATGCAGTCGCCGCGGAAGCAGAAACCGGCGGCCCGGCCGATGCCAAAATGAAAAGATACCTCTCATAAGGAGCATAATTAGTTATGGCAGATGAAAAAGAAGCAAAACCACAAACCCAAAAGGAATCTGAGTCCAAACTGGATCATACAGCACTCGAAATTGAGAAGCTACTGGAAACAGAAAAGAAACGCTCACAGGAATTCCTAACCCGCCTCCAGTACCTGCAAGCCGACTATGACAACCAACGCAAACGCTTCGACCGTGAAACAGACCAAATCAGAAGCTACTGCAGCGAACGCATCGTAACGCAACTACTCGACGTCGTAGACGAGCTGGAACTCGCAATTAAAGCGGGAAAAGGCGCCGGTGCTTCACAGAAAGCTCTACTGGACGGGGTAGAAATGACGTACCGGAAGCTCAGGAAGGTTCTTGAGCAAGAAGGAGTTACACCAATAGAGTGCATAAGGGGCAAAATCTTTGACCCACGCTGCCACGACGCAATTGCAGCTGAAGAATGTGACGATATTAAGGAGTGCACTGTTTTAGAGGAAATCCGCAAGGGCTACCTGTTACGGGATAAAGTTCTACGTCCAGCAATCGTTAGAGTAGCTAAACCGAAATCAGAGTAATAAAATTAAAAAATAAAAATAACAAAAAGTTTGGAGGAAAAAGAAATGAGTACACCAAAAAATAACCAGAAAGTCTTAGGTATAGACTTAGGAACAACAAACTCAGCCGCAGCCATTTATGAAGGCGGTCACGCAACCGTTATCCCCAGCGCCGAAGGACCTACGATGGCGGGGAAGATGTTCCCGTCAGTTGTAGCCTTCACGAAAGACGGCCAACTATTGGTCGGTGAACCCGCAAAGCGGCAGGCAACAACTAACCCTGAGGGAACAATCTTTGAAATTAAACGTAAGATGGGCAGCGACTACAAAGCCCAAATCTACGGTAAAGAGTACACACCTCAGCAGATCAGCGCATTCATCCTGCAGAAGATAAAGAAAGACGCCGAAACCTACCTCGGCACAAGCATAAACAAAGCCGTAATCACTGTTCCGGCCCACTTCAACGATAACCAGCGTCAAGCAACCAAAGACGCAGGCGAAATTGCCGGATTCGAAGTCATGCGTATCATAAATGAGCCAACCGCAGCATGCCTCGCTTATGGTATTGACAAGCTCCAGCAAGAAATGAAGATTCTCGTCTTCAGCTTCGGCGGCGGCACTCACGACGTTACCCTGATGGATTTCGGCAAAGGAGTGTTCGAAGTACTGTCTACCTCAGGTGATACACAACTCGGCGGAACCGACGTTGACAAAGCAGTCATGACCTACCTCATCGAAGAGTTCAAGCGCCAAACAGGCGTAGACGTCTCAGGCGACCGCATGGCGATGTCCCGCCTAAAAGATGCAGCTGAAAAAGCCAAAATCGAACTCTCAACCCTGATGAGCACAGACATCGACCTGCCATTCCTAACAGCAGACGCCTCAGGACCAAAACACCTACACATGACCTTAACACGCACCAAACTAGAATCGCTCGCACAGCCGATCGTTGAACGCACAAGACCAACACTGCTAAAAGCCCTAGAAGACGCAAAACTCACACCTCAACAGGTAGACAAAGTCATCCTCATCGGTGGCATGACACGTATGCCACTTGTACAGCGCTTCGTAGAGCAACTCCTAGGAAAGTCCCCAGAACGCGGCATTGACCCAATGGAGTCAGTAGCCATCGGAGCAGCAATTCAAGCAGGCGTCGTAACAGGTGAAGTAAAAGACCTACTGCTACTCGACGTTACACCACTAAGCTTAGGCGTCGAAACACTCGGCGGCGTCATGACAAAAGTCATGGAGAAAAACACAACCATCCCCACAAAACGCAGCCAAGTATTCAGCACAGCACAGGATTTCCAAAACGCAGTAACCATCCACGTACTCCAAGGCGAACGCGCAATGGCATCAGACAACGTCTCGCTGGGCGAATTCAACCTAATGGATATCCCGCCAGCACCCAGAGGCGTACCACAGATCGAAGTCACCTTCGATATTGACGCAAACGGCATCCTAAACGTAACAGCTAAAGACCGCGGAACAGGCAAACAGAACAAGATCACCATCAGCGCATCATCAAAGCTATCGCCAGAAGAGAAAGAACGCCTAATCCGGGAAGCAGACCAATTTGCTGAGCAAGACCGCAAGAAGAAAGAAGAAGCCGAAACACGCAACATCGCAGACAGCTTAGTTTACACAGCGGAACGCACAAAACAAGACCTCATAGGCAAAATTAGCCAAGAAGACACAACCAAACTCGACACTGCAGTGACAGAACTTAAAAATGCGTTAGCAAGCAACGACACGGCAGCCATGAAAGCGAAATCAGACGCCCTACAGAAGGTACTACAGGAAATCGGCACCAAAGTTTACCAGCAAGCAGCAGCGGAAGCCGCAAAACAGCAGCAGGCACAAGGCCAAGCTGGGCCACAGCCGGGTGCAGCCGGACCAGGCGCTGAAGCAGGCCCAGAGGGAACAACAGGTGAAGGCGGCGCTGGACCAACAGTAGAAGACGCAAACGACTACAAAGTAAAGTAAACCAACTTTTTCTTTTCTTGTTTTAAGCGCTTTTAAGAAACATAACTTTTTTTTATTTAACTAAATGCCTAGGTAGAACTGTCTAAACTCAGCGGCCTATTGAGCGTAAAAATAATGGTGGTTAGAAGAAAAAAAGCAACTAATCTGCTACTTCCTCTGCTTCTTCTTAATCGGCTTAACTTTTCCTTTCGGTTGAGGCTTAGCCATAGCGATAGCTTTCTTGAGCGCAACAGGCGTGGTAACAGTGAAGAATGATCGGTAATCGGGGTCAAGCTGCTCAATAACCATTGTTGAGAGGTAGCGGACTCCCCGAAGCTTCTCAACCAAATCTACCATGTCATCTATGCCTTCCTCTAGTAGCGGTTTAGCTGTTTCAAGTGCAATCCTTGTATTGTAAACTGCATGCAGCGGTTCACATTCCTGGTTTGTCCATCTTGGAACAACTGCTGATTTCCCAATACATAATTCAAACAGCAACTGGATTAGTTCAGGCGACACAAACGGGCTTCCAGACGGCAGAACCAGTGCATATTCGCCTTCCGCAGCTTCAAACCCAGCTGCGGCCTCCGCCAGTGGACCTTTAAGGTCGCTTTTGTTAACGACAAAGTCTGCTGTTGGCACAACTTTAGCGTATACATCTGCAACTTCCTGCGAATCGGTAACAACAATAACTTGCTCGGCGATGTCCTGAACGGCTTCAACAACGTAGCTAATCAGCGGTTTGCCTTCAAGTTCAAGCACTTCTTTTCTATCAAGTTCCTTTGACATTCCACCTGCAAGGATAATAGCGGACCTTTCTAAACCCAAATAATCAAGTCTCCTCTGCAAATCTAGCAAACAGCATAGTTTAAGCGTTATGCAAAATAAAGAAAAGAAAAATGGCTTAGTTTACTTCGTTGTTCTCTATCTTTTTCGCCATTTCGGCAATTATCTTTGTGAATGGATGATCAGGTTTATCCTGAACGAAGATAAAGTTGCCTTCAGCTCGTAGTACTTCGCAGAAGCATGGCACGATACCCAGCAATGGAACCTGATACTCAGATTTTATCTTCGCTGACATTTCTGTCTTACGTGAAGTAGCTGATGTATCAAGCACCTTATTGAGCACTAAGCCGGTTTTCTTTTCGAAGAGGTTGTAGAGTTCAGCAAGCATACGTTTTGTTCCATCTACGTCTGATCGGTCTCCTGTTGTTGCCACAACGACAAAGTCCGCTGCAACGATAGCGTTGATAGAGCTATACTGCAAGCCTGGGCTTGTGTCGAAGACCAAGTAGTCGAATTTTTGGTCTCTTAGTAGGCTTTCGCGTAGTGCAAGTAATCGCCCCAGTGCACGCATTTCCCATTTACGGTCTTTTGAGGAGATGTCACGTATGGCTTCTGTGGATGGATTAGCTAGGCAAGCGTAGAATTTGCCGTCTCCGGGGATTCTGCTGTTCATGTCGATCAGTGCGCTGTTGATCTCACAGCTATTGTTTAGGTAATCGTTTAACCAGTATTCTACGTTCTGTGCTTTTAGTATAGCAAATAAGCTTGGCGCTCGGAAATCAAGGTCAAACACGCAGACTTTTTTGCCTGCTTTAGCGAAAGAAGCTGCCAGGTTTAAGGACATTGAGGTTTTTCCGGTACCGCCCTTGTATGAGTGCACAGCGATGATTTTAGTCATGGCATTCAACTCTGTGATTCTCTATCTATATAGAAGTAGGCTTTGCGGCCTTTACGTTCTTTCTTTAGATACCCCATGATTACTAGCTGGTTGAGGTATGCGCTCTCGACTGCTCTTGCACGTTCTGTCTGTTCTGAAATCTCCTCTGCGGTTGCTCTGCCACAGCGGCAAATTGTCATAGCTGTTTTTCTGAGGTGATCTGGCATAGATAGCAAAGTCATAACATCTAATGATGCATCCGGTAGCGCGGGAACAGCTTTTATGTTACTTGTGCTGTTATTTCTTTGTAGCTCTATCATTATTTCCATTTTTTCATTCAGCTTCTCGAGGCTCTCTTCTATCTTTTCGAAAATATTTAGCGATTTTTTATTGGACAGTTCATTTCTAATCAAACATTCTATCCCCGAGTTGTTTTTCATGTGTACAGTTGTTGAATACATATGCACTTTACTGTTTATTAAGTCTTGCGACATTATGATATGTATTTGAGTTATAAGTAAAACAAAAACAAACACAAAAAATAAAAAACAATGCTTTGTTAGGGATTAAAAGAAAGATATGCTTAGTAGGGAACAGGAATCTGATTTCTTGATTCCTCTACTATCGGCAAAACTTGTTTCAATTCTTTGAAGTACTTCAAAACCGTAATACTTCGCTGGGTAACGGCGAAAACTACGCGTCGCTTGCCAATGGTGCGCTCTTCGACTAGCCCCTGCTTCATGAGGAAGTCTAAGTATTCCTTGAGGACGCTGCAGTTAACGTTGGCTTTGTACATTACGTGGGTTAGCTTTAGGGGGCCACGATGAGCAAGCACTGTTAAGATGTCAACATACATTTCGAGTTTTGATCGACGCACTTTTTACTCCTCTTATTTTGTTAAAGATTCTCCGTCTGGATATAAATCACTTATGTATTACTAATCAGTATTAATGTTCATGCGATGCTTTAGAGAGCAGTTTTTAGGGTGAGACTATTTAACACATTTAATCTATTTTCGAAGGCTGTGATCATATCATCTAGTAGTATTGCACGCAATTCTGACGGTAATTCATCGATTTCTTCATCGAAAACATGTGCTAATTTGGCTTCTAGTTCTTTTCTGTCTTTATCCGCAATTTGTTTCATATACACATATCCTCTAATTTTAAGTCACACCCAAAATGGGTGGAAGGTATATAACTCCCTTATGAAAGCTACCTCAAGATAGTAAATTTTGAACAAGAAACCGAACAAGTCCTCTTTACAGCAGATACTTATCACTGATTCGTAGTTATATCTGATTTAATTACTCTATAATACCTTAAGGAATAAGATAACATCATGTATGTGTATAAAATATCCGCACACGCTCAAAGGTGTCATTCATAAATGTTACACGCAAAATTGTGTTGTTGCTTCAAAAGCCCAACAACAAACTAATTTTAGTAATAAAGATACTGCAATTCTGGAAATATTTGCTGTTTTTTGGACTCTTTTTCTAGGACGGTCATTTTTTGTAATGTATTATAATATTAAAGAAAAATCGTGGAGTGTTCTTTTAATTAAAGGATATGTAATGAATAATCAGGTGCGAGCGGAACGTTGCGAAAACTGCAGATCTACTACTGAAGTCTTAACGGCAAATCAAGGTAATCCGAATCTGCTTTTGTATGGCTGCAAGGACAGTAAATGTAAGCATAGGATGCTGCGGCTAGATTTTGATGCTGGGGTTTCAACGAAGTTTTCATTTGGAAACATAACTTCACCGATATCCTGTAAGGATGAATCAGCATCGGCTATTATGCCCGTTCTACCCTGAAATACATTTTAATTATTAAAGAAAAGGAAATAAGCTGAATCTGCTAACAACTTTAACAGTATGTTGTATACTACAGAACACATCATAATTGAGATCATTTCGGCGATTGCTTGCTTTATCCTTGTACGGTTCATGATTAAGCCATATCAATTGACAGGGAAAACCCAGTATCTTGGTTTACCCATCGGGTTCGGCTTTCTCGGTGTTTCCTATACGGTTTCAACTATAGTGTACAGCTTTTTTAATTTCCCAGAATTAGGTTGGGTGCAGCTTTTCGTCAGAGGTTTCGCTTTCCTTGTTCTAGCAATAACATACTTTTTCTCGAAAGCAGAGAAAAATGCAAGACTATTATGGAAAATTATTCTTGCTTTATTAGCAATAATCTTTGTAGTCATGACTCTGCTTGTTACAGTAGTTTCTCCACAAGTCTCTTTAGAAGATTATAGGCTTAGCTATTTTGTAATCCGAACATTCAGTTTATTCAGTCTTGGCTATATTATCATCCACACTTTGAGAAACAATAGAACAGATGCTAAAACGGTTGCGAGTTCACTGGGATTCGTTCTTTTAGCGATAGAACAATATTCGCAGCTGATTTGGGTTGTTGACGCAAGCTACTTTGCGCTTTTCGGAGGATTAACCTTCCGCCTAGGCAGTCTTGCGGTATTTCTTTACATCACCTACAAGGCGCTATATGGAAAGAGGGATGATCAGAACAATTGAAGAAATTCCCTCGCCGTAATAAAATGATAATTTATGGCGACCTGCTCATAGTCCTCCAAAACAGTGCAGGTCCCGAAAGGATAGTGCTCAGCCAAGTCCAAACAAAAATTAACGTGCCATATGATCGCTTAAAAGTATACATCCAAGACCTTGTAGAGCTAGGCTTAGTGGAAGATGAGGTATCGTGTAAGGTTTCCGAGAAGGGGCTTCGATATATTGAAGAGTATAAACGCGTTCTAGATTTTGTTACGCGTATGGGCCTTTCCTATTAACTAATGACGCCAGTAAAACTGTGAAGATTTAAATACTAATCGTTGGCTACACCACTACCTTCATGTATGTGTGCTCTTTTATAGAGAATTATACCCTAAAAGTACATTTGTTGAGTGATATTAGGGAGCTTTCTATATCATATGAATAGAAAAAACGTGTGCTCAAAAAAGATAGTTTATTAGGAAGTTTTCCGTTTGTTGCGTAGCTAAAGCGCGGTAATAGTACAGCTTGGTTAGTACATAGGCTTGCCAAGTCTAGGACCCGGGTTCAAATCCCGGTTACCGCACCACGAAACTCTCTAAGGTACCTTTTAGTGCATAGCGTCTTTTTAAATTTTTAAGCAGTAACTACTCGCTAGCAACTGAGAACTTGTCTGCCGATATTTTGATAAACCGCAAAACCAGAAATAGTGTGGCTATTCTAAACTTAACCAAACTCCCTTTTTGGGATTAACATCCGAATTAGCCAAGAGGTCAACTGTGAATTCTAAAGCTTTTATAAAATCAATTAATTCCGACGGATTATATACAGCGGTAAAATGGGGCGTAGTTGACAGGTACTTCGCATGGATACCTCGTTCGAAACTGAAAAACAAGAATTTCTCAATTATTGGTAACAACTGCTTTGTGGGCGGCATGTACCATAAATATGGCTTGAAGTACAACACCCCAACCATTTGGACATACATCTTTCCTGATGATTACCTGCGCTTTCTGGTTAGACTTGACTGGTACCTGGCTCAACCGTTAAAATTCACTTCGTTTTCTGCGCATGAGATGTCGAAACGGTTTACTAAGTTAACCGGAAAAGTATATCCAATTGGATTGCTCGGCGGAGACGTCGAAATCCATTTTATGCATTACAAAACCCAAGAGAAAGCTGCTGAAAAATGGGTTTCGCGGCTTAAGCGGTTATGCAGGGATAACTTGTTTTTTGTTTTCTCTGATAGTGAAGAATTCTGTCAGGAACATCTAGAAAAGTTCGCTAGGTTGCCGTTTAAGCATAAGGTATTTTTTTCTGCTAAGCCACAGCCTGATTACGATGAGACTGTATTTGTAAGGGATTATGCATTAGCACCCTACGTTTTTGATGTAACGAAAAACCGCAAGTACGAGAAATACTTTGATTTAACAAAGTGGCTCAACGGAGAAGGCGTCTTTAATCACAGTGGCTAATTGTGGTTTATGGGTGGCAGTCACTTAGAATTAAATACCTATGGTTTTTCTTTTGGTTTGGTGATTTTTTGACTGGGAAAGGACAGAAGAAAAACAAGCTTGGTGGTCCAAAAGATGAAATGAAAAAGGTGGAGGCGGAGCGA
The DNA here is from genome assembly GCA_012515445.1 of Candidatus Bathyarchaeota archaeon. Lineage (GTDB taxonomy): Archaea > Thermoproteota > Bathyarchaeia > Bathyarchaeales > Bathycorpusculaceae > Bathycorpusculum. The sequence goes on along the minus strand of JAAYYI010000018.1, from coordinate 16,963 downwards.
GGAGTATGGAAAGAGAAAGTGGAGCGGTAGCGCCTCAGTTGACTAAGTGTCCGGGTTGCGGAAAAGAATTCAGTAGTTACAGTGAACTTATTGACCATGTTGTGGAGGCTCATGAAGCAACCTGCCAAGTGTGTGGTGCACGTTTAGGTTCGAGGCACGAGTTGCTTTTACATAATAAAGAAAAACATGGGATAAGCTAGTGGTCGGTTTGGTACGAAGTTCTACAAGCGGTTTTGATAAAACTGACTTGATTAGTGATTTGAAAACTGCCGGTTTTGAGGATTCCATAGCCGAGGTTATTGCGGATCGTGTTGAGAAACGTAGAGGTGGGGAGTGGACGATGGATATGGGTCGTCAGGAGGCTGTTAGGCAGGCGCAGGATTTGCTTGTGGATGCTCATAGGGCACTTGATACTTTCAGATCTTCTGCGCTTACTTCTGTGGGTAGGCGGGATCATGGGGAACAGGAGCGGTCGTTGTCCGAGCGGCTGGCAGATATTGCTCTTTTATAGCGTTTTTGTGCTGTGGCGTCAAAGTTTCCGTGTTTAGTATATGTGTTTGTTTCCATGCGATACTTAAAAATTAGCTTATTTAATTCTCAGAAGTTGCCGTGTTTATTATTAAAACGACCATAAGAATAACACTCTGTTTTAATTAATTGTTGCGAACATTCTTTTATTCGCCGCGGCTGCCATGTGGGTTGGGGAAATGTATAGTGGTTAGAGGATTCACTGACAGATGGAAACAGAAAGAAAAAGACGAATCCGCGTCTTTAGTTTCCAAAATCAAAAACGTCGGCCAACCCACAGTTGGCTTAAAAGAGCAGATTGCAACGGTTACACAGCGCCTGGATGCCCAAACCCGTAGTTTGGACGCGGCTGTTATTCGTTTCCAGAATCGCGATAAAGAAATATTTGGCAGAATCATAAAAGCCATGTCTCAGCGCGATGATCAACGAGCAAACATTCTCGCAACAGAGTTGGCTGAAATTCGCAAAGTTGAAAAAATGCTGAGCCACTCATCGCTTGCGCTTCAAAGCGTTTCCATGCGCCTTAGCACCGTTTCAGAACTCGGCGACGTCGTGGCTGTTTTGGCTCCTGCAAAGGGCTTGCTTAACAACGTGCGTAGCGAAATGTGTGGTATATTCCCGGAGGCAAGTGCTGAGCTAGGTAATATCGGCAACTTGCTAACTGATATCTGCACAACAACAAGTGGCAGCAGTGACCTGCAAGTAGGTAACATCACAGCAAGCGCAGATGCTCTGCAGATTCTTGAAGAAGCTGAGATTGCCGCAGAGCACAGATTAAGCGACAGGCTGCCCGAAATCGGCCCAATCGGCTTGGATGGCCCAGCGGGTCCAGTACCGCCTAGACGCGCAGGCGTAGAGGTTTAAGCGGCTAATTGCCGCCCCAATTTTTAGGGGATAAAATAATGGGTTGACCCCATTTGGGGTCGGTTGCTTTGGTTTTTCTCTATTATCTGTAGTATAAAGTCGTCTGTGCAGTCGTCCATGCATTGGCATTTAGCGCAGGACTTAGGTAAGGTTAGGATCACTGCAACCTGATTTAAGATGTATTCTACTCTCAGGTTTCGGATGCGGCATCTGCGTATCGCCTTGTTCGGCTGCAGGGTTGCTATGCCGTATCTTGAATCATCCAGCGAACTACCGATGCTTTCTACCAAAGCCGTTAAACCTCAAAAGCGCAAATTCGAAAGGGTTATTCTTTTTTACCTACTTCCTTCATCACATGCGCGGGGGAAATGTACTCCTTCTCGGGAATCAAGTCCAGAACCGACATCACGTCACCCGGAGCGTTGTTGCGCTTCGCCAGATTTACGAGGTCGGATTTAGTGGATGGGTAATGTGCACCTTTTAGGCTGTGCTGAATCTTCGCTGGCGACGCAAACCCCTGCGCCGTGGTACCTTCGCCTCTAACCAAACAGTTCACCTCCGTTAACGTGCGAGCCTCACTTTGATTGACCACGAGAGTTTTCTAGCCAACTCGGCTGGGTCGCCGTCGATTTTTTGCCTTGTTAGAAACACATCTACGGCGGCTTCAACCTTGTTGTCGATGTCTTGTGCCTCGATTGTGTTGAGGAGCATATTCGCGATTTCGTCACAGAGCAACTGGCCCTGCTGCTCACTTAAACCAGATGTAGTCTGCAAAATAATTCACCATACAAAAAACTAGCCAGAAAAACCGTATATAAGCATCTGTTGTCAGCAGCTGGTAATAACATAATACAGCTTGAGCTGATTATTTTACTTGCGCAAAAAACAGTAGTTGAAATAGGGCATTCAAAAAAGGGATTTTTTTAAGCGGAATGAACACCAAGAACGCCTCTTAAACATGCGTATTACTTAAATCCAACTCTAAGCCATTCTACCTAAAGTCAAATATCCATCAAGGTAACGCCATAATGTCCCAGAAACGTGACTACTATGAAGTTCTCGGCGTAGAAAAAGCCGCATCTAAAGACCAAATCAAAGACGCCTACCGCAAACTCGCACTCCAGTATCACCCAGATCGCAACAAGGAGCCGGGAGCGGAGGAAAAGTTTAAGGAGATCAGCGAAGCATACGCAGTTTTAAGCGACGACCAGAAACGCAGCCAATACGACAACCTCGGCCACGCAGGCTTTGACCAGCGCTACAGCCAAGAGGACATATTCCGCAGCACAGACTTTGACAGCGTATTCCGGGATATGGGATTCGGCGATTTATTCCGCACGATTTTCGGCGGGGGCTTCGGCGGATATGAGCAGACTCAGAACCGTGGCCAAGACCTCGCATATGATTTACAGATCACCTTGGAGGAAGCCGCTAAAGGCGTAGAGAAAGATATCGTTGTACCTCGCACTGAGCACTGTGACATCTGTGGAGGATCAGGCGCTGCACCTGGAAGCACTGCACGGATTTGCCCGACTTGTAATGGGCAGGGTAAAGTGCAGAACATGCGCAAAGCAGGCTTCGCCATGTACGTGCAGGTAACGGCTTGCCCCACATGTAAAGGCAAAGGCAGAATCATCGAGACCCCCTGTAGCAACTGCCACGGTACTGGACTTGTGCGTAAACGCAGAACCATTACAGTGAAGATTCCGCCGGGCGTAGACGAAGGTCACCAGCGCAGATTACGCGGAGAAGGCGAAGCTGCTCCGCTTGGCGGCGAAACAGGCGACTTATATGTCATAATCCATGTGAAGCAGCATCCTCAATTCGTTCGTGAAGGCGACGACCTGTGGCATATCGCGATGCTGAATTACCCGCAGGCGGCTTTAGGCGCGGAAATCACGGTTCCCACACTTGAAGGACCAGCGACGGTGAAGGTACATCCGGGCACACAGGTGGGCGAAGTCTTCACACTTCGAGGTAAAGGCATGCCGCGTTTCCGGGGCTACGGGCGAGGCGACTTAAATGTGCGCGTCGGAATATCAGTGCCGGAGAAGCTTACAGCTAGCCAGAAGGGACTGCTTGAGCAGCTTGCGAAGGAATTCGGCACAGACGCTGGCAAAAGCCGCAAGTTCCGACTTTAAACCCTGCCGCTTTTTGGCAACTCTGGTTAACCCTGCAACAGGAAAAACTGATTGCGTTATTCTTCTTTACCGCTCTGCATGTAACCCATTAAGCTCGACTGATTTTTAATAGCCATAGACAGTAGAAGCCACTTCTCAGTCTCTTCAAGCGCCATATAATCTACGATAAGCACCAAGTATTCATCCATAAGCTTGAGTCTCTCCGACAGTACAGTGGCATCTTGTGCTTGGTAGCCTTTTAACGCCGCCATGTACTGTTGGTGTTTGGAATCAAAATCTGTTTCCTCTCGCCTGCTTCGAGTTACAGTCGGGCGTGGCAGCCCCAGTGTTTTTGAGGTATTATCTGGTATAGGGTGGCTGCTGGGCTTTAGAGGTAAAGTATTCTGGGCATCTCTCAAATTTAGTGCAATCTGTGCTGCCGATAACTCCTGCAGGCGCTGGGAAATTGCGGTTTTACGTTGCTGTAGTTGGCTGTATCGCTGCTTGTCTTCGTTACTGCCCCTTTTGAGGGCTTCCTTAACAAGCCTATCACGGTACACTTCACTATCAGACAGCCAAACGGCACCCAACACTTCATACAAGCAACCCCACCCATAAGGTTTGTTTTCACATATTTGCTAACGAAAAAAATGAGAACTAATGATTGGCAATAGGTTATGGATGGCAGTCACACATCTTTAAGTGCAGACATCCGATTTCATTATCCGGTGAAGTTTTTGGGCGTAAGCAAACTTGATAACAGGCAATCTGATGTGAGCGGCAGATTAACAGGTGACCGTCAGGAGCCCAAAAAAGTGGATAATAACCGTCTTGAATGTCCCATTTGCCATCAGGTTTTTAGTGACCGTCCAGGTTACGATGGGCATTGGGTAACGTGCCATGAGGATGCGGGTCTCTCGATGGCTAGTGGAAGTATGGGAAGCATGCAGGGCAGCGGCGAGGGCAGCTGTGAAGTAAAACAATCCCGCTGACTTGCGAAATTAGGCTCTGTTGGATTTGCTGTGTTTTTTGTAGTATATTACAATCAATGGCACAAGTGCTGTTAGAATCAGGAATGCGATGGTCGGCATTTCAGGAATAGTAGGTGAAGGCGAAGGTGAGGCTGTTACGTCAGGCGTCACTTCAGGTGTCTTGATGGTTTGTGTGCCGCTCCATTGGCTGCTTTCGCCGTAGAATGCTGGAACGTAGCCACCGGCAAATGGTGAATCTGAACCTGGGAACGGAACCCAAACGTTCTTGTAATAACCGACTTGCGCCTGTACCCGGAAGTCCACTTCCCCGCCGGGCGTAACGTAACCTATTTGAGGTGATACTGTGTCTGCGTATCCTCCGAAGCCAAATTCTCTTATAGTGTATTCGGAGGTTGAAGCGTTGTAGTATTCTCCGTAGGAGTGGGGGTAATAAGTCCAGTTGCCGCCGTATCGGGGTTTGACGCTGATGTTATAGTACAGGTTGATGGTGTTACCCTCAGCATCTACATATGGAGTGAACGGTTGATTCTTTATGGCGACCTCGATTGAGCGGTTGGTTACATGGTAACCCGGCTGTGTATAAGTGGTTATGTTTCCAGTCCACGGGTCAGTATGTGAAATTGTGGTTGAAGGCACATCATAGGAGTGGTCTGCTATGCGTAGTATGAATTCTGGCGTCTGCGGTACAGGTGTGCTTTGAGCATCGATTGGTGTTGCGATTAATAGCATTGAAGAGGCTATCAAAGCTGCTATGCACAACTTGAGAAACTTGCCCTGTTTGTACATATTTTAAACTGAAATTGGATCAGTTATATAATTTACTTATTTAACGAAATCTGAAATTCTCTATTGAAATAACAAGAAATCATGTGTTTTGTAGGTGATGAAAGCGACCCGTGTCAGGTTTAGCGGCTTTTTATACCCCATTGGTGGGCAAGTTCTGCTTTTGAAAACATAAATACTGATAACTAGATCGGTTCTTTGCGTAAAATTTATACCTAGGTGCATCAGGACTTTCTTGATTGAAGTGAAAAGAAACATCGTCAACATGATAGCAGTTGTATTGATAATTGTGGTTATCAGCATAACAGGCGTATTATTGACCTTGGAAAGCCCTCAAAACATCAACCATTTTACTTACCCCATTTCGGTAGCTGATAAAACCTACACTGTAGCCTTGGAAACCAACTGGGATAAAGAGAACCCTCCAACGGTTTCGCCTATAAACGCCTCAGCGGGGCGTGCGGTTGAGCTTTATTTCCGCGGAGGAGAAAAGAAATCCGTCACTTACAACATAACCATCCCCACTGATCTAATCGCAGGTAACGTTTCACTTATCTGGAAGTATTACCTCCAGAACCCCGACCGCTATGTGCTGAGCAATAATGGCACGCATAACTCGCTACGGATGACCTTTAATTATGACCCTAACTTTTCGGGCATGGGTTACTTTGTAATCATGGGAACAAAAATCACGTAGGACTCTAAATCACGAATCAGTTATTCAGTTAGGCAGTTATGCCGTCTGCTTGTGCTTAAAGTGGGGGCAGGCTGTCTCTTTTGGGTTAATGTTTGTAAAATGGGCTGCTTTGCATGTTCCGTTGTTAAAGTTTGCGCAGTCGCCATGTTTGTGCTTGTAAAAATCGAGTCGGGGTGCACTGCTTTTAAGCTTATTGAGGATACTTCCCAAACTGATAACCGCCTATTCTTTACAGAAGGGTAATAGCGGATTTAAACTTCTGGGTGTTCCGCTCTATCTTTCATCTCGTGGGTGACTGCGATCTTTGGGTTGATAAATCTCAGGCTAAATTTTCTGTTACATGTGATCATTAGAAGCAGAATGCGATGTCGCTGTATGACAACACTAAACCTATTAATCCCCAATAAGCCGTAGTTCCGATGGTGTTATTTGTTTGCAGTATCGACCTTTCGGAAAACTCGACTGGAAAGTCTCAGCCTTGGGCTTCGGCGCTATGCGGCTGCCGCTTAACAGCGAAGATCAAGCGGACATAAACGTCGCTGAATCTGTCAAGCTCATTCGCGCAGCCATTGATCAAGGGGTTAACTACATTGACACAGCCTACGTGTACCATGAGGGCCAAAGTGAAGTCGTCGTAGGAGAAGCCCTAAAGGAGGGTTACCGCGAGAAAGTCAAGGTCGCCACGAAGATGCCTGTTTTCTCTGTTGAGAGCAAGGCCGATTTAGATAGAGTCTTTGAGACTCAGTTAAAACGGCTAAAAACCGATCATGTTGATTTTTATTTGCTGCATTCTTTGATGGCTCAGACTTGGCGGAAAGCACAAGAACTTGACATACTGGGCTGGGCTGAGCGCAAAGTTGATGAGGGAAAAATCGGTTATTTGGGATTTAGCTTCCATGACGAGTATGATATTTTCCGCGAAATCGTGGATGCATTTGATTGGACGTTTTGTCAGATTCAGTATAATTATCTTGATGAGCATTATCAGGCGGGCAAAGCTGGGTTGGAGTACGCTGCGGGTAGGGGGTTGGCGGTGGTTGTTATGGAGCCGCTTGCGGGGGGTTTGCTTGCGGTTCAGCCGCCAGTTGACATCCAGCGCGAGTGGGATAAGACCGGTGTGAAACGTTCAGCGGCTGATTGGGCGCTGCGTTGGGTCTGGAATCACAGCGAGGTGGCAACTGCGCTTAGCGGGATGAACGCTATGGGGCAACTGCAGCAGAATTTGGCGAGTGCGGAAGCGTCTGGCGCTAATACGCTTACTTCAACGGAGGTTTCTGCGCTTTCCAAGTCGCGGGAGCTGTTTCTGAGTTTAGGCTACATCGGATGCAGCAAGTGCCGGTACTGCAGTCATTGTCCGCAGAGCATCGATATTCCTGTAACGCTTGGGTTCCTTAATGAGTATGCGTCGAAGCGCCGTGAACCAGAAGAGCAAGGGCGTATAAAGGAACGCTATCTTCTAGCGGTGCCTGATGAGCGACGAGCAAACAGCTGCATCCACTGCGGACAATGCGAGCAGGTTTGTCCTCAGCATTTGCCCGTGCGCAAGCTCATATCTGAAGCAGCATCCGCTCTTCTGTAGAAGCCACTACTTGTAGCTACATCCACTATGCAACATGCCCTTATAATATCGGACGCGGTTTTTCTTTTGAAGTCGCCCACTGCAAATTGGCATTCCACCATTTGTAATGTTCAGTGGCGCAGCGGCTTTCTGAGTTGTTGCTATGAGGGTTTATGTTCATCAACCAGAATATCTTCCGTGGTTGGGATTCTTCGATAAGCTGGCAAGATGCGACGTGTACGTAGTGTACGATGACGCTCAGTACCAGCATGGCGGCTTTCATAACCGTAACCGCATCCGTACTTCAGCAGGGTGGGAGTGGTTGACGGTGCCAATTATGCATGGGCATCCGCAGACGTTAAAAGACGTGAAAATACATGGTGCCCAATGGCGGGTTAAGCAGGTTAACATGATTAAGACGCAGTACCGTAAAGCGCCATATTTCGAGGAGTATTACCCCCTTATTGAGGATGCACTGCTGTTTAATCATGAAATGCTAATTGGCTTAAATCTGCACTTGATCCGCTTGATTGCTGGTGTGCTTGGTATAGATGTGCGTATGATCCGCAGTTCCGAGTTCCCCTATGGCGGCGCAGAGAAAAACGAGAAGCTTGTGTCGATGTGCAAGTTTATGGGCGCCGACATTTACCTTTCTGGGTCGGGCGGACGGGACTACATTAAAGAGGAACTGTTTAATCAGTCGGGCGTGTGCGTGCATTGGCATAGCTATGAGCACCCGAGCTATCGGCAGGTGTATGGCGGATTTGAGCCTAACCTGTCGGTGATAGATTTGCTGTTTAATATGGGTCCTGAATCAAAGGAGATTATTCTTGGCGGCGGTAGGGTGGAGGAAAAAAAGCTATTTTCCGAAGTCTCAATGGCGAACCCGTTGATGCTGCCGAAGGGGTCGCTTAGAGCTTCATGATTTGTGCGTGTGGGACGCCCTGTATCTCGATGATTGCTTCCGGATGCACAAATCCGCGTTTTATGGCGGTTTGGACGCAGTTTTTGCCTACCAAGTTGACAATGGTGGAGTTGCCGATTAGCTCCACGGCTTCCTCGACGCTGGCTTTGCGTCCGTTGTAGAATTCGCTTTTGATGTTAAAGCAGATTTTGCCTTCCCTAAGCGTTTTGCCCAGCAATTCGCAGTCGCATACCGCCAGCACTGTGTGCTCGCCGGATTTCTTAACGTTTAGGTAAACGTCCATCGCTACTCGCCTAGAGTTGCTTTACTGAAGATTTTGCGCCGCAGGCGTTGCAGACGAGGAATGAGAGACGTTTTTCTTTAACAATTTTCGTGTCTGGGCGTTTGCATACCGGGCAGACGACGTAAGCTTCTAGATAGCGGCTTAGTAGGCGCTCGAAGCTGTCGGAGCGGAATTTGCCCTGGAAGATAGCGCGGTTGTCGTGGAATGTGGCTGCTGTGGCCATTTCACGTGTTAAGAATTTTATTATGTGCTGGGGGTCGCGGTCAAGTGCGTCCGCGATCTCTTTAAAGTTAGCGATAGTTGTACGCATGCCCACAGTCTGAGTTTGGATGCGGGGCAATTCAAGGCGCTCTTTCTTCGCCTGCACTTCAGGCATCTGCTCGCATGCGCGTTTAAGCAAATCATCATAATTGAAGCTCAAAGATTATACACTTCACCCAAAGGATGGTTCAAGCATATATTTAAAATAATGTGCCAGAAAAGACCCCTTTATACAGGCATCTAAACAAATCGAACCCAAAATAGGTGATGATATTGCCCGAATACATATCACCATGAATTGCCATTCCTTGCTTTGCGCAATTACGGGTTGAACCCTGCTTTGCCTGCTTTATGTAACAGTGGATCAAAAAATGGTGTGGTTTGTAGTTGGGTTTTTTTTGTTTTGTGGGGATGGGTGGCTTTAGGGTTTCCCCATCCCATGGTGTTGTTGGGGGCTGTTTGGTTTTTTGGTTTGGGTTGTTTTTCTGTTTGTGTTGGGATGGGGTGAGTGGTTTTTTGTCCCATGGTGCATGTTGGGGTATGTTGGGTGGGATGGGATGAGGATGAGTGGATACATTGTAAGCTGATGTTTTTTTGTATGGTATTTGGTCATTAATAAAATGTCAACAGAAAATTTTGATCTACTGTTAAGAAAAGGGCAGGTGCTTCTGAGGTAGGTAGGTCGATGCGTGGTGCAGAAAGGACTGCTTGTGGCGTCGCCTCAACCAAACAGCAATCCAAACTAGTAGCAGAACTTATTCACTGTCAAATGACCGCTAATTGACTGAGTCGCTACATCCGCTAAAGCTAAGGTGCGATACCATAAATAGAGGGCGTAGCACCCCAGCATAGAAAGTTATAGCTGTTTCCAACAGAAAGAGTGTCAAAGAGCGCCTTTGGTGTACCATATTGGGAGCGCATAAAAAGAGTCATATGAATAACTATCTCTCGGTCACCATCTAAGATTACGATGTATCGACCATCTTCGGTTGATTGAAGGTCAGTGACTTCTCCTGAGACAACATAGTTATTGAACCCTAAATAATAAGTTAAGCCGCCTGTTATTGTCAAGAAAATAATTATCGCAATAAACTCCAGAATCAAACCTTTACTTTTTAGACTCAACTGTTCAATTCCACCGATACATGATATTGAAACGAGCTTTTTTTAATTTATCTAACAGGAAAAAATAAATTATGTTAAAAGCAGCATAAACAACTATAATACCCCACAGCTTTTTGCAAACCGTAAAATCTCAGGAGACGGAATAACAAGCGAAATAGCCAAAAAATTATGTACATCCTGAGAGCTACCTCCATTGCTAAGATCGGTCCTTACTTTTGCTTGAAGTCCAACAACTTTGCCATCAACAGTAAAAAATGGGCACCCGCTTGAGCCACCATACATTACACGGTCAACTTCATACCATGAAAAAACTCGACCACTCACCGCTTCATTGAAAAACGCCGAAATAAATGCGGCCTGGAACCGTTCATTTAAACCGTAAGCAAGTGCATTATTCACTACGTTAACTGTTGCCAGCGGAAATCCTAAACTGCCGAGATTTGTGCCTGAAGGTAATATCGTATCAAGAAAAACAGGGCACATCGAGGAACTTGCCTCGTTTATTTTAAGTATAGCAAGGTCTCTTGCTGGGTCTTCTTTGAATAGCGAGGCAGAGGTGCAGTTTTTACCTATATCGGGCGATCGAATGACTTCGATCTCTTTATGAAAAGATTTGGTAATGTCGTTGTTTTGATGTAGGATATGAGCGTTAGTGATTACATAGTTCGGGGCAATCATAACGCCTGAACCCATGCTATGTATTGTTCTTTCGCCTTGAACGGTTCTTCCCATAATGCCGTAGAGTGATTCACGAATTTTGGCGGTGGCTTTACTGAACATAGGGTAAGCTAAGCGTATACAGTTTTTAAGGGTTTAGCTGAAATGCTTTATCTATAAAGTTATAAACGCAACCTCAAAGAATACAGTAATAATAAAAGAGGAAGCGATATGTCGTCATTTGACCTGTATATTCCGGAATACAGAAAACAACTGGAAAAAGGAACCGTAAAAGTTGCATATCAGGGACTTATGAAATATTTCGACAGCCTACGAATGCATCTTAAAAGCAGTCAACCGGGCTACTTCATATCAGACATACACTATGGTCTCATGGATTACACGTATCTCTACTTCTTCCCAAAAGAGCTGCAACGCCAAAAACTCAAAGTGGTTATACTGTTCAGCCATGACACATTCAAATTTGAGCTTCTGTTAGCCGGTTATAACCGTGAGGCGCAAGCTAAGTACTGGAAGCAGTTTAAAGAGAAAGGGTTCACTAAATACCAGTTATCGGATAACGCGGATGAAATGGATCGCTTCTTAAGCTGGACAATAATAGATAACGCAGATTTTAGCGACTTAGAAGCATTGACTGCGCAGATTTCAAAGTTTACCATGGAATTCATTGAGGAAGTTGAGCGGTTTCTATCTAAGCATAAATAATGCTTTGCAAAAAAATTTTAACGATACCATCAAAGAAATGATAGATGGCGATGCACGGGTTACAAAGCCAAAGATACCTGTCGCAAACCTACGGGAATCGCCGATAAGCCAGTTCTTTTAAGTTCTTTTAAACAAGTTTTACTGCTTCGTCTCTTGGAATCGCTGTAAGCGCTTCAACCTCAGCTACATCCGCAAATGCCGGCATCAATTTTATAGCATCTTTCTCAGATGGTGCCTCCATAACGCATACAAAGTTATAGTGCCCCAGAGTCCAGTAAAGTTGCAACTTTATACCCTGTTTTCTTAGGTCGGCGTAGGTTTCTGTGAATTTATCGAGAATTTCTTTTTTTACAGCTTGTTTCCATTTCAATAAGAAAATAAAGATCAACACTTTTCACCTCCCATTAAAGGGACGTTTTTAGTTATGCTAGTTTGGTTGTTTGTATAGTTAAGATTTGTGTTGCCGCCAAGAGGCTGAAAAGTTACTGAAAGCTTTTTTATTAGCCGCATTCAAGGTTTAGCTCAGGAATCGACTTGGCAAATACTAAACACGGTTACGATCACTACGAACTCCTAAGTGCATTGCAGAAATCCATCCGAAGAGGCTTAGAGTACGAGGCGGTTCACTTCGCGGTCGAGTTGGAAGAATTCAATCCTACAATGCTGTGGAATCGGTTGCGTGTTATAGCATGTGAGGATATTGGTCCAGCTAATCCCATGATGCCCATTCTCATCGATGTGCTACTGAAGAATTATTTGGCTGAGAAATCGAAACTTGCTGAAAGCGAATACAAACTCTACTTGGTTAATGCGGTTGTTTGTTTGTGCTTTAGCCAGAAAAGCAGGATCACCGATGACCTCCTAAATGTAGTATATACTGAAAGGGAGATGGAAAACAAATTCCTGCCAATCCCTGAATACGCACTCGATAAGCATACTGCACGCGGTAAAGCCATGGGAAAGGGCATTGAGGACTTCTTCGGCGAAGGCAACAAACTGGAGAATGAAGCATTCAACAATACGTACACAGAACGGGCAAAAGAACTGCTAAAGAAACATATTAACGAAAAATAGAAAAGCCGATTTTTCGGTGCTATTTAGGTGTTTTTTTGATTCGGTAAACAGCGACTCCAACCGCTATGGCGACAACTGCTATAGAGACAATGAGAATCAAAAGAAAAGTTTTGCTGGAATCGTATTCAACGAATTTGCGGTCTATGGTTGCCGCTGTACTTTCTCCCTGTGCATTGTATGCTAATGCATTAATCGTGTGTTCGCCCAGTGTGTAATTGTTTGTGTTGAATTGCCAACTGTAGGGAGATAATGTATCATTTAGTTGCAGTTGGTCATCTATGTAGAATTCGACGTAGACTACGTCGTCTGATGTATCAGTTTTTAGTGTCCACTGACCACCCATATCGTCTCCGAAGCCGTAGCCGTTATCCTTGTAGAGGCTTAGATTTATAGTCGGTTCAGCGTCTACCGCAAATAATGGCATGGCAACTATTGTTACAAGAAGTAATAGGCTAATCAGTTTGATTTGTGCTCGCATGATCTTGTGCTCCGATTCAACAACGCCTGATAATAATAAAAAATTTTCTGAAAAAACCCTTAGATAGCGTTTTATATAATGGATGGGTCTTGCCTGAGAGCAAAATAGAGAAGGGTTGGGTTAGTAGTTTTCTACCCATACCTCAAAGTATGCTTGGGGATGTGCGCATGTTGGGCACTTGTCTGGTGCTTCAGGTTCCTCGATGACCATACCGCAGTTTCTACATTTCCATTTTATCGGCTGGTCTTTTTTGAAGACTTTACCCATGTTGACGTTCTCCAGCAGTTTGTTGTATCTGTGTTCATGGTATACTTCGACCTGCGCGACCATGGTGAAGGTTCTTGCTACATCGAGGAAGCCCTCTTTTTTGGCAACTTCGGCGAAGCCGGGGTAAATGGTGCCCCATTCGAGTTTTTCGCCTTCAGCTGCGGCTTTAAGGTTGTCGGCTGTTGAAGCGATTACGCCTGCGGGGTATGAAGCGGTGATTTCCACTACGCCGCCTTTAAGGTGTTTGAAGAATAGTTCTGCGTGTTCTTTCTCGTTTGCTGCGGTTTCCTCAAATATTGCTGCTATCTGCTCGTAGCCCTGTTTTTTAGCTACGCTGGCAAAGAATGTGTATCTGTTACGTGCTTGGGATTCACCTGCGAATGCTGCAAGCAGGTTCTTTTCTGTTTGGCTTCCAATAAAATCCATACGAATTGACTCCTTACCTTCTGCTGTACCCATCTGAAAATATAAGCGTATCCGAATCGGCGGCACGCTGTATAATGCTTTTATGTTCCGCTACGCATCAGTGTGACTTGCCGAATGACGAGAAGGCATTAAGTAGACATAATTGATTGGATGAAAACTCAGAGTTACTCGGACGGCAAAGGGTGAATAGCCTTATGGGTGTGGTAACCTGTAGGGTTATTCACCTGAAGATTCACCTCGATCCCCAATAGAAAGACATCTCTCATGTTTTCACGTTGCAGGCTCAGATGCTTTTTACAAAACCATACCAGCGATAGTAATTTTTAAAAGCCCTATACACGTAATGTTGAATCTGCGTTGAGGAAGAATAAGGTTGGAAAATATCAAGGGCAAAAAAATCGTTCTTACTGCGTCAGCCACAGAAATGAGTGACTGGATAAACAACCCATTCATCGCGTTCGCAGGCGGATTCGGTAAAGGCCCCATCCCATTATCATACGTTAGAAAAACACTATACCCACATCATCCACAGTTGCCGGATGGACAAGCAAGCTATGCCCCATATGGACTGCGAAAGGTAGAATCAATCCTTCTCGGAGGCGGATTCTCAAAAGATGACATCGCAGTTGTGTACCCAGAAGACCTCGACAGATTTATCGGGTCAGAAACAAAGATCGTCGGCATATCCAGCATGGACCCAACAGGCATGGGATACGTCAGCAAAACCTACAGCAGCATCGTGGGCGGAGGTGAACCCATGAACCGCATCGAATTCAGAAAACTCATCGAGCACCCAGCCATCAAAAAGTACAAAGCCAACCTTAAAGTCATCGTCGGCGGCTACGGATCATGGCAGCTTGAACGGCAAAACGTATCTAAAAGCTTCGGCGTGGACTGCGTACTTATGGGCGGCAGACCAGGACCCATCGTTGAACTCTTTAAAAAAGCTCTAAGAGGCGAAGAGCTCCCGCGTATCGCCAAAGCAGATGAATCTCTGGACAACTGGAACTACAACCAGGAGATGCCATTAACTCAACATGTCGCTTTACATGGTGCAGTTGAAATCAGTAAAGGCTGCGGGAGAAACTGCCAGTTCTGTACACCTACAATGCAGCACAAAATTGATGTGCCAATGGATAAGATCATGAAAGAAGTCGCTTTAAGCGTAGCACAGGGCAGCGACCACATCACGCTGATCACCGAAGACCTATTTCTATATGGTTCAAAAGAGTCAAGGTTCATTCCAAACCGGGAAGCAGTTGTTAAACTCTGCAAAAGCGTAGCGGATTACCCGGGCGTTAAAAGCATCCAAGCAGCACACATGTCACTTGCACCAGTTTATCATGACCCAAAAATGATTCAGCAACTCGCCGAAATCTTAATCGAGAAACCATCGTACAGCTTTAGCAAAAAACCGATCATCACAGCAGAGACAGGCATCGAAACAGGCAGCCCACGCCTCATGAAAAAGTACATGGCGGGCAAGATGCTGCCGTTCCAGCCAGAGCAGTGGCAGGACGTCGTCACCAACGCGTTCGGCATCCTAAACGACAACGACTGGTTCCCACTAGCCACGCTAATCATCGGCTTGCCAGATGAGAAAGAAGAGGACATGCTGCAAACACTGGAACTGATGGATAAACTCAAAGACTACAACGCATTCTATGTACCACTCTTCTTTGTGCCACTAGAAAACTGCGTTTTAATGAAGCAGAAGGGTGCAGAAATGGATTCACTCAGCAAGGCACGCTGGGACTTCTTCATAAAATGCTGGGAGTACAACGTTAAAATCTGGAAGCCCACTTTCCTAGAAAACCGACTGCCACATCCACTAGCATACAAAGCATTTGACAAAGTTGTTATCCCATACTTCGGCAAAATATTCGGCGCATACTACGGTTTAACACGCGGAGCAAGCGGACAGCAATTCAAAGAAGCAGTCTACCAACTCAGCATGCCAATGCCAGACAACGGCCGAAAGGTAAAGGGAAAAACTAAACAAAAAATAGAGGCTTAAGCAGAAGTCTCTGCATTTTCCTCATTTGTTTCTTCTTGGTTTTCTACTACTTCGTCTTCTGCTGACGCTTCAGGCGGCGGGGTTTCTTGTGTTTTTATGATTTTTCTGGCGTGCGTTATGTAGCCTGTGTGCCCAGTCATCATTGTATTCGGGCGGGTTTTTCCGCGTTCAACCTGCATTGTACGCATTATGCACTCGACTGTTTCGATGAAGACGAATCCTGCTTCGCGTAGCGCTTCTGTCGCTCGCACGACTTGGTCGATTGTTGGGCTAAACGAGACAAGCACACCTGAGGGTTTTAGTGCTTCGTAGGCGTGCGGGATAACAAGCCACGGAACCGCAAGGTCCAGTATTACTGCGTCTAAATCGCGCTCTTCGATGCCCATGGTGACGTCGCCTGATTTCATTTCCACATTGTCGATTAGTTTTGCTTTCTCGAGGTTTTTGCGTGCGTTTTTCTGGAATTCTGGACGCAGCTCGTATGTGTAGACTTTGCCGGTTGGGCCGACGTAGTGCGCGAGTGCACTGGTTAATGACGCTGTTCCTGTGCCGGATTCGAAGACTCTGCTGCCGGGTCCGATGCCGCTAAACATCACAATTAAGGCTGCGTCTTTAGGGTAGACGATTTGTGTATTGCGGCCGGATTTCATCATGTAATCGGTTAATTTGGGTTTGGGTGTTGTGAATGTGACGCCGAGGCTGCTCTTGATTGGCTCACCATACTCTTTGCCGATTAAGTCATCGAGTTTCAGGTAGCCTTTGTGGGTGTGGAAGGTTTGTCCCTTCTGCATCTTTATCATGTATGTTCTGCGTGCGTCAAGATAGATTAGCACGTAGTCGCCGTCAGCGATTAAATCCTTAGCCAAATTGTTGTTCCTCAAAAGAGTCAAAATATAAACAGTGCCATTTAAGCTTTGAAGCGTATATGGCAATGTTTTCTATGTTACGTTAAGTTTAGTTAGAGAATTTAAAGGTGGAAGTCAACTGCGATTTTTCTCTAGCCCCCCTTATTTATCAGTGGATCAAATGGTGTGGTTTGTAGTTGGGTTTTTTTGTTTGTGGGGATGGGTGGCTTTAGGGTTTCCCCATCCCATGGTGGTGTTGGGGGCTGTTTGGTTTTTTGGTTTGGGTTGTTTTTTGGTTTGTGTTGGGATGGGGTGAGTGGTTTTTTGTCCCATGGTG
>JAAYYI010000110.1 GCA_012515445.1 Candidatus Bathyarchaeota archaeon | reverse complement strand
CCGTAGCTGGTTCGCATAGTGATTTCGTTTCGCCAGAACTGGTTAATCGGCACCTGCAGCTTAACAGATGGGTCAGGCACCGCAAAGAACAGGATTGTTCCCCCGTTCTCCACGCTGTCCATCGCCGTCATCGCCGCGGAAACAGCGCCCGTTGAGACGATAACTTGGTCAGCTAAATGGCCTGTCAACTCTTTAAGTTTAGCAGGAACGTTCTCTTTGGCGTTGACGGTGTGGTGGGCGCCGAATTTCTTGGCTAACTCCAACCGATACGGGTTAATGTCGGATACAATAATGTTCTCAACTCCCCTGAACTTAGCGAGCTGCACATGCAAGATGCCGGAGATGCCGCCGCCGATAATGAGCACGGTGTCGTCGGCTTTAACTTGGGAAAGTCGCTGAGCGCGTGAAACGCATGCGAGCGGCTCGATGAATGTGCCTTCTTCGTAGCTTATGGCTTCTGGAAGCTTGTAGACGCCGTATTGTACGTTGATTTTGGGAACCAACACGTACTGCGCGAAGCCTCCGGGGTAATAGTTGGTGGTGTGCAGCATGTGGCATGCGGTGTGGTTGCCGCGTTGGCAGTGCCTGCAGTTGAAGCATGGAACGTGGTGGCTGACGAATACTCGGTCGCCAACTGAAACGTTTTTGACGTTGGCGCCTGCCTGGGTTATGATGCCTGTTGCTTCATGGCCCAGAACCCGTGGAGCTTTGGGGACGCGGTACCATTCCATGACGTCGCTACCGCAGATGCCGCTCGCCATAACCTTCATGAGTACTTCGTCTTCGCCTGCTTTGGGTGTGGGGATCTCTTCGACTCTCACGTCATGGTTGTTATAGTAGAAAGCTGCAAGCATAAAGTTCACCAAAAAAAGAAATGGGCAGGTTAGGCTTTTCCTGCGATTATCTGGTTGTAGAGGTCTTCGGCTTCTTGAGCTGTGAATCCTTTGTGGATTATGGCTTGGATTGCGCGTATGGATGCAACTGGGTACTCGGTTTGCCAGATGTTTCTGCCGAGGTTAACGCCTGCTGCGCCTTGTTGCATTCCGTCGTAGACGAAGTCGAATACTTCGCGCTGTGTGTCGGTTTTTGGTCCTCCGGCGATTACGACTGGAACTGGGCAGCCGTCGATGATTTTGTGGAAGTTCTCTTTGCAGTAGTAGGTTTTGACTACTCTTGCGCCGATCTCTGCGACTATGCGTGCTGCGAGTGCTAGGTAGCGTGCTTCGCGTTTTTCGAGTTCTTTGCCTACTGCGCAGACTGCCATTACTGGGATGCCGTAGTCTTCGCATTCGTCAACGAGTTTAGCGAGGTTTGTTAGGCTTTTGTTTTCGTATTTTGAGCCGACGAAGCATGACATGGATACTGCGGAGGCGTTTAGGCGGATGATTTCCTGTATGGATGTTACGACTGATTCGTTGGCGAGGTCTTCACCGACTACTGATACTGCGCCTGAAACACGCATGATGATGGGTTTCTCGATGGCGGGGTCAACGCAGTTGCGTAGGATTCCCCGTGTGAGCATTAAGCCGTCGGCGTATTGTAGGATTGGTTTGATGGTTTCGCCAGGGCGTTCAAGGCAGTGTGTGGGTCCTTGGAAGTAGCCGTGGTCGATGGGTAAAAAGAGGGCTTTGCCGTCTTTTTGGAAGAGTCTGTTTATGCGGTTTTGCATTCCCCATTCCATAAGTTTTAGTCTCCAAAGAGAGCATTTTGCGGTGTGGAAATAAATAACTATTGATGCCATAAACGGTTTTTATCCAACGCCTGAATCAAGCGGGTTATTGGTGTTTAGGGTGATGTGTGACGGATAGGTTAATTGCTTTTTTATGTAAGAATACTCTTTGGAAGGCAACTAAAAATGGGGGAAAACAGGTGGCTTGAGGAGCATGCGTTTGCTGATGCGTAGTTTTCTGGGTTGCCTCGGCTATTTGTATGGTTTTGGGCTGTATCCTCTTTACAGTTGGCTTTAACGCGGTTTACTGGACGGTGCTGCCAGAGCTGCTTTTGCTCTCAACGCGATGTTGGTTGTTCCTTTAATTGTCGCGGGGTTTGTGTTTTCTGCGTTAGTTATTGCAGTTTGGTACCTTGCTTACTAAACCATGATGAGTGGTTCCATTCGCTTCTGGGCCGGTTTTTTGTCCACTGATTTTTCCTGTGGTTTTGCTTCTCTGATTGGCGCCGGCATGGTTTCAAGCATCAGCGTCATGGTTGATGTTACGTTGGATAGTTGTCGGTACTTGAAGGTGATGAGTTCCCTTAATTCTGGCATGGTTGGCGCTGTGGCTTTAACTATCAAATCGTATACGCCATATGATATGTAGGCTTCTTCGACTCCTCCAGTTTTTCTGGCGTCCTCTAAAACTTCGTATTCTAAACCGGGAGAGACATTAAACATTACATATGCGCTTGGCACTCAGATCTCCACCCAATATTCTAGTCTTGTTTTGCATAAAAGACTTGTGATTATCCGACTAGTTTCGGGTTCATTTAAGCATGTTTCAGCTTTTTTTTGTTTCAATCAGGTTAGCCTTTATAGCTGAGGTTTTGTGGTGCCAGTTTTTTTCGGATTATTTTTTCTAGTAAGTCGCATTAATGAAACGAATCAGCTGCAACCGCCTAAACGATGGTTACGGTTCAGTTATTGCTTTGGTTTTATGACTACGTAGCCGTTCTCAGTAAGCCAGCGGTGAAACTCGTGGGTGGTATGCAGGCAGGCGGCGCTGCATTTTTTGCGCACCAGCTCGTAGGCCGGTGTACCCTCTTTTAGGGTGTTGAGTTCAAGCTGGTTTGGGCACTTGATGGCTTTGCAGTATTCCCTGCGCTTATATTCAGTGTAGCCTTCTGGAATCATAGCTTATCGAGGCTAATTGGCGGCTCAAGAGATATAAGCGTTAATTTAAAAAAATTCGATTAGAAGAAGAGAAGCCTGCCCTGCTACTTCATTCTTCCATAACTTTTGCAGAAAATTGCTTTTCTGAATCAGCAGGTGGAAAGCGTTGCGGTTTGGTTGTGGCGACAGTACAACCAACACAGCCCGTTAAGGTGACTTCTATAAGCACACAAGGCTACCTGCGTTTTCCGACTAAACCCCCTATATACAGCAGCAACAGGTTCAACTTATGCCATGAAAACCGGTAGGCTAGACCTACCTACCTCAGTTGTACCTCTCCCTACCTATCAACCGATTCAGGTACCCCCTCTATAGTTTCTGCATAAAACTGCTGATGATGCAGATAGACAAATACCTATAGAATCATTGGTTTTGTCTGCAAACATTGGCTGGTATTAAATGAAATAAAAAATCAGGCTAGATTTATCTGTAACCCTGCGTAAGTGTCGTAGAGGCATTTTTTTGAAGTTTTGGGTTAATATCGATAAGCCATCGGAGTGTTATCTGCATACGGATTCATGCTCCAAGGTGCCGAGAGACACAGCACAATCGAAGGAAGCAAAAGCTGGCGGCAACTGGGTTTCTTTTAACTCCCGTGAGGAAGCGGCTGATTTTTTAGCGAAACGTTTCCCCGATAAGAGCCTGTTTGCGCATTACTGCATACAAGAGCACCAGTAGCACGGGGTAATTATCGTTAAAACATAAATGTGGCTAGCCCCACTCTCTTGCAGTCGAGAGAGGGAACAGCTAGCTTGCATATTCCAGACGGAATCCTAGACCCAACCGCGTGCATCGCCATGTTTGCCGTTTCTACCTGCAT
>JAAYYI010000109.1 GCA_012515445.1 Candidatus Bathyarchaeota archaeon | reverse complement strand
GTCCTCTATACGACGCATTATATTGAGGAAGCAGCGCAGATATGTACCCAAATCGGCATCATGAGGCAAGGCAGATTAATCGCCTGTGGCACCCCTAACGAAGTCCGGGGCTTGATAAAGACAAGCGAGCTCATCTACATCGTGGTGGACCAAATCAGTGCAGAACAAGCCGAGAAACTGCGTAGTCTGCCATCCGTCACTAAAGTCTCTGATAACAACGATTACGTGGTGGGTAACCAGAAGGGGTTCTGCCTCGAGCTAAAAGCCGTCGACCAAGTACCCGCCATTTTCGACTTCCTGTACAAAGAAAACATTAAACTGGTAAACTTCCACCGGGTAGAACCAACCCTCGAAGACGCCTTCATCGAGCTTACGGGGAGGGCTTAGAATGGGTTTCTGGGCTGAAGCGGAGAAAATCTACTACTTTATGAAGCGCGATATCATCAGCTTCAGCACCTACAAAACAAACATCGCCATACTGATCGCAACCGCACTCTTCGGAGCATTATCATTCGCATTCCTCGGTAACAGCGCCGTCAGTCAAGCTGTCACGCAGATGTATAACATGGACTTCACCACGTACCTCATAATCGGTTTAGCTTTCAATAGCTACCTAACGCAGAGCCTAACCCTCGTTCAGAAAACGATTAACCCTTGGGCGCTCGAAGAAGTGCTGGTGTCGCCTACTTCGCTAAGAACGTTTATCGTGGGCAGCTCGCTTTGGGGGTTCATCTGGAGCACCGCCGTCGTCGCAGTCTACCTCTTGATCGGCGTATTATTTTTCGGCGTAGATCTATCTATCAACGTGGCTGGTACGCTACTTGTGCTGGCGCTCGGCGTAGGCACGTTTCTAGGTTTCAGCATGATAGGCGCAGGCATACTCATCCTGACGAAGCAGGGCGACCCCGTAACAGCGCTCATTACCATCGCGACAACGCTGTTTGGCAACGTGCTGTTTCCGCCGCAGGTTATGCCGCCGTTGCTTCAAGCCATTAGCTACATCCTGCCCCAGTATTACTTCTTCACCAGCATACGGCTGATGCTTACTGGCTGGACGATTCTTGAGATTCTGCCTAACCTGCTGGTTCTGGCGCTGATGTTTGCGATTATCGTGCCGCTAGGATACGGCGTCTACGCTTGGTGCCTCAAGACAGCGAGAAAGAACGGGACACTATCGTGGTTTTAGATATTGTACCTAAGTGAACGAGCAGTCTTCATTTCAGAAATGAAAAATAACAATGAAAAAAGTGCTTTTTTGTATGTATTGGTTGTACTGTAGCCACAACCACACAGCAAAGTAAACCAGCCGCTGAACCAAAAACAGTTGTTTCTGCAAAAACTTTTAGAGATGAAGTAGCAGGACGGTGTTCTCTTCTTCTAATTTGAAAATAAACACTGAACAGGCCTGCATCAACTATCGGGCATATAGCGCCTTCTGAGGCAGGTTCGGTAAGGCTTTTACCTCTTTACGCGTAGTATCTGTCTATGTCTCTTTGTGCCCTCAAAGCCATGCTGCACAGTCGCCGATTCTGGATTTGGCAACTCGCAGGCGCCGCCATCTACGCTACACCCGTCGCCATCCGCTTAGCTACAGGCAACGTGGTTCTGCCCATTCTGGGGCTGCTTGAGACGCCATGGATAGACCACTTTGTACCAGCTAACTTGGTTGAGAAAGTACTGGTTAATGGCTTCTTTCCCGGAGCAGCAGGCGCAGTGGCAGGCGAAATCTACTTCACCACCAAAAACGCCAATCGCGCCATCAGCAGGCGCCGCAGGTACGGTTACCGCTTAGCAGGAGCACTTTTCTACGTGACGCTATTCTCGGCTTTCCAATGCTTCGGCTACTTTGCTAACATCATCGCCAGCTACGGCAGCAACCTCTTCGAGTTCCCCGGCGTTTACCCGCTCAATTTCCTTTTGGCTTCACTATCTATTTTCACCCCCACAATAATTGGTTACCTAGCAAACAAAGTGCAATGCGCCAGCCACAAAATCAGAGCTAAACCTGTTAAAAGTTAATATTTCCATACACCTCATTTTTGGCTATGTCATTCCATGTACGCCGAAAAGAACGCGAAATCACCGACCCCACCGAGATGCGTCAAGTGCTCAAAGATACAAAGTACGTTACTTTAGCGCTCTGTCGGGATAATGAGCCGTACCTTGTTGCCCTTAGCCACGGATACGACCCAGAACACAACTGCCTCTACTTCCACTGCGCAACCGAAGGCAAAAAACTCGTCTACGCAAAGGTAAACCCAAAAGTCTGGGGCCAAGCGGTGCTGGATTTCGGCGTAACAGACGAATGCGACTACGCCTACACATGCGTCCACTTCAGCGGCACAATCAGCTTAGTGTCTAGTCTTGAGGAGAAGTGGCGTGGCCTGCAAACACTGATCAGACAGGTAGCCGTAAACCCTGAGTCGAAACTCGCAAAAATTAAACCCGAAAAACTTGAAAAGACAACAATCGGGAAAATAGAGATCACCTACATGTCCGGCAAGAAGCATCAGGCGCCGCCCAAGCAACCTTAACTCGGCATTTCTGCCCATTTTACCTTGTAAACGTACTGTCCACCCTGCGAGTAAACCTGCGTCAACCAGTCTACCCCATCGAAATGCTCGAGGCAGTTAGGGTAGTTGCTCTGTTCTTCGCCGCCGACATAGACATAGCTGACGTTGTATGTCCGCACTAGGCTCTCAAGCTGGTTTTCGGTGCCGTTATACGCGTTGTCGATAGCCGTTTGGCGCTCGAAAATTTCGCCTAAAGGTTCGCCATGCCCGTATGGCCAGTTAATGTAGGAGGAAACCCGTAGCCGACCACCCGCCAAGCTTGTCGGTGCATGAATACTATAAGACGTCAAAAACACCGACGCTTCAGGAGTATTCTCCCGCACCCACATGCCCACATCGTATTCGCTCCAGGTTGCACCGAGGTAACTTGTGCTCACGTTGTAGGATATGACGCTAACAGAGGTCAAAACCGACAGCACAATCAAAACCGCCACCAAAACCCTCCGCGATCTCGCAAGGTAAATCGCCATAAGCGCCGCTATTGGTATCCAAGCGAAAGTGAAAAACTTGTACATATCCCAAACGTTGGGCGTGAAAACAAAGAAGTGCGGCACAAGCAGCAGCGCAATCAGTGTGCCTTTAAGGTGCCAGTTGCCCTTCTTGACAAAGCACAGAAGCGCCAAAAGCAAGGGTACGCCTAGGTTTGCAAAATAGTACAGCGGCGGGTACTTCACGAATTCCTGCGCCCACTGCATACCCAAGCTGAAATTGAATGTGCCGCCCCCGAAGAGGATAAATGGCAACGCAGACGTCGCCGGCAGCAGGAAGTAGAGGTACTCTTTTTTGAATTTCTTGAGGTTAACTAGCAGGCAGATACCAAAGGCGACGCCGCAGCAGAAAAACGCCACGTTATTAAACTGGTAAACCAACCCCGTGAATAAGCCCGCGAGCAACAGCCGCTTCTTATCATCCATGCTACGCAGCAATGCGAGCACCATAATGAACACCGGTAAGCCGATTAGGACAGGGCGCTGGTTAAGCAGATTATCATAGATCGGGGGCAGCCCGAATAATCCGCCGTACTGCATGTAAGTCGCGTTGGACAGCGAGCCGCCTGAGAGGAGGTTCTGAAACAAGCCTATGTAGCTGAAGCCCCAGCCGAACACGCCTACGATTGCAGCTATGAAACCCGCCTGCTTGCCATATGGCCGCGCCAGCGCATACATGGCCAGCGCAAAAACGCCGATGAGACACGCATTCAGCACCGGAAGCAGCGTAGGCAGGTAACCGTAGACTTTCTCAACTATAGCCGTGTGGAAATCTACGAAGTAATGGTAACTTAGCGGTGTGCCAACGTAATTGGGGGTTTGAGGCGGGAAGTTGCCGCAGTTTATACTCTCCACTATTTCATAGTGGAAGGGTCCATCCTGCCAGTTAACGCCAGTTAAAACTATGCCATCGGACGTAGTATACCAGACTGTTCGCAGAAGCACCGCAAGCGAAATCACAAAGATAGCGGCGAACAGCACGGCTGCGGGTTTGTTGATTCTGCCGATTGCGGCTTTGAGCTGCTGCGGCTTGAATTCCTGTCCTTTCCTGAAGACGACCAGCGTATAGATTGCTGCCAGCGCTATGAAGCATCCAAGGATCGTGGTTGTAGAGTAGCCAACCGCAAGAGCTGCCCAGTAGACGAGTTCTACGCTGACTAACACGCTGAAGAGGGGGATAAACGCCCACCGCTCATAGTTCTGCAGGGGGAAGAAGCGGTAAAACGCTAAGCCTGGCACGATAAAGGTAAAGATGAATGCGGCAGCGAGCGCGACGACACCTGAGGCGAAGGAAACTGCTGCGAGGACAAACAGGACTATCGAGATCCAGTACTTCTGCAGCAACGCCGAACCTGTTGTGCCATTCATGACTTTCCCTGCTTAATCTTACCAGTAATGGCTGCGAATTTAAAAAACTGCGCTAAAGCAAGCGGGAGCTATTTTTAAGCGAAATTGGATAAATGATAAAATACTACATTATGCTTCTCAAGGAGCTATGAGTGGCAGAAAAGTGCCCCTATCTTTCAGCAGGAAAACCGCTTTAGTGCTGCTTATTCTCTTCGCCGCCGCGTTCGTCGTCTATTTCGCAACTGGCGAGGGACACGCGACGTGGTACGACTACTACGTGCGCCTCTCCGACGCGTTTCTGCATGGCCGACTGTACCTGCTGGATAACCCAAGTTGGCTAAACGAGCTCATACCCAACCCGTCCGGCGCAGGCTTCTATGTGGTTTATCCGCCTTTCCCAGCGGTGCTGATGGTGCCGTTTGTGGCGATCTGGGGTTTAGGGCTTAACCAGACCCTGTTTGGGTTGTTCTTCGCGGCTGCCACTGTTCCGCTTGCCTATTTGGTCGCCAAATCTGCACTGACAAAACTTAAGCCGACTACGCAGATCAGCAGCAAAACATGTGTCTGGTTCGCGGTACTCTTCGGCTTCGGCACAATATTCTGGTACCTATCAAGCATCGGCAGCGTTTGGCTAATCGCGCAGGTAATTGCCACGTTTTTTATGATGCTGGCGCTCTACGAAGGCTTCACACGCAATAGGCCGCTTCTCGTTGGATTGCTGGTGGGCGCCTCTTTCTGGTGTCGATTGCCGACGGCGCTGGGCATCTTCTTCTTCGTCGCACTTGCATTACTTCAGCAGGAGCAGCCCGGCTGGCTTAACAAGTTTAAAGCGTCACTACCATACCTTGCAAAGTTAGCGGCCGGGATGGCGGTGTTTGTACTCCTTGACTTCGCTTATAACTACGTTCGCTTCGGCACCGTGTTTAACGTGGGTTACTGGATGATTCCCGGCGTTTTGGATGAGCCATGGTTCTATGACGGGCACTTCAGCCTCCTCTACATCGCCGACAACCTCAAGCCTTTCCTTCTGGGTCTGCCGATGCTGACCTCGACTGCGCCTTACGTTGCGTTCCCGATGAGCGGCATGGCAATCTGGTTCACAACCCCCGCATTCGTCTTCGCGCTCAAATCCAAGATTCGGGACAGGGTTACCTGGTGTAGCTGGCTTGCGGTGCTATGCATCGGCGCAGTGATTTTCACCAACGCTGCAACAGGCTGGGGTTTCGGGTACCGCTACGCCGTGGATTTCTACCCGTTCCTCTTCCTACTGACCGTAAGAGGCATGGGTGTAGAGCTCAAGTGGTACCATAAAATCCTCATAATAATAGCTGTAATCGTCAACTTGGTCGGTGTAGTGGCGATTAACAAGTTCCCCGATGTACGAGTCCTAACCTAAACCGCGGTTGGAGAGCGTCTGCTTGTGGGTTTACCCTAAACTTGGGCGCACAAAAACGGGAAGCTTAATTAACTGAATTGTTGTGTATTGTTGCGGCGCATCAGTTTGCCCAGGTAGTATAGTTCGGTCCAGTATATGCGGCTGTCGCCCGCAGGACCCGGGTCCGAATCCCGGCCTGGGCGCCACTTCTCACTTCTATTCAGATTGCCAATACTTTGTTTGTGTCTTAATTTAGCCATTATAAGCGATTTATCCTTAATGCAACCAACGAATCATGGGCCTGTTATGGTTAATTATGCTGAGATTTCATGTGCATCCTGCCGTTCGTGGACAAACCAATAGACACCCCAGATCATCTTGTCTTTCTTTATCAGTAGATCAAAAATTGTGTTGTTTGTAGTTAGGTTTTTTTTGTTTTGTGGGTATGTTTTTTTTGTAGTGTACTATCCCAGTTTTGGGTTGTGGAAAAGGTTGGTTTTTTGTTTTGGGTTGTTTTTTAAGTTGTATACGATGGTTTTTTTGCCTTTTTGGTGGTTTTTTGAGGCTTTTTTGGGATATTTTCATACATAGCAGAAGCTTTGTTAAACAAGACTAGAAGGATCGGGAATTATGATTTGTTACAGTCGAAATGACTTAATTCTGAAAATTCGGGTAGGTTATTGATAGTTATCACACCAGGGCGGTTAATTGTTTGTTGTGTTGTGGATGGGTGGATACATTGTTAGCTGATGTTTTTTGTATGGTATTTTGGTGGTTTATAAAATGTCAGCAGAAAATTTTTGATCTACTGTTATAAGGGGAGGGAGGTAGCTTGAGAGCAACAAAAGTTCTGTAATTGTCCTTTAAAAGGGGTATAGAAAAAATCGCACGCCTGTATGAGTCGCGTTGTAGTCACACACCTTTAACCGCCTGATCCGCCACTTCTCTTTTAGCTCAATCTGGAGGTGAATAGATATGGCTGAGATCGAAATTCACAAAGCACCGACTCCGACAAACACGCCTGAGAGTACAACACTTGACATAAACGACATCGTAAACAAAGTGCGCTCATTCGTCGACAGTATCAGAACCATGCAAAGCGACGGTCAACCTCTAAAAGTCAGCTTAGAAGGCTTCAACGTCACTGTCGGAAAAGAACACGACGAATATGAATTCGCATTAAAACTAAACCTCGTTCTAAAACCCCAAGAAGCAAAATGTGATGTAGCGTAATCGCTAACTAAACGCGAGTGGCTTCTCTCATCAGACGTACTTACGCTATAACCGTCCTAACTTTACGTTGTTCAACGCGTTCCAAATCTAGGCAGCTGTCGCATAAATCAGAATTCGGCCTAACACTCCGACGAGAGATAACAACACGCGGATACTGCCCGCAGCTTGGCATCCAATGCCACCGATCTGGCATAGCTCCACGCACATACTCAACCATGCCCAACCACCACGAGTATGAGTGTAACCTCAACTATTTCTGAGTTTTCTTACCTAAAGAAAGCGGTAAGTCCACTCGAACAGTAGTGCCCTCACCGACGATGCTCTCAATCGATACGCAGCCGCCATGTGCCTCAACAAAACGGCGGCAAATCGCCAACCCAAAACCCATACCCTTCGCTTTAGTCGTAAACAGCGGCGAGGAAATCCGTTTAAGCGTCTCAGCAGACATACCTACCCCCGAATCCTTAAAAGTAAACGACATAAACTCGCCGACCACCTCGCTCTTCACAATAAGGCGACCGCCCTCAGGCATAGCGTCAACCGCATTCTTAATCACATTAACGAACACACGGCAAACTTTAACGGTGTCAACAAAGAAGCTCAGTTGATCACTCGTCTCATCAACAACAAAAACATCTTCAGGTACAGCCAAAAGCATAAGCGACTCCTTAAGCAGCAGACGTGGCGTAACCGGAGCTAAATCCAAACGGATCTCCGTTGAGTAATCCAGCAAGTCGTTGATTATCTTGTTCGAGTAATCAATACTCTTATCAATACTTTCAAACATCGCCGAATCCTCCTTGTCCCAGATGTCTGAATGCTTACGCCTCAAAAAGAAAGTAGCCCCGCGGATTCCGGAAAGCGGATTACGCAGATCATGCCCCAAAATCGTCGCCAACTCACCGATAGAAGCTAAACGCTCAGAACGCAGAAGCTTTTGCTCCATCTTCTTACGCTCCGTAATGTCATGTAAAACAAACGCTGAGCCGATATCATGACCATTACCATCAGTGATAACAGAGCATGATAATACGCCTATCAAGTGTTCACCAGATTTGGAATTAAATCCTATTTCATAATTGCGTAGCTCCCTAACTGTAGACAACAAGGTGAAGATTTTCGGTACAGCTTCCTTATCGTTCGAACCGTCTGCTTGCTTAAGGAACATACTGACCTGCTGTCCAACAAGCTCATTTTCGCTGTAACCAGTCAACTCCACAAGAGAACGATTAACCTTGGTGATAACCCCCTTCAAGTTTACAAGAATAACCGAATCAGGCATAGTTGAGAAGACGTTTTCCGCCGCAATTTCAGGTGTAAACTTAAACAACTCCAGCTTGAGCATAGCATACACAACGAAAATGCTAGTAGCACTTCCAAAAATGGGGCCTAAAACAGGGACGTCTAAACCCATAACTGGAAAAATAGAATCAATAATAAGTGAAACTACAATAGGAATAAAAAAACCAATCGCGATAACTGCAGTCTGCCGCTTCTTTAACCTATCAACCGTTTTATTATGGAAGCTTACTAAGCAGAATAATGCTAAGAGACT
>JAAYYI010000017.1 GCA_012515445.1 Candidatus Bathyarchaeota archaeon | reverse complement strand
GCTTATTCACACAGAAAATCGGATGATTTCTTGGCGGAGAACACCACAAACACCGCATACCGCATATACCTACCCAGTCTAGAAACCAAACCTCTTGCTTCCGTACCCAACTTGCAGGTCAAAGCGAATTCAAAGAAGCCAAGCTGCTCAACATCAATCACGTCACGGCCCAACCGAGTGCGCTCCAAAGCCGAATCAACCAGCTCCCTATTCGAACGAGTAATGATTAAGCGGTCAAGAAGCGACTGCTGCCAGCCTCTAAGCTTCTCAAGATGCTCTGCCGACAGTTCCGCCTTCAACCCCTCAGCTTTATCGGTAACTTTAACGCTGATCGGCAACCCCTCCGCCAACGCGTATGCCTCAGCGATTTTGCCCAAAGTTGCCTCTTTAGGCGCCGAGAATTGGCCGCGAAGCGTAACCAGAGAAATCGTCGCCATCTCCACTTTAGGCTCATAAACGCCTACATCTACAATCAATTGGCCGCGGCTTTCATCCACCTTAGAAATGTAGCCTTTAAGGACTTGGCCCTCTTCGACGCTGTCAAGGTTGACTGGGCAGATACCGATCTTTTTACGTGCGTAGGCGGTGGCGACTGCTTCGTCTTCGCCTTCAAGGGTTAACTGCACCCACTTATTCTGGGTATTCGCCGTTATTGTTGTTTTGATGTCTAGATCTTCGTATTGGCTTTGCAGTAGGTCATCGACTTGTTTTAGCTGGTTGCTGTTGTATGCCTTTACGAATAGGGTGAGTTCAGTCATTGTTTTTCGCCTAGTAGGTGTGTTATTTCGTAGTGGAGGTTTCTAACTCTTTCTGCCGCTTCGGGGAATCCTTTGCTTTGCAGCTTATGAATTTCGTCCTCGATAGAGGTGACTTTGTCGTGGTCTATGCGTTTATCTGCGTAGCAAACCACTTTCTCCTCCAACGTGGTAGGTACATAGTTACCTTGAGGCCACTCAAGCCACTCTGCTTCTTCTTCAGTTATACCTGCGCCGACATGCCGCTTAATAATATCTACAATGGGTTGAGGTAAACCGAGGCTTTTAGCCATTTGGGCTCCGACTAATCCGTGGTTAACCTCATGGCTTTTAGCCCTGCCGAGGTCATGCAGAATCCCGCCTGCCTCAACCAACGCCAAATCGATTTGGATACCTCGCGCTTGAAGTTTAACTGCTATTTCAAGTGCAAGCGTGGTTACAGCTAAGCAGTGTTTTATAACTTGGGGCGGGCAATTTTCTTGTTTTAAAATTTGGATTGCTTGCTCCCTATTCGGAAGCCCCACTGTCACGTTACTCGCCCAGTTCCTTGCGCAGGATTTCGACTTTGATTGATAGCTTCTCAATCATGTCCTCGTTTGCGGAGTGTACCAGTGGTTTGCCGCAGCCACTGCAGTGGAAGACCATTTCGACTGCTTCCTCGAATGGTACGCGTTTGCATTCTTGGCTATCGCAGTAGTAGAAGTCATGGTTACGCTCGTAGTCTAACCTGACGTTAAGTTTCTCGAGAACGCGGCGTTTCTGGCTTAAAATGAAGCCTTCAAGCTGGTCTGGCTGAAGTTTCCAGTGGAATATGAACCAGCCGGTTTTTGGGTCACGAGTTCTTCTTAAGCTGACAAGCGAGTGATCATAGAGTTTATAGAGGATTTTGCGGACGCTGTTTAATCTGATGCCAGTTTTATTCGCGATTTCATCGTCAGTAATTTCCTCGACGCCCTTTAAGTGCTCGATAAGTATGACTGCGTCGTCTCCCCCAAGTGCTATAGCAACTTTGTTGAGGGTTGTATCATCTATTGTTGATAACATGCTGGATTTTTCCTTTTGCACCCTTAATTATGCATCATGGTGGGATAAAACTCTTCTTGCGTGGGGCTTCGGATTCGCCGCTGGTTTTAACTTCCTTACCGCGTTCCTTGGGCACGATGGTTATTTTCGCTTTCTCGAATGGCTGACCGAGTTCTTTACCCTCGAAGTACCTGTCAAGGAAAATAGCTAAAGCCGAGCACTCCGAATGTGGTTGATTACCGACTGCCACGTTGAAATCCGAGACTTCTTCAGAGTAGAATTCCCCGGGCACCTTCTGGCTTCCCACCAGCAGCATAACGTCTTTGCCTGTAGCTCTGATTCGAGGTATAACGTCGCTGGTTTGGATGTTCTCGCCATACGCGGTTAAATGCACAATTATGCCTCCTTGATTTTTCCAGTCACGCACCGCATGCTTCCAAGATGTACCCATCTCAAAATGGAAATCGCCACCCCAAGCCTTAGTGATCTTCGTAACCGTCTCCTCGATATGGCTGTCAGTTGTGTCTGCCAA
Source organism: Candidatus Bathyarchaeota archaeon (assembly GCA_012515445.1). Classification (GTDB taxonomy): domain Archaea; phylum Thermoproteota; class Bathyarchaeia; order Bathyarchaeales; family Bathycorpusculaceae; genus Bathycorpusculum. The sequence goes on along the minus strand of JAAYYI010000017.1, from coordinate 10,919 downwards.
GATGAATCCGGATGCACATAGCGCTCTTGCTGTCAACGCCACATGCGTCGTTAATCTGACGTCGCGAGCTACACGGTGGCCCCAGCGTAAGATGACTATTTTAGGCCGATTTGTCGGGAGTGGCTGCTGCGGTTTTAAGCTGGAATTGTCCATTTAGATCCTGCACTTTCCTACGTATTTGCTCCATCACCTGCGGATTTGCTTCGAAGTCGACATTGACGGAGGTGTTTGTGAATTCTTCTTTGCGAATATCAGCCTTCTGGTGTATCCAAGAAATTAGTGGCATCACATTGCCCGTAAGCGGAATGCTGAGCTCTGCGGCTTGGTAATTTTCCAGTACCTTTAAGATATGCTTGCGCAGCGCGTCTATGTTAGTTTCACACTTTGCTGAGAGCAACAGAGGGTTCTTTATCTGATCCTTAAGTGCTTCAAGCTTCTGATTGCGTTCCTCTTCGCTTTTAACACGGTCAATCTTGTTAAGCGCCGTAACCATAGGGATACCAGAAGCGCCTAACTTCTCAATAGTCTCAAGGCACACACGGATCTTACGCTCAATCGTCGGCAGCGGCTCGGCGAAGTCAACTACGAGTATAATGAGGTCTGAGAAGATTGTCTCTTCCAGCGTAGAATGGAACGCTTCGATCAATCCGAGGGGTAAGCGGTCAATGAAGCCGACGGTGTCGGTTAAGAGAAATTTGCGGTTGCTGAACTCTATGAGGCGCGTCTGTGTTGAGAGTGTAGTGAAGAGTTGCCTGTCAACTAAGGCGTTTTCCTTTGTTAATGCATTGAACAGTGTGCTTTTACCAGAGCTGGTATAACCTGCCAGTGACACATTTAGGAAGCCAAGTTCAGTGCGTCTATCCCGCTGTAGCACACGCTTGCCACGAATCTGCGCCAGCTTTTTACGGATAGTCTGCACCTGCAGTTTAATAGCGTCACGGTAAACATCCGCCTCGTAAGCGCCGAGTCCCATGAAACCCGGTTGCTCGCTGCCTTTGGAGAGGCGGACTTTCTGTCGGGCATGCTTTAACTCGTTTTGCAGCACCGCAAGTTGTATCTGGTATTGGGCTTCAGTGGTGGTTGCGCGGTGCCTGAACAGCTCCAGAATCAACTGGAAGCGGTCCATGACTTCAACTTTTGTGGCTTTAGCTAAGTTATAATTCTGGAGGGTGCGCAGTGGATTATCGAAGATTACTTTTTCCGCATGACTGTCCGCCACCATCTTGGCGAGTTCTTCAACTTTACCTGCGCCGATCTGGTAACGTGCATCTGGGGGACGGGTCTGCTCCAGTATACCGACGACGTCGTAGCCTGCCGACCGCGCCAAGCTTTTGAGTTCTTCTAAACTTGACTCTTCACGATTCAGTCGACGCTGAACTAGGACTGCCTTCGTTTCTTAGGAGCCTCCTCATCCATTTTACCCATATCGATGAGGTCGCCTAAAGTCATACCGTCAGATGGCTTCTTAGGCACGGCTTGAACCTTCTCGTCTGAGATTGGGACCATCAATTTAATTTTCAGCACATGTTCAAGTCTGTTAGCTAACTGATTGTTAGGCGAGACTTTGCCGTTCTCGATGAGCCTGAGCAGTGAAGCGCGTTCAGCAACCTTCTTTCCAAGATCCTCGACGCTTAAGCCTGCTTTTTCTCTGGCGCAGCGGATTACGGTTGCGTAATCGTCGACGATTTCTGTGCTGATCTTCACCTGAGGCGCTGAGGGTTTCTTGACGATAACTGGGATATGTACAAAGTTCTTTGTTGTGCTGCTGGGCGCCGACGCAGAAGCCGCGGCTTCCTCCTCGTATATGACTGTGCCGAGTTTGGAGCATTCAGGGCAGACTGTTAGTTTTGCGCCTTCTATTTGTGCTCGCATGGGTGTAGTTCTAATTTTTCTACCGCAGACTTCGCATCTCATATTAAGTAGACACCTTTCAGTGACTTTATTATCTTGTGATGTTTATACTTGTCGAATTAAGTAAAACTTACGCTACGGTGAACCTATGGAGAACCCTAAAGCTAAAGTCAGAACCATCGCCGACTTCCAATTCGGCAAAGGCGTCGGAGCCAAACTCTTCCCCGACAGCATAGAGATACAGTTCTCACCCCGCACCGGCAGAATACGCTACATCAACCTCGACAGGGAACGCCTAGCTACACTCCGCCCCACAGACGGGCTCCTATCGCTGAGCATCAAGGCAGCGCAAACCGTAACAGCTGACATTCCAGAGGCGAAATGTTTTATCACTGTAAAAAACGACGTCACACCATACATTGCCAAAGGCGGAGACGTATTCGCCGTCCACGTAGTCAAAGTCGATGATGAGGTAGGCGCGAAAGATGAAGTCATAGCCATAGATGAAGACCGCAACGTGTTAGCTGTGGGCAGAACCCTGCTCTCTAGTAAAGAAATCCGCGCATTCAAAATCGGCGCCGCCGTTAAGACCAGACACGGCGCAAAAGAAGAATAGCGCCCTTTGCTCATCTCTTATTTTGTGCTTGTTCCAGTCAATTGGCCTTTGGCGAGAACATGATTATCCATCGCCCGAAGCACCGCACCTTGCCCCGAATCTGCACTTAAACTCAACGTGTCGTCTAGGGCATATACGGTGAAGATGTAGGTTCGGGTGCCCATCGGGTCTGGTCCACTATAACCGTAATTATTCCAGCTGTTTCTGCCCTGGACTCCAGCAGAGGTGTTTGCAGTTATGTTCTGGTCAGGCGATAGGTTCCATACAATCCAATGTGTCCAAGCCATGACTCCCGGTAGGATCGGGTCAGTTACTGTCACCACTAAGCTCGTTGTTTCTTGGAGAACGCCACTGATGTATAGTGGTGGATTAACGTTCTCTCCCTGCGCAGTGTACATGGTGGGTATGGCTGCTCCGTTCTCAAAAACAGAGCTTACATTGAGTGCAGTCGGGGAAAAACCGGTTTTGTAGGCTGGTTCACGGTTTGTATACGCTAAATAGCCGAAGGAGGCAGGAACCACTATGACTATTACTAGGAAGATAACGAGTAGCGCTTGTTTCCATTTCTTTATGGGCCAAAATCGCATTTGCTGTACCCTATGTAGAATGGTTGGGTAGTCTGCTATTTAACGCCTAGTCCGGTGGGATCAATTGCCTCCAATGTCTTTGGTGAGGTTTTGTGGGTGCACAGTTAAGTTAAGTATATCAAGTCGTAGCGCAGAATAAGCATAAGGTAAACTCACATGCACAAACGTATGAATCCCCGAGAACAGAAACGCATGATGCAACGCATGGGAATGAACATGGACAGCGTACCAGACGTGCAGCAAGTCATCATCCGAACCACGGGCAAAGACATAGTTATAGACGAACCAGAAGTCGCGATCCTGCAGGTTCAGGGACAGAAAATGTATCAGGTTATCGGCGGCCAAGTAAGCGAGCAGGCACCTTCAGCCAGGACCGCGGCAGCTGCACCGGCGAAGCCAGCTTTTAGCAGCGAGGACGTACAGCTCGTAGCGGATCAGACTGGCAAGAGCTTGGAGCGCGCTAAAGAGGCACTTATCGAAGCCGACGGCGACCTAGCGAAAGCAATCCTTCTGCTTCAATCCTAACTTTTTTCCTCCACTTTCATTTTAGTATATAAATAAAGTTAGTCCAGAAACCTTGACTAAGCTTTTGTCAAGAAATCTATACAAGAACGCTTTAATCTAAATCAAGTTCTATGTTCAATTGCACAAGTGAAGGTGCCGGGAAGAGTCCTCTCTCTTTCTCCTTCTCTTCTCGGGCCTCCACACTTACACTTCTAAAGCATTCCACTGTTTTTCCCAGAGTTTATTGCGCCTTAGAGGGAGGGTGTCCTCACCTGAGGTAGGCAGGCTCTTTCTACTTCAGGCTACAGTTAAACCTATAACAGTAAAAATTCGCCTGCTTGAAAAACGATACCTTGTACTGTCGCCACAACCAATCTGCTACAAAAACCAACAGCTGAACTAAAAACAGCTGTTTCTACAAAAACTTTTAGAAGATGAAGTAGCAGGGCAGCACTCCCTTCTTCTAATCTTTAAAAAAATTTTTTTGATCTACTGATAAATGAGGGAGGGGAGGATACCTGAGAGCAAAAGGTCTTCCACCATAATGCGTACAGAAGCATAAGCTACTTTGGGTAGAATCAAAATGGTAAAAATAGCTAAAATGGTTGAAAAGGGAAAGGGGTATTTAGTGGACGATTTCGATTCGGCGTTTTCCACGCGCAAGCGAGGAAGTGCGGATTTTGCCGCTGACCTCAAGATCCATCAGGATCTGGTTGAAGTCTTTGAAGCCTAAATCTTCGTATTCGTCTTTAACGTCCTCGTATAGGTCGTCGTCTGTCATGTCGCCCTTCTTTGCAAGTTTCTCCAGCATATAGAAGTATACTGGGCGGGTTTTCCAGGTTTTCATCTGTGGCATAAGCGTTCCTATCCTAAGCAACAGGGGTTGCTGGCTTTTGTACTTGTCGGATTTGCTGCATGAAGCTCTTGTACCATTTCTCCATGTCAGGTGTGATGGATGGACCCATCTCTTTCATGGCGTCTTGGAAGTCCTTCATTGTTACCTGCTGAGCGTTAACGTCACGGCGTAGGCTGTGCATGGCTGCTTCACGACAGAGCGATTCGATGTCTGCGCCACTGTAGTATCGGGTGGACAATGCGAGCTGGTTTAAGTCAACGTCTGCGTTGAGGGGCATGCCTTTGGTGTAGATTTTAAAGACTTGCAAGCGACTCTTGTCGTCGGGTTCAGGTACATAGATGAGGCGGTCGAAGCGTCCGGGGCGGATGACTGCGCCGTCAACCATGTCGGGGCGGTTGGTGGCTGCGATTACGACGATGTCTTGTAGCGTGGTGATGCCGTCCATTTCGGTGAGCAATTGGCTGATGACGCGTTCGGATACTCCGCTGTCGCTCATGCCCATGCCTCTGCGTGGGGTAAGCGAGTCGATTTCGTCGAGGAATATGACTGCGGGTGCTGCCATTCTTGCTTTGCGGAAGACTTCGCGGATGGCTTTCTCTGATTCGCCAACCCATTTGCTGAAGACTTCGGGGCCTTTTATGCTGATGAAGTTAGCTTCTGATTCGGTTGCTACTGCACGTGCAAGCAATGTTTTGCCGCAGCCCGGTGGACCATACATCAGGATGCCTTTTGGTGGACGGATGCCTAGTCGAGTAAAGAGTTCAGGCGTCTTAAGCGGCCACTCAACTGCTTCTTTAAGGTGCTGCTTGACATCGTCAAGTCCACCTGCATCTTCCCAGTGTACACTTGAGACTTCTATGTAGACTTCACGCATAGCTGTCGGCGTGACTTCTTTGTATGCTCCAACGAAGTCGTCCATGGTGACCTCCATCTTTTCAAGCACCGCAGGTGGGATGCGTTCCTCTTCGAGGTTGATCTGTGGCAGGTAGCGGCGGAGGGCTTTCATGGCGGTTTCGCGGCCCAACGCTGAGAGGTCTGCGCCTGTGTAGCCGTGCGTCATTGCTGATAGCTTGTTTAAGTCAACGTCTTGTGCCAGTGGCATGCCTCTTGTGTGAATTTGGAGTACTTCATGGCGACCTTTCTTGTCGGGGACACTGATTTCGATTTCGCGATCAAAGCGTCCTGGTCTGCGTAGGGCCGGGTCGAGTGCGCCCGGTCGGTTAGTTGCGCCGATAACGATGACGTTGCCTCGGCCAGATAAGCCATCCATCAGGGCTAGCATTTGTGCGACGACTCGGCGTTCAACTTCGCCTGTGACTTCTTCACGTTTAGGCGCGATGGCGTCTAGTTCGTCTACGAATATTATGCTTGGGGCGTTCTGCTGGGCTTGCTGGAATATTTCGCGGAGGCGTGCTTCGGATTCGCCGTAGAATTTGCTCATGATTTCTGGGCCGTTGATGCTGTAGAAGTTTGCTTCGGACTCGTTAGCAACTGCTCTGGCTAGCAATGTTTTTCCGCAGCCTGGTGGGCCATGTAGCAAGACTCCTTTTGGCGGTTCAATTCCGAGGCGCTGGAAGAGTTCGGGGTGGCGAAGTGGCAGCTCAACCATTTCGCGTACGCGTTGAATTTCGACTTGTAATCCGCCAATGTCTTCGTATGTTGTACGTGGCAGTCCTTTGCCTTCCGGGGCGGGTTCGTTAAGGATTGTTAGTTTGGTTTCGGTTGTAACCTTGATAATGCCGTGAGGACGTGTTTTTGATACTGTGAAGGGTATAGCGTGTCCAAGCATCATGACCAGTGTTGTGTCGCCTTCGACTAGTGTGCGTTCCATTAGGCGGTTTCTGACGAAGTTAGTGAAGTCTTCATCTACGTTTAAGCGCATGTCTACTGGCGCTAAGGTGAGTGCCAGGGCGGTTTTTACTTTGGCGGGTCTAACGACTACGTATTCGTTTATAGCGACGCCGCTGTTTTTGCGTGTGAATCCGTCGATACGGATTATGTCACGGTTCTGGTCTTCGCTGTATGCTGGCCAAGCGATTGCTGACGTTGTGCGTTTGTTAACTATCTCGATGACGTCTCCAGCGCTAATGCCGAGTTTCTGCATTGTGCGTTGGTCGATGCGGGCGATTCCTCTGCCTACATCTCTTTGTCGTGCGTCTCCGACGCGTAATTGAACTTCGCTCATTACAAGTCTCCAAATAAGTTCTGTGACTCAGGTGTGTTTGAAAAAGAACGGTTTGCTATATAAACTTTAAAGCGTAGCACCTAAAACATTCAGGTGCTCTCTAAAAGGGAAATTGAGGGATATTTGTTTAAACAGAATGGTTTAGTCGCGGCTTGTTCGTCTAATGTTGAAGGCTTCTGCTTGGCTTACACCCTGGATTTTTGCGAGTGCTTGCTCGAACTCTTCAACCACGCCCATCTTGTCCTCTGGGAACCTTATTTGGACAAGCAGTGCTTTTAGGCCGAATGCAACGTCTTCGGTTCCCCATCCTTCTATTGCGGATGCTTGAGGCAGAATTGCTTTGATTTTTGCTTTTAGGGGTTCAAAGTCTTCGACGATGTCTTCGGGGAAAACTTTGTAGACAACAAGTATTGCGCCCATTAGTATCAGCCTTTTTTATGGTCCTTGGAATCCGCATTTAGGGCACTTGTATAGTCTTCCGAATTTGCGGCATTTTCCGTCGCGTTTGATTTGGATTTCGCCGCAGTTTGGGCAGAGGAATTTTGTTGATTCGCTGCCTGGTGGGATTGGTTTACCGCAGCTTGTGCATGTAACTAGGGACAGTTTTTCTGACATAACTGTGACACTTCTTTGCCGAAATATTTGGCGGGGTTGCTTATATCTGCTATGCTCGGTTTTTGTGTTTGGATGCCACTTTGGGGCTTTTTGTGTCGACTTATGGTTGCTTGAGGAGGAAAAATGGTTATTGTGTTGCTTTGGGTCAGGGTTTTGGATTAGAAGAAGAGAAGTCTGCGCTGCTACTTCATCTTCTAAAAGTCTTGGCAGAAGCAGCTGTTTTTGGTTCAGCGTCTGGTTTGGGGTGCGGTTTGGTTGTGGTGACAGTACAAGCTTTTCAGTTTGTAACTAACAGAGGAGCACCTGTGATTTCGAATAACCTCCCTTAATTTAGATGCATCCGATAGCGCTAAGATGCAGCTTTCGTCACAGTCCCCCCCAAGTTTATGTTATGATTATATAAGAAAAGAATCTAGAATACATGTGAGAGTTCAATAATTGTCACAGACGTTGAATGGTCAGTCAAATCTGGCTAAATCCAATAATGTGCTTTTAGTTGGCTTAATACCGCTGGTTATTTTCGCCGTCCTCATAACCTTCCTTGCAGTACTCAACCCCTTCGGAAGAGCAACCTATAATCCGCCGAGCCTACTGCCCATTCTAAACGCCGTTTTTGTTACAGGAACAGGCATCGTCGTCTCCATCCTATCCGGAGTTAGTTACTACAAATCAGGCAACCTGAACATGCTTTTACTCGGATGCGGTGTTCTGGCAATCGGCTTAGCCTCGCTAATCGGCGGTTTAGCCGCAAACGTGCTTGCCAATTATGGCGTAACAACCCATAACACTGGAATGCTTCTGACGTCGGCACTACAGTTAGCAAGCGCCATAGTCACCCTGATGTACATTAGCCCAAATCAGCTCTCAACAAGAAAAAAGGCCTTATCAATCGGTTATGCGGCAATAATCGGGTTCTTTATCGCTTGGACCTTGCTTACACTGAATAATTATACTCCATTATTCTTTACGCAAATAGGTCCAACGTTGCTCAGGCAAATTGTGTTGGGGTTAGTCATTGCCTTCCTCTCAGCCAGTTCCCTGCTTATTTTTATACAATATTTACGGTCAAAAGCAACAGGGCTGTACTGGTACGCTATAGCGTTGGCGTTATTCGCCATTGGAATGATAAGTATCGTTTTTCAGCAGGTTAACGCTGACGCCTTTGTATGGGTGGGGAGAACAGCTCAGTATGCGGGCGGCTTCTACTTCATCATAGCAATTTTGAGCCTGCGAAATCCTCAAGAAAGGGGAATTTCTCTGACGGAAAGCTGGGTGGGTATGTTTGGAGCTGACCGAAGGCAGCTTTCGCAGTTTCTTTCAAAGCTTACAGAGGCTTACATCTATGGGAGAATAGTGCTTGATAAACAGGGTAAACCGATCGATTGGATATACTTAGATGTTAACGAGAGATACGAGAGTATTCAGGGAAAAAAGAAGAACGAGGTTATCGCCAGGAAGGCAACAGAAGTTTATCCAACAATCAAGGAGGACCCCGCCAACTGGATTGAAGATTATGGAAGAGTCGCGTTAACAGGTGAGTCAGAAAGCTTCGAAAAGTTCGCTCAATTTACCTGTAAATGGTACCATCTTTCTGTTTATAGCCCTAAGTATTGTTATTTTATCGTAATTTTCGATGACATAACGGACCGTAAAGTTGCAGAAGAACAACTAAAGCTGGCACAAGGGAAACTTGAGGAACATGCGAGAAATCTTGAAGAGCTAGTCGAGAAACGGACCCGTGAATTACGGGATTCTGAACGGTTGGCCACAATTGGTCAGACTGCTGGAATGGTTGGCCACGATATTAGAAACCCCTTGCAAGCGATCGTCAGCGAGTTATTCCTTGCAAAAGATGAAATCGTAAAGTCACCGGACAGCCCCGGGAAACAAGCGGCGATTGATAGCTTGAATTTCATACAGGAACAAGTTGATTACATTAATAAGATCGTTGCAGACCTACAGGACTTCGCGAGAAATACCAAGCCAAGCCTAACTAACGTCAACTTGAAAGATGTTATAGACAGCACCTTTGCTTCAATCTCTATCCCTGAGAATATTGAGGCAAGCTGCTCAGTTCAAAACAACCCAACGATAATGTCAGACCCCAACTATCTTAGGAGAATAATCACTAACCTTAGCACAAACGCAATACAGGCGATGCCAAATGGCGGAAAACTCAGAGTCGTAATAAAACTAAAAGAAGAGACAGTGCAAATAGCCGTTTCAGATACAGGCGAAGGCATCCCTGAAGAACTAAAACCTATGATGTTTAAACCGCTTTTCACCACTAAATCCAAGGGACAAGGATTCGGTTTAGCAGTCGTAAAAAAATTCGTAGAGCAACTGGGCGGAGAGATAACGTTTGATAGCCAGAAGGGAAAGGGAACAAGATTTACGATTCTACTACCTGCTAATTCACCTACGTCAAGCATTTAGCAGAAAAGAGCCTTCAAAGCAAACCACTGATTAACTAAGCGCACGGCGGCAACCATACGAAAAACAAATCAGCAGAAAACGTCAACCGCAAAGACGCTATTAAAAAAATGGTTTGGCAATTCTTAAATCGTTAAACTGCATTCCACAAAAGACAAGGAGTAAACTAAATTGGCACAACAACCAACCTTCAAAACAGTATTCTTCTTCCTAGACACAGACAAATATTGCAGCCCATTCGACATACTAGTGGCAATTGACGCGTTCCCCGACTCATTATTATTCAAATACGAAAACGTCACAGGCGAAGATGCTCCAAAGATCGTCTACGACCTACTATTCCCACGTGGACCAGCAGGCGCCGCACACACGAAAATCTTCATCAACGGCAGCAACTTCGAAGAAGTTGAAAAAGTCGTAGCAGCCACCCAGAAAGCCATGGCTACCGCTCCATGGGGTAACAGCATCATCGTTGACCCAAGAGGCGGATACAGCACAGCAGCAGCCGCAGTCGCTAAAACCTTCGGCGCATCCATGGAAAAGGGCATGGGCAGCTTAGAAGGCAAGAAGGTCACTGTTCTCGCAGGCACCGGACCAGTCGGGCAAACAGCTGCACGCATCTATGCCGCTGAGAAAGCAGACGTTACGATCACAAGCCGCAGCTTAGCCAAAGGCCAAGTAATCGCAGACAAAATCAACGCTGAATGCGGCGCACAACGCGTTAAAGTTGTTGAAGTCGCAAAGCCAGAGCAGACCGCTGTAGCAGTAAAAGACGCAGAAATCATCCTTGCAGCAGGCGCAGGCGGAATCCAGCTACTTACCGCAGCAGATATCGCAGCAGCCACCAAATGCAAGATCATCGGCGACATCAACGCAATTAAACCACTCGGCGTCGAAGGACTAGGCCCAAACGATGATAACAAAGAGCTTAAACCAGGCGTATTCGGAATCGGCGCACTCGCAATCGGTAAACTAAAAATCAAGACCGAAGTCGAAATGATCAAACGCGCAGTCGCAGAACCACAAGGCTTATTCGACTACGCAATCGCCTACACCATCGCTAAAGACCAGATCCTAAAGAAACTCGCAAAAGCAGCTGCCAAATAAACGCAGCTCAATCAATCTTTTTCTTTTAATTTGATTTTCCGGTGATAACTAGATTTATTAATCAATCCGTCTATTCGCTCTTCAATCAAGGGAAAGGGAAGAGAGAGGATTGGCTGATTTCAACTTAACACAGACTTTTATGCAGATACTAGGAACAAACTCTGT
>JAAYYI010000108.1 GCA_012515445.1 Candidatus Bathyarchaeota archaeon | reverse complement strand
TGAAGCGCAGGACTAAGCCGATAACTACAACCGCAGACATTAACGATACTGCTGTTAACGTGACTGAGTGCTGCAAATAGAAAGGTAGCGACGTTTCCTTGTACATGTTTGAGTAGTCCACGTACATTATGCTCGCACCCGTGACGGCGCCGTCAACGGTTACGGTTCCGTCGGATGCTAGCTGCCAGCCCTCGCCTAATCGAGCAACTTCGCTGCTGTTAGTGAAGAACTCGCTGCTGAAGCGCACCATCAAATCCCGATACCGTGGATTAGCTGTAAAGCTGGGGCTTAAACCGAAATTGAACCTCTGGATTCCCGGTCCAGTTAGGTTGTACTGAAGCAGCCCAGCCTCTTGCCCTCTCAAGTATCCTCGGAATAACTCAGAGAAGTATAGGGTGATGTTGCAGTCTTGGGCTGAAACATTAAACGAGTTAAGCGTAACAGAATTAATGAAAACCAAACCGCTGAATACCCAAGTGTCATTTTCTAGCGCTGCTTGACTGTAGGAGCCGTCTATAGCAAAATAGATTGTTGCGTTGCAGGCGGGGATGCTGAAGGGAGTTGAAGCCGTAAAGGGGGTTGTGGTTTGAGCTGAAACGTAAACGCCTGCTTGACAAGCGCCACCCATTAAAACTAAGCAGACCAATGTAAGTATTATGGGAGGTCTTGGAGGCTTCATACGCACAGGTTTACCCTAAGCTTACAAACCACACCTCAGTTTATACTTTATTATCAACAAGATAGCTATAGTTGCGGGTTTTGACCAGAAAGGCTTAAACGCAAACTCGAAACAAACATAGAAAAGCAAGTGCACAGCATGCATGACTTGCCAAAAATCGACTCAATAGACATCATAATACTGAAAACGCTTCTGGAAGAGTCCCGTACGAGTTTTACCAGAATCGCCAAAGACTGCGAAATCACAGTTGCCGCCGTAAGAAAACGATACAAGCGCCTATGGGATGCAGGGGTAATTAACGGTGAAATAATGCAGGTGAACCCCGCCTGTTTAGGCTACAACCTAGTAGCTGACGTAGGAATCATATCTGCGATTGAAGATGAGAAAAGCATTAGTGAGTTCTTGTTAACCCTGCCATCAGTCATTACTATCCATCCGAGGGGTTTTGGCAAATACAACCTCGGCGTAACAATTGCCCTTACAAGCGTGGATATGCTATCTGGGTTAGTGGAGAGAATAGAGAAAAATCCGCTTGTAAACCATGCGGATACATTAGTCTGGGTTGAGGCAAGTAACATTGACTACACCAGAAACCTAGTTATCAAACCAACCAAAGGTAGAATAAAACAGCTTAAGCGAAAAACCTCACTGAAAACCTTTAATCAGAAAACCCAACTGGACACTCTCGATAAACATATACTGCAAATACTCATGCAGAACAGCCGAACAGCATTTAGCCAAATCGCGAGGGAAACAGACACTTCAACGATAAACGTGATAAGGAGATACAAGGCGCTAAGGGGTAATGTTCTAACGATTTCTTCTATAACGGTTGATCTGCGGAAATTTGGTTACAAAGCGATGATGCATCTTTTTTTGAAGGTTAAAGACCGGAACAGGGTGCCTGAGGTTCACGCGAAAATAGTACAGATACCCAACCTGCTTGTTACAATACAACTGGTCGGCCACTACGACCTAAGAGCAATCGTGCCAATAACAGATTTCGAGGATGCATTCAAATTAACTGACACTATACGTGCCGTACATGGAGTAGCGAAGATAGAATTCTTCTTGATCCCAATATTCTGGATGTGGCCATTAAATGTATTTGAAGTGCTGATTGATCCTAAGCGCAGAAGAGAGTTACTGAAATTCCCATTACCTGCCGATAATAGAACATTGCTCATAAAACCAACATTAAAATAGAAAAAGAAAAAGAGGAGAGAAAAAGCTTACTGCTTTTGTGATTTCCTCAGCATCATAACCATCAAAACAGCTACTACTATGATGGTTACAAAGAGACCTGCGCTTACTGGTAGGAAGTAAGTGTCAGCTACTGATTCAGCCTGTAGGGGTTGCGCTGTCGGAGTTGCTGCTGCTGGGTCTACAACTATGCCTGTGACTGCATGCGAAGCGTAGTAAGCTGCGTTTCCCTCAAATGTAGCATAGATTGTGTATTTGCCTTCGATGTCAGGTATCCAGCTATAGCTAAAGTATCCGTCTGAATCGCTTGTGGTGGTTCCTATGTTTCGGTAGTTTCCGTTGGCGTCAAGGACACTGATAGTGATTGGTACACCTGTGGCGTTGATAGGTCGCTCGAACTGCATGTAAACGTACTTCATCCATTCACTTTCGCTTGCTTCTGAAACGCATGGTACGCCGTTGGGGAATCTCGCTGAAATGGTGTATTCTTCTGTTCCGGGGGAAATGTCGGTGATGGTGCCTTCAACGATGACGCTTGTGCCAAACTCTGAAGACTTCGGTGAAGCTGTTACTGTAGCTTGGCTTGGTCCTCTGCCGACTGCGTAGACGCGCTGTTCATAGGTGTCTTGGAAGGCAATTATGCTGTCGCCGATGATTGCGTGGCCACCCCAGCATGTCTGGCGGAAGCCGCCGGTCATCTTCCAAACAACTTCTCCAGTCAATACGTCGAGGCATATGAATGGTGCACCTCTTGGCAGTGGTTGGTTGCCTGAGTGCTCTACTTGGCCTATGTAGACTTTTCCGTCAGTTACGAATAGCTGCTGTACCCACCAATGGTTGCCTATAGTAAATTCAGAGTATGGATCTTCAGCCGTGTAAGTCCATTTCAGAGCGCCTGTAGTTGCATTGTAGCAGTAGGTGACGCCGCTGCAGCCTGTTGAGATAACGCAGCCGTAGTTGACTGTTGTGATGAGGTCAAAGACGCTTAGGAACTCTTGAGGAGCAGTTGGACCCCATAGGTATTCGCCTGTTGCTAAGCTAAAGCCGTAGTACTGCTGGAGTTCGTTTACCCATACTACTCCGACGTTGTCGGTTAAGCTGCCCATCTTCCAGCTTACGGTTAGGTTGCCGTCAGCCCATGTAGATGGCGCACTCCATGTTTTAGTGTATAGTAGGTTTCCTTCCTGTCCGTCTTTGAGGCTTAAAGCCCATATTGTTACGCCTTTCTGGTTTACTGATCCGCCGACTATTCTGTCAAGTGGTTGTGCCATGAAAACTGATCCTGTAACTCCTGCAGGTAGCGAGACGTTGACGTCGTAACCGGATGTTAATGCATTGACAACTTTACCGCTGACTTGGCTACCCCAAGCATCAGCCATACCGGTCTTTCCGCCGATCATTGCAGCTGTAGAGTTCCACTGCAGAAGCCTGCCTGTCATTGTGTTAACAGAGTATCTTAGGATTTCACCGGCTGGCCCAAAATAGTTGGTTCCAGAGGGTACGTTGGTTAGGTTATATTTCCAGTAGCCAGTTAATGCTTCATACGCTTGCCAGCTTTCAGGTGTCATTGAGTATCCTCCGCCTGTTGTGGTGTAGATGTATGAGAAGTCGCCTTGGTAATTCATTGTATTAACCCTGACTACTTGACCAAACGATATTCGGGCGTTGCCTAAGGATTTGGTCCATAGTTCTTTGCCGGTGTGTAGGTTTACTGCAACAACTTCCTGTTGGGGCTGGTTAGAGTCGAATTTGTTGTAGTACAAGATTCCGCCGATTATGATGTCGCCGTTGTATTTTCCCTCGTAAGCATCGCCTGTTCCATAGCCTGTTTGGTCAACGCCGCCTGCAAGGCCACCCATTGTGTCACCGATTGGGCGTGTCCAGAGCACGTGGGCGCTTTCGGGAGCATCATCATTGTCTGCTGCATACAGGTTATCTGTTGGTAGTACAGAGTTTGATTGCAGCCAGTTTCCTGAGATGCTGTACCATTCTCTAAGCTGAGAGTTTATTGGTCTATTCCAGTACTCGCTTGGCAGTGATGCACCAGGATAGAGGGGCACTTGCTCGTCGGTTATGGCTACTGCCAGTTTGGCGCTGTCGCTTGCTTTATAGTAGGTTGTAGAGGTAATCACGGCACCCATGTACCAGTTGTAGCCTGTGTAGTTATACCACTGCGCAGGAAAGTGGCTTTGGAAGTAGTAGGTTCCAGTCATAGCTGGAATGTATGTTACTCCTGTGCTTCCGGTAGAATCAGTTTTAATCGGTCCTAAAGTCTCAGTTGTGTTGTCAGGCTTTGTTACAGTAATTGTTAAGCCTTGCCAGCAGTCGCCGTCTTT